>DASUXZ010000036.1:0-17920 GCA_036377655.1 Gemmatimonadales bacterium
CGTATTGAACGCGATCACCGAGCCGAAGGCGCTCACCGGGTCGGTGCGCCGCGCCTTGTCGAAGGCGTCCGCCGCCGACACGCCGATGGCGATGCCGCAGGGCGTCGTGTGCTTGATGATGGCGCAGGCCGGCCGCTTGTCCCAGGCGGCGACGGCGGCCATCGCCGCGTCCACGTCCAGGATGTTGTTGAACGAGAGCTCCTTCCCCTGGCGCTGCGCGAGGTCCCGCATGCCCCGTGGCTCTTCCGAGACGTAGAGCGCGGCGCGCTGTCCCGGGTTCTCGCCATAGCGGAGCGGCTGCATGAGCTCCATGGCGACGCCGATGCGGTTGGGAAGGGCATCGCTCCGCGGCGTCAGGTACCGCGCGATCGTCGCGTCGTAATCCGCGGTATGCGCGAAGACCTTCGCCGCGAGCTCGCGCCGGACCTCGAGCGGCACGGGGCCCGCGCGGAGCAGGGCCAGGACCTGGCCGTAGTCGGTCGGGTCGACGACGGCGATCACGGCCTCGTGATTCTTGGCGGCCGACCGGAGCATCGACGGTCCGCCGACGTCGATGTTCTCGATCGCGTCCTCGTAGCTCACGCCGGTCTGCGCGATCGTGGCCTGGAACGGATAGAGGTTCACGGCGACGAGGTCGATCGGCGCGATGCCGTGCGCCTCGAGCGCCGAATCGTGCGCGGGCACGCCACGGCGCGCCAGCAGGCCACCGTGGATCTTCGGATGCAGCGTCTTGACCCGGCCGTCGAGGATCTCGGGAAAGCCGGTGACGTCGTCCACGCTCGTGACCGCGAGCCCGCCGGCGCGCAGCGCCGCCGCCGTGCCGCCGGTCGAGATGATCTCCCAGCCGAGCGCGGCGAGTCCCTGGGCAAAGGGGACGATGCCGCGCTTGTCGCTGACGGAGATCAGTGCCCTCGGCATGGCATTCCTTTCAGGTGTGCTCGATCGGTTCGGGCAGCGGCACGGGACGTCCGGCGCGCGCCGCGGCACGCACGACCGCCGGCAGGAGCCGGTGCTCCGCCGCGAGGACGCGACGGCCGAGCGATTCGGGGGTATCTCCCGGCTCGACCGGCACGCTCGCCGTGGCGAGCACCGGCCCGCGGTCGAATTCCTCGTCCACGAGGTGCACGGTGGCGGCCGACTCGGCGAGGCCGGCCGCGAGCACGGCCTCGTGCACCCGGAGCCCGTACATCCCCTTGCCGCCGAATCGGGGCAGCGGGCCCGGGTGGACGTTCACGATGCGCCCGCGCCAGTGCGCGATCACCTCGCGCGGCACGAGCTTCAGGTACCCCGCAAGCACGATGAGCTCGATCGCGTGCGCGTCGAGGTGCCCGGTCCATTCGGCAGCATTGGCAGGATCCTGCAGGACCACGGCGGGCACGCCCCGCGCGCGCGCGCGCTCGAGCGCGGCCGAGTCGGCGCGGTTGCTCACCACGAGCGCGATCACCACCTCGTCCCCGGCCCCGAACGCCTCCAGCAGCGCGCCCAGGTTGCTGCCGCCGCCCGAGACGCAGACCGCCACCCGCATCGACATGGCCGCAAAGCTAACGGGGCCATCCGGATTCGCATAGCGCTCGCGGAATGCATGAAACTGCGCGGTGGCGCGAGCCCGGCTGCGATGACGAAAAGTGTTGCCGACACAAGACTTGGATCGGTCGGCAGGGGCCCGCGGGGACGTGGTACGCTCGTTGCACCCCATGCGGAGCGACATCCGTCCAACCTCTTGAGGAATCGCACGATGCGCACGCTCAGTCAGCTCCTCCCGCGGGGAGTTCGCGCGGTCGTCGCCGGCGTCCTGATCGCCGCCTGCGAGGCGCCGCAGCAGCTCGGCCCCGCGATGTCGGTCACCGATTACATCCCCCGCGTCAGCACCTCCAATGGCGAGATCGGTGCGGTGCTTCGCGAGGGCCCACCGCCCGTGGCGGGCGCGTCCGAGGCCCCGGCGGTTCCCGAGGCAGCGACGGCCGTCAACGGTGGAAGCGCGCAGGTGGCGGTGTCGGCGGCTGCGGAGTTCACGACCGTCATCGTCTATGTGCAGGGCGCGGACGACTACTGGGAGCTCACGCTTCCGGCCGGCGTGAGCGCGAGTGACGTGGTGCTCGGCGTGGCCCGACAGGCCACCGAAGGCACGATCCGGGTGCGCTACGGGGTCGGAACGGGTGGCACCGTCGGGGCCTACGCGTCCCAGAGCCTCCGCGTCTTCCGCGTCGGCAACGGCGACGTCCAGGTGAGCGTTTCGTGGACCGGGGCGAGCGACGTGGACCTCCATGTCATCGACCCGAGCGGGGAAGAGGTCTTCTTCGGCAATCTCACGTCGGCGAGCGGCGGAACGCTCGACCTCGACTCGAACGCCGCCTGCAACATCGACAACACGAACAACGAGAACATCGTCTGGCCGCAGGGTGGAGCGCCGAGCGGAGAGTACCAGGTGTATGTCGAATACTGGTCTGACTGCGGCGTGCCACGGAGCGATTACGTCGTCACGGTCCAGGTCGAGGGGCAGGAGCCCCGCATCCTGAGCGGCAGTTTCGTCGGGGCGACTTCCGGCGCACAGTCGGAGATCATCACGTTTACCTACTGACGATCACGGGGGCGCGGCTCGGCGCCCTCGCGAGCACGCTCCCGGGGCTGCGGCTCCGGGAGCGTGCTCATGTGCATCCCGGTCAACGCTTTCCTGCGCTAATCGGCGAGCGCCGCGCGCAAGGCCTCCGCGACCGGCTCGACCGGCCCGAGGATGGTGCGAGGATCGAGCATCACGCGGCCGCTCTCGACACGTGAAATGACCGCGGGAGTCCCGAGCCGGAGCCGCAGGGCGAGTCCTGCCGCGCCGAGCGGCCCGGGATCGAGCGACACCACGGTGGTCGGAAGCTCCGCATCGGGAAACGCTCCGCCGCCGACCGCGGAATGACTCGCCTCGACCGACGGCGCCAGCTCGCGCGGTGCGAGCGCGGCGAGCGCCTGTGCGCGTTCGCGAAGCGATGCGGGCGCCGCGCTGAGCATCGCGAGCACGGGAATGTCGCGGATGGCGGTCTCCGGTGACCGATAGAGCTCGGCCGTCGCCGAGAGCGCGGCCAGGGTGAGCCGGTCCGGCCGGAGCGCCCGGGCAAGCGGATTCCTCCGGCAGGCGTCCACCATCGCGGCCCGGCCTGCGACGATGCCCGCCTGCGGCCCGCCGAACAGCTTGTCCCCGCTGAAGACCACGAGCTCCGCGCCGCTCGCCACTGCGTCCTGAACCGTCGGCTCACCGGTGAGCCCGTACGCCGCGAGATCGACCGCGAGCCCGCCTCCCACGTCGTAGACCACCGGTATCCCGCGCTCCCGTGCCAGTGCCGCCACCTCGCGAGGATCGGGGGACGACACGAAGCCTCGCTGCGAGAAATTCGAGCGATGCACGATCAGGATCGCGGCGACGCCGGCCGAGAGCGCTTCGTCGTAATCGCGGAGGTGGGTCCGGTTGGTCGTGCCGACCTCGTGAAGGCGCGCGCCGCTCCGTTCGAGGATCTCGGGGATGCGGAAGGAGCCGCCGATCTCGATCAGCTCGCCGCGCGAGACCGCGACGCTCCGCCCGGCGGCGAGCGCATTGACGGCGAGCACGAGCCCGCCCGCGGCATTGTTGACCGCGAGCGCGTCGTCGGCGCCGGCAAGGGCGGCGAGGCCCGCGCGCACGTGATCGGCCCGCTCGCCGCGCGTGCCCGCGTGCAGGTCCAGCTCGAGGGTCGAATAGCTGCCCGCCACCTCCGCGATCGCGCGGACGGCCGCATCCGCGAGGGGAGCCCGGCCAAGGTTGGTGTGGAGCACGACCCCCGTCGCGTTGATCACCGGCCGGAGCGACGGCACGAGCGCGGCGGAGAGACGGTCCTCGATCTCGGCGGCCCAGCTCTCCGGGATGCCCGCGCGGCCCCGGCGCGCGGAAGCGAGCGCCCCTCGCGCGGCGGCGACGACCGCGGGACGAGGGGCGTGGGCGAGCAGGGCCTCCACCTGCGGATCTTCGAGCAGCTCGTTCACCGAGGGGAGCAGGCGCCGGGGATCGCTCATTTCTTCACGGGAGCGGCCGTCGAGTCGGAAGGTGGCGACACGGCCGGGGCGCCCGGCGGCGCGGCGGGACGCTCCGGCGCGCGCACCTCGATGACGCCGGTGGCGTTCCCGGCCACGCCGCTCGCATTGCGGATCCCGCGGATCTCGACGACATAGCTCCGGCCCGTGACGAGCGGCGCTTCGGTGCGGAGCACGAGGCGGTCACTGAGCGGCAGCCGGGAAGGCATTGGCGCGGCCGCGGCGGGCTTTCGTGCCGAGTCGGCGGCCGCACGCGCGGAGTCGGCGGCGACGCGCGCCGTGTCCACCGGCCGGGGAATCGAATCGCCCGCGGCGGCAGTATCTGCCGGGGCTGCCGCGCGCGCGCGCGCCAGGCTGTCGAACTCGGCCGGCGTGACGACGCCGCGGACCGCGACCGGCGCCGAATCGGGAAGCGCACGGAGGGATACCGACAGGCTGTCGAGCGGCTGGCCCGGATCGAGCATCTGCGAGAACCGGAGCCGGATGGCCATCGAGTCGGCCACCGCGAGCTCTGCGAGGCGGGGCGCCGTCGTATCGTGGGGGAAGAGCCAGAGCTCGAGCGAGTCGGCCTCGGCGATGGCCACGCTCACGCTGTCGAACGCCTCGCGGCCGGTGCGCCGCCGGTCGCGCTCGGGATCGAGCGCCGCCGTCACGTGGTAGGTCCCCGGCGGGAGCGGCCCGGCGGCGAATCCGCCGGCCGAGTCGGTCACGAATCGGTAGACGAGCGTGTCGGGGAGGAGCGCGGCCTCGACGAGGGCGCCGATCGCCGGACGGCCGGTCGTCCAGTCCCAGGCCCGGCCGCGCAGCGTATCGGTCGGGATCGGGCCGCCCGTCGAGAAGGTGACCACGCCCCCGACCTCGACGCCGCGGTTGTTGCGGAGGTCGGAGACGCCGGGAAGGAGCTCGACGCGATAAACGGTGTTGGGCCGCCAGCCCTCCCGCGGCCGGACGGTGATGCGGTCGCGCCGCCAGCGCACCTCCGGGACGCGCGTCGTCGGCGAGAGGACGACGAGGCGCTCGAGATCGCCCATGCCGGTGCCGAGATTGGCCGTGGTGCCCTCGGAGATGACCTCGCTGAACCGGAATTCGACCTCGCCGTCGAAGCCGGGGACCACGGCGAGCGGCTCCGGCGCGATCGACTCGAGCCGGGGCGGGGCGGTATCCGGCGGGCCGCCGGGCGGCGGCTCGATCCGGGCGCAGGCGACGAGGAGCACGAGCGCGGCGCCCGTCGCGAGTCGCGTGCTCATGCGCCGCACCCGAGCAGCTCGCGCTTCGAGCGGAGGACCGCGGCCTGCTCCTTCCAGGTCCCGAGCTTCTGCCGCTCGCCCTCCACGACGGCGGCCGGCGCGCGCGCCACGAACTGCGCGTTGGCCAGCTTCCGCTCCTGCCCCCCGACGAGCCCGTCGAGCCGTGCGATCTCGGCAGCGAGGCGGGCGCACTCGCGCTCGAGGTCGATCGCGTCGCCGAGCGGCACGAAGACGGCGCTGCCGTCGCTCAGCACCGCATGCCCGCCCGCGCCCTCGGGCGCGACGTCGAGCTCGAGCGCCGCGAGCTTCGCGAGGCGCTCGACGGTGCCGCGCTCCGCCTCGAGTGCGCGGCGTGCCGGCCGCGAGAGGTTGGTCACGGATGCGCGGATCGCCTGGCCGGGGGGGATCCCGTACTCGCCGCGCACGATGCGTATGGCGCTCACGAGCTCCTGCACCAGCCCGAAGCCGGTCACGGCCTCGTCGTCGCGCGCGCGCGCGTCGCTCCGCGGCCAGCGCGCCCCCGCGAGGAGCGCTCCGGGGCGCCGGCCCGGGATCCGTCCCCAGAGCTCCTCGGTGATGAACGGCATGACCGGATGGAGCAGGCGGAGCGCGATGTCGAACGTCTGCGCCACCACGGCCCGCGCCACGTCGCCGCCCGGCACGTCGCCGTAGAGCCGCGGCTTGATCTGCTCGATGTACCAGTCCGCGAGGTCGCTCCAGACGAAGCGGTACACCGCGCCCGCGGCGTCGTTGAGGCGATAGCGCTCGTAGGCTTCCGTCGCTTCGACGACGGCCGCTTCGCACCGGGCGATGATCCACCGGTCGGCGAGCGTGAGCTCCTCGCGGCGGACGGCGTTCGTCGCGCCGGCGAGCGGGCGGACCGGGCCGTCGAGGTTCGACAGGATGAACCGCCCCGCATTCCAGAGCTTGTTCGCGAAATTCCGTCCGGCCGCGAACGAGGTGTCGAGATCGGCCGGGTCGAGGATGAGATCGGTGCCGACCGACATGCCGGAAACGGCGGTGTACCGGAGCGCATCGGCGCCGAACCGGTCCACCACCTCGAGCGGGTCGATGCCGTTTCCAAGCGATTTCGACATCTTGCGATGCTGCGTGTCCCGCACCGTGCCGTGGAGGTAGACGTCGGTGAACGGGACCTCACCGCGGAACTCGATCCCGGCCATCACCATCCGCGCCACCCAGAAGAAGAGGATCTCGGGCGCGGTGACGAGCGCGTGACCGGGATAGTAGGCCGCGAGGTCGGGTGTCTCGTCGGGCCAGCCGAGCGACGAGAAGGGCACGAGCCACGAGGAGAACCAGGTGTCGAGGACGTCGTCGTCCTGGCGCACGGCACCGCCGCAGCCGGGGCAGGCCTCGAGATCGGTGCGGCTCACGCTCGTGCGGCCGCAGCCGCCTTCGCAGTACCAGACCGGAATCCGGTGCCCCCACCAGAGCTGCCGCGAAATGACCCAGTCGCGGATGTTCTCCATCCACATCGCGTACTCGTCGCCGCGCCGCTCGGGGATGAAGCGGAGCGTCCCGCTCCGCCAGGCGTCGAGGGCGGGCTTCGCGAGCGGGGCCATCCGCACGAACCACTGCTCGGAGAGCCGCGGCTCCACGACCGTGTCGCACCGGTAGCAGTGGCCGACCCCGTGCTGGTGCGGCTCGACGCGCTCGAGGAGGCCGAGCGCGTCGAGCTCCTCGACGACGCGCCGCCGGGCCTCGAAGCGGTCGAGGCCGCGGAAGCGCTCCGGCACGGTCTCCGCCATCCGCGCCTCGGGCGTCATGATGTCGATCGACTCGAGGCCGGCGCGCTTCCCGATCTCGAAGTCGGTCGGATCGTGCGCCGGCGTCACCTTGACCGCTCCCGATCCGAACTCCGGATCCACCGCCTCGTCGGCCACGACCGGGATCCGCCGGTCCGCGAGGGGAAGGAGGACGGTGGATCCCACGAGCTTCCGGTAGCGGCGGTCCTTCGGGTGCACCGCGACGCCCGTATCGCCGAGCATCGTCTCGGGGCGCGTCGTCGCGACGACCAGGTGGCCGCCCGCCTCGAGCGGATAGCGGATGTGCCAGAGGCTGCCGGCGGTCTCCTCCTTCTCCGCCTCTTCGTTCGACAGGGCCGTGAGGCAGCGCGGGCACCAGTTGATGATGTAGTGGCCGCGGTAGACGAGGCCCTTCTCGTACAGCCGCACGAACGCTTCCCGCACCGCGCGCGAGAGGCCCTCGTCGAGCGTGAAGTAGGTGCGGGACCAGTCGCAGCTCGCGCCGATCGCCCGGATCTGCTGCAGGATGGTGGCGCCCGTGTCGGCGACGTAGCTGCGGACCCGCGCCTCGAACGCCTCGCGCCCGAGGTCGAAACGGGTGAGCCCTTCGCGCGCGATGGCGCGCTCCACCACGTTCTGCGTCGCGATGCCGGCGTGATCGGTTCCGGGAAGCCAGAGCGCCGCCCGCCCGCGCATCCGTTCGAAGCGGACCAGCGTATCCTGGATGGTATCGTTGAGCCCGTGCCCCATGTGCAGGTTGGCCGTCACGTTGGGCGGGGGCATCATGATGACGTACGGAGCGGCGCCGGCCCGGGGGGAGAAGAGGCCGGAGCGGAGCCAGCGCTCGTAGATCGGCCCCTCGATGGCGCGCGCGTCGAACTGGGGTGCGAGGGGCGCGGTCATGCGGACTGGTCGCCTGGGCGGGCTCCTTCGATGGTGCGGTCGTCCTCGCCGCGGACGAGGATGCTGTTGATCACGCGATCGACGCCGCCGGACGCCCGCACCGTGCGGGCCGCGAGCGCGCGCTGCGAGCGCGAGGCGACCCAGCCGCGCAGCTCGATCACGCCCGGCGCGATGGCCCGGACTTCGATCGGCAGGCCGCGGAGCGCCGGGCTCGCGGAAAGGGTGCTCCGTGCCCCGCGCGCGGCGGCGCCCCGCGTCGGCATGGGGGTCGGCCCCGAGCGGCGGATCCGCTCCGTGGCGCGTCCGATCCGCTCCCGGTTGACGTCTCCCGCCCAGGCGCTGAGCGCGAGGCCGACGACGAGGCCGGTCAGGAGGCCGAGTCCCCCCCATCCTGCGATCTGCGCCGGCGAGAGTCGTTCGTCGTGACGCACTCTGATTCCTCGTGCCAAATGGTGGAAGCCTGCGTTAAGTTTAACACGCCCCGAGGCCGGGGCGCAGGCAATCCTTCACTTACTCTGCAGAGGACGTTCGCATGGCGGAGGAGCGGGTCTCGGTGACCCTGCCCGATCTCGCACGCTGGCTCGTCGTGGCCCTGCTCATCGTCGCAGGACTGGTGCTCTTTCTCTGGCTCGCGCCGGGGACGGTGCCCGTCGGAGAGGTCGGGGCCCCGTGAGCCAGCTCCGACTGACGCTGCCGGACGGGAGCGTCCGCGAGCTTCCGCGCGGCGTCACCGGCCGCCAGCTCGCCGAGTCCATCGGGCCGGGCCTCGCGAAGGCGGCGCTCGCCATCCGCGTCGGCGGCGAGATCCGCGATCTCGACCGGCCGATCGAGGCGGACGCACCGGTCGCGATTCTCACCGAGCGCGACCCGGACGCCCTCGACGTGCTCCGCCACTCGTCCGCGCACATCCTCGCGACCGCGGTCCGCGAGCTCTTTCCGGGTGCCGGCATCGGTTTCGGGCCGCCCATCGAGGACGGCTTCTACTACGACTTCCAGGTCGACCGGCCCTTCACGCCCGAGGACCTCGAGCGCCTCGAGGCCAGGATGGCGGAGGTGGCCCAGCGCGACTTCCCGTTCGTGCGGGAAGTCGTGAGCCGGGACGAGGCCAACCGCCGCTTCGCCGACGACCCGCTCAAGCTCGAGCGCATCGCCGAGCTCGGCGACGACGAGACGATCACGGTCTACACCGACGGGCCCTTCGTCGACCTCTGCCGAGGGCCGCATGTGCCGTCCACGGGGCGCCTCCGGCATTTCAAGCTCCTGCATGCGGCGGGCGCCTACTGGCGCGGCGACGAGCGGCGCCAGATGCTCCAGCGCATCTATGGGACCGCCTGGTTCAGGAAGGAGGACCTCGAGGCGTACCTGCACCGCCTCGAGGAGGCGCGGCGCCGTGACCATCGCGTCATCGGGAAGCAGCTCGACCTCTTCTCGATCCAGGAGGTGGTCGGCCCCGGGCTCGTCTTCTGGCACCCGAAGGGCGCCATGATCAAGTGGCTGCTCTCACGCGCCGTCGAGGACGACAACGTCCGGAACGGGTACGATCTCGTGTACACGCCCAACATCACGCGCGAGGAGCTCTTTCACATCTCGGGACATCTCCCGCTCTACGCGGAGAACCAGTTCCCGCCGATGGCCGCCGGGGCGGGCGAGGACGAAGCGGTCCGCTATCGGGTCAAGCCGATGAACTGCCCGATGCACGCCCTCATCTATCGGAGCCAGCAGCGGAGCTATCGCGATCTGCCCATCCGGCTGTCGGAGGTGGCCAACGTCTACCGCAATGAGCGGTCGGGCACGCTGCACGGCCTTCTCCGCGTCCGCGGGCTCTCGATGGACGATGCGCACATCTTCTGCACCATGGACCAGGTGGAGGACGAGATCTTCCTGTGCCTGGACCAGGTGGACCGGCTGGTGCGGCAGGCGTTCGGCTTCGAGCTCGACTTCGAGGTCTCGACGCGGCCCCCCGAGCGCCTCGGCTCCGACGAGGTGTGGGACCGGGCCGAGGCGATCCTCCAGCGTGCGCTCGAGCGGAAGGGCATCCCGTTCCGGGTCGATGCGGGCGGCGGCGCGTTCTACGGCCCGAAGATCGACATCAAGTTCCGCGATGCGATCGGCCGCACCTGGCAGGGGCCGACGATCCAGCTCGACTTCAACCTCCCCGAGCGGTTCGAGCTCGAGTATACGGGACCGGACAACCGGCCCCACCGACCGGTGATGATCCACCGCGCGATCTACGGCACGCTCGAGCGGTTCACGGGCAACCTGATCGAGCACTTCGCCGGGGCGTTTCCCGTCTGGCTTGCCCCGGAGCAGGTGCGCGTCATCCCGATCAGCGACGCCCAGGCCGACGCCGCCCGGACGATGGCACGGCGCCTCAAGGAGGCCGGGATCCGCGTGCACGTGGACGACCGGGGCGAAACCCTGAACTACCGCATCCGGGACGCCGAGACGCAGAAGGTCCCGTACATGGCGGTCGTCGGGCAGCGCGAGGTCGAGGCGGAAAGCGTCGCGGTGCGTGCGCGTGGCGCGGGGAAGAAGCAGGAGGTCATGCCGCTCGCGGAGTTCACCGAGCGGGTGCTCCGCGAGGCGCGGGAGCGGGCCCTCTGACGGCCTGCCGCGCCATCGGCCCGCCCTACCGGAGCCCCACCGCGGCGACCTATTTTCAGCGAAATCAGCAACCCAGGCGACAGGCATCATCGTGAGTGACAGGACCACCCCAGTCATCGTTTCCGCCGTCCGGACGCCCATCGGCCGGTACCTCGGCGGTCTTTCCTCGTTCTCCGCGCCGCAGCTCGGCGCCATCGCGATCCGCGAGGCGATCCGCCGCGCCGGGCTCCAGGCGAGCGAGGTGCAGGAAGTCTTCATGGGCCAGGTCGTCCAGGGGGGCTCCGGCCAGGCGCCCGCGCGCCAGGCGCTCATCGGGGCCGGCGTGCCCGCCACGACTTCCGCCGTCACGGTCAACGAGGTCTGCGGCTCGGGGCTCCGCGCCGTCATGCTCGCCGCGCAGGCGGTGCGCGCGGGGGACCGTGCCTGCATCGTGGCCGGCGGCCAGGAGTCGATGTCCACGGCGCCGCACTACGTGTACGGCATGCGCGGCGGGATCAAGGCCGGCAACCAGACGATGGTGGACGGCATGATCCACGATGGGCTCTGGGATTCCTTCGGCGCCAACCACATGGGCGAATACGCCGAGTACACGGCAGAAAAGGCGGGCGTCACGCGCGAGGAGCAGGACCGGTTCGCCGTGGAAAGCCACCGCAAGGCGGTCGCCGCGCAGGATGCGGGGCGCTTCAGCGAGGAGATCGTTCCGGTCGAGATCCCGGGGAAGGGCGGGCCGACCGTCGTAGGCGCGGACGAGGCGCCGCGCCGGGACACCACCGCCGATACCCTCGCCAAGCTGAAGCCGGCGTTCCGGAAGGATCGAGGCACCGTCACCGCCGGCAATGCTCCGGGTCTCAACGACGGAGCGAGCGCGGTCGTGGTCACGTCCCTCGAGTTTGCCCGCGCCCACGGGCTCGAGCCGCTCGCGAAGATCACGAGCTACGCCACCGGAGGCGGCGAGCCGCGCGACCTCTTCTTCGCGCCGATCGTGGCGGTCCGGAACCTCATGGAGCGCGCCGGGACGACGATCTCCGACTACGACCTGATCGAAGCCAACGAAGCCTTCGCCGTGCAGGCGATCGCCGACGGCCGCGAGCTCGGCTGGGACTGGGACCGCGTCAACGTGAACGGCGGCGCGGTGGCCCTCGGGCATCCGATCGGCGCGAGCGGCGCCCGCGTCCTCACCACGCTCCTCTACGCGCTCGACGACCGGAAGAAGTCCACCGGCCTCGCAACGCTCTGCCTCGGCGGCGGCAATGCCGTCGCCCTTTCCGTGGAGAAGATCTGATGAGCACGGAGCCCCGGCCCACCCTCGCGTCGGCGGCTCCAGCCGCCCTTCCCGCGGCATTCACCGCCCGCCGCATCGTCTCGATCGGGCTCGCCGCGGCGCTCGTCGCCGTGTCTGCCCAGGTCGCCGTGCCGGTTCCGTTCTCGCCCGTCCCGATGACCCTCCAGCCGCTCGCCGTGCTCGTCGTCGGCGCGCTGCTCGGGCCGGCGGGCGGGGCGGCCGCGCTCGCGCTCTATCTGCTCCTCGGCGCGTCCGGGCTGCCGGTCTTCTCGGCCGGTCGGGCCGGGGCGGCGTGGCTCGTCGGCCCCACGGGCGGATACCTGCTCGCGTTCCCGGTCGCTGCCGCCGTCGTCGGAGCGATCGCGCGCGCCGCGTCCGACGGGCGTGTGCCGCTCCTGCGCCTGCTCGTCGCGCTCGCCGCCGGCGTCGCGGTGATCCACGCCGGCGGCGTCGCGCACCTCGCCCTGCTCGGAAACGATCCGGCGATGGCCTTCCGCGTGGGCTTCGTTCCGTTCCTGACCGGCGACCTCATCAAGATCGGGCTCGCCGCCGGGATCGTGCTGCTCGCCGGCCCCCGGATCCGATCCCGCCTTTGACGGCTGCCGCGCCGGTCCGGGGACGGGTGGGGAAGGGAGCGGCGATCGGCTGGTCGGTGGCGTTCTTCGTCGTCGCGTACATCCTCGCCGCGCTGTTCGGCGTGCTCGGCGGAACGGTGCTCCTCGGCTCGCTGGAGGCCGTGCCGGAGTGGTCGAGGGGCGGGAGCGCGAGCGCGATCCTCACCGGCGGACTCGCGGCGCTCGCCGCCGCCGGCGCGGCGACCTGGCTCATCGGCGCGCGACGGCTCCGCCTCGGTCCGGCGGAGCTCCGCTACGAGGGAGGCCGCCGGGGGATCAGGGGCCTCGCGCTCGGGCTGGTGATCGGCGGCCTGGCCGCAGGCGCCGCGCTCCTCCTCGGCGTTGCGATCGGCAGCGCCGACTGGGTCCGGGAGGCGGGCGGCGCGGCGGCCTATGCGCGGGAAGCCGCGAAGACCTTCGCGGTGCTCGCGCCGGCGGCGCTCGCCGAGGAGGTGCTGTTCCGCGGCGTTCCGCTCGTGATCCTCGCGGCGGCCTTCGGGCGCGCGGGAGCGGTGATCGGCCTCGCCCTCCTCTTCGGGCTCGCGCACCTCGCGAATCCGGGCATCACGCCGCTTGCGGTCGCGAACATCGCGGCAGCCGGCATCTTCCTGTCGCTCGCCTTCTTCGCGCCGGGCGGGATCCTCACGGCGTTCGGGGCGCACCTCGGCTGGAACGCGACGATCGCGGCGCTCGATGCCCCGGTGAGCGGCCTCCCGTTCGCGATCCCGGCCATCGACTACGTGGCCGGCGGGCCCGCATGGCTCACCGGTGGCGATTTCGGCCCTGAGGGTGGTCTCTCGGCGACGACGGCGATCGGCCTTGCCTCGCTGGCCGTGGCCCGCTGGATACGAAAGGAACGTTCAGCATGACGCAGGCTGCCGTGATCGGCGCCGGAACGATGGGCAACGGGATCGCCCATGTGCTCGCGCAGCACGACTGGGAGGTGGCGCTCATCGACAGCGCGGCGCCCGCGCTCGAGAAGGCGCGCGCCACGATCCGCGCCAACCTCGACCGGCAGGTGAAGAAGGGGACGCTCGCCGCCGAGGCGCCCGAGGGGATCCTCGGGCGGATCACCACGAGCACCGAGCTCGATGCCGCGAAGGGCGCATCGCTCGTCGTCGAGGCCGCGAGCGAGAATCCCGGGGTGAAGTTCGGCCTCTTCGAGGCGCTCGACCGGATCGCGGGCCCCGAGGCGATCCTCGCCACCAATACGAGCTCGATCTCGATCACCGAGATCGCCGCGCGGACGCGGCGGCCGGCCCAGGTGATCGGGATGCACTTCATGAATCCCGTCCCGGTGATGCAGCTCGTCGAGGTGATCCGCGGCCACGCCACCTCGGACGCGACCACCCGTGCGGTCATGGAGATCGCGCGTGCCCTCGGCAAGACGCCGGTCGAGGTGAACGACTACCCGGGATTCGTGGCCAACCGGATCCTCATGCCGATGATCAACGAGGCGATCTACTGCGTGATGGAGCAGGTGGCCGAGCCCGAGGCCATCGACACCGTCATGAAGCTCGGCATGGCGCATCCGATGGGGCCGCTCACGCTGGCCGACTTCATCGGCCTCGACGTCTGCCTCGCCATCCTCGAGGTGCTGCATCGCGGGCTTGGCGACGACAAGTACCGTCCCTGTCCCCTCCTCCGGCGCATGGTCGCCGCGGGCCATCTCGGCCGGAAGAGCGGGCGCGGATTCTACGACTACGCGAAGGCGTAATCCCGGCATGCCCACCCGTACCAGGCACCCGAACGGAGCAGCGATGGACATCTTCGCCGACATGAAGACGCTGGGCCACGAGCAGCTCCTCCTGAGCCACGACCCGTCGTGCGGCTATCTCGGCATCGTGGCCATCCACGACACGACGCTCGGCCCTGCGCTCGGCGGCACCCGCTTCTGGCAGTATGCGAGCACCGACGAGGCGATCACCGACGCGCTCCGGCTCGCGCGCGGGATGACCTACAAGGCCGCCGTGGCGGGGCTCAACCTCGGCGGCGGGAAGTCGGTGATCATCGGCGACAACCGCCGCATCGACCGCGAGGCCCTGTTCCGCGCGCACGGCCGGTTCGTCGAGACCCTGAACGGGCGCTACATCACGGCCGAGGACATCGGCACGAGCCCGGCGGACATGGAGTACATCCGGCTCGAGACGAACCACGTGGCGGGGCTCACGGGGCTCTCCGGCGATCCGTCGCCCGTTACGGCCTACGGCGTCTACATGGGCATGAAGGCGGCGGCGAAGGAGCGGTGGGGGAGCGACGACCTCTCGGGCAGGACGGTCGCAGTGCAGGGCGCCGGCAAGGTCGCCTACTACCTGAGCCGCCACCTCCACTCCGAGGGCGTGACCATCATCGTCACCGACATCGACGCCGCGAAGGTGAAGCGCTGCGTGGACGAGTTCGGCGCGAAGGCCGTGGCGCCCGACGCGATCTACGACCAGAAGGCGGACATCTACGCGCCGTGCGCGCTCGGTGCCACGATCAACGACGACACGCTCAAGCGGCTCAAGGTGGCCGTGATCGCGGGCGGGGCGAACAACCAGCTCGCCGAGCCGCGCCACGGCGATGCCCTCGAGGAGAAGGGCATGCTCTATGCGCCGGACTACGTGATCAACGGCGGCGGCGTGATCAACGTGTACGGCGAGCTGCACCGCTGGCCCGAGGAGCGGTCCCGCAAGAAGGCGGGCGAGATCTACGACACCATGCTCCGCATCTTCGAGATCGCCAGGCGCGACCGGATCCCCTCCTACCGCGCCGCGGACCGGCTCGCGGAAGAGCGGATCGCCGCGGTGGCCGGCCTCGACCGCATGTGGCTCCGGGGGCGCTGAGCGACGCGATGAGCGAGACCATCCCGATCGCCGCCGATCACGCCGGCTTTGCCTTGAAGGAGCGGCTCGTCGAGGAGCTCCGGCGGCTTGGCTTCGACGCCGAGGACTTCGGCACGCGGTCCGAGGAATCGACCGACTACCCGTCGTACGCGCACGAGGTGGCGGCGCGCGTCGAGCAGGGCACGGCGCGCCGCGGCATCCTCGCCTGCGGCACGGGGCTCGGCATGTCCTACGCCGCGAACCGGCATCGGGGCGTCCGCGCGGCCGTGGCGTGGAACGACGAGGTCGCCCGGCTCTCGCGGGAGCACAACGACGCGAACGTCCTCGTGCTCCCGGCCCGGTTCGTCTCCGAGGACGATGCGGTGAGGATCCTGCGGACCTGGCTCGAGACCGGGTTCGCCGGCGGCCGCCACGCGCGGCGCGTCGCCGCGATCGACGAGGTGCGCCCGTGACGCTCCGACACGACGCGCCGCTCCGCGAGGCCGACCCGGTCGTCGCCGCGCTCGTGGACCGCGAGCTCGCGCGCCAGCGCCACGGCCTCGAGCTCATCGCGAGCGAGAATTTCGCGAGCCGGGCGGTCATCGACGCGGCGGGGACGCCGCTCACCAACAAGTACGCCGAAGGGTACCCGGGCCGGCGCTACTACGGCGGGTGCGAGGTGGTGGACGAGGTCGAGCAGCTGGCGATCGACCGCGCGAAGCAGCTCTTCGGCGCCGCGCACGCCAACGTGCAGCCGCATTCCGGCGCGCAGGCCAACTTCGCGGCCTTCATGGCGGTCCTGCGCCCCGGCGAGCCGCTCCTCGGCATGTCGCTTCCGCACGGCGGCCATCTCTCGCACGGCGCCGCCGTCAACCACAGCGGCGTGATCTGGCGGGCCACGCACTACGGGGTCGACCCGTCCACCGGGCGGATCGATTACGACGCGGTCCGCGAGCAGGCGCGCCGCGAGCTGCCGCGGCTCATCGTGGCCGGGGGGAGCGCGTACTCGCGGATCATCGACTTCGCCGCCTTCCGCGCGATCGCCGACGAGGTCGGCGCGTCGCTCCTCGTGGACATGGCCCACTTCGCCGGGCTCGTGGCCGGCGGCGCGCACCCCTCGCCGGTGCCGCACGCGCACCTCATCACCACGACGACCCACAAGACGCTCCGCGGGCCGAGGGCGGGGCTCATCCTCTGCTGCGCGGACCTCGCCAAGGCGGTGGACAAGTCCGTCTTCCCGGGCACGCAGGGCGGGCCGCTCGAGCACGTGATCGCCGCCAAGGCCGTCGCCTTCGGCGAGGCGCTGACCGAGGACTTCCGCCGCTACGCGCGGCAGGTCGTCGCGAACGCGAAGGCCCTCGCCGAGGCGCTCATGGAGCGCGGGTACGACATCGTCTCGGGCGGGACCGATACGCACCTGATGCTCGTGGACCTGCGCTCGCGGCAGCTCACCGGCAAGGTGGCGGAGCAGGTGCTCGGGCGCGCGGGGATCACGGTCAACAAGAACACGATCCCGGACGATCCGCAGTCGCCGTTCGTGACGAGCGGCATCCGCCTCGGCACGCCGGCGCTCACGACGCGCGGCATGGGCACCGAGGCGATGCGGCGCATCGCCGGGCTCATCGACCGGGTCCTCTCGCGGCCCGAGGACGACGCGGTCGCGTCCGCAGTGCGCCGCGAGGTCGAGGAGCTCACGGCCGCGTTCCCGCTCTACGCCGGGGGAAGGGCAGCAGGTCAGGAATGAACAATCTCCAGTTCGCCGACGGGGTGCTCGCTCGCATCCGCGCGCACGGGGGCCACTACGACGAGCGTGGCTACCTCTTCGTGCTCGCGGCGATCGAGTACCTCCAGGGGCAGCTGGAGCATCGCCGCCACGTCACCGGGGCCGAGCTCGCCCGCGCCTGCCGCGACTTCGCGGTGCGGCAGTTCGGGCTCATGGCCGAGTCGGTGCTGGCGCACTGGGGCATCACCCGTACCGACGATCTCGGGCGGATCGTCTATACCCTCGTCGACGTCGGGCTGCTCGTCACGCAGCCGGGCGACCGGGAGTCGGACTTCGCAGGTGTCTTCGACTTCCACGACGCGTTCCGCGCCGATTACGAATGGGAGGGCGTTCCGGAAGCCTGACGCTGACATCGGGAGGGAGGGAGCCATGGAGACCAGGGACTGGCCGGCGTGTCACAAGTGCGAGCGGGGCGCGCTGATTCCGCTTTCGGACTACGGCAGGGACGGTGCGCCGATCACCTACAAGGCGTGGGTCTGCACCAATCCCGAATGCGGCTTCAACCTCCGCATCGACAACGGCGAGATCAGCTTCGGCCGCACGATCGGTCAGAGCCAGAAGTAGCGGCCGCGCCGTCCGCACCATGCCGCCCATTCCCGTTCTGTCGCCTGCCGAAGCCGGATCGTGGGACGACGATGCGGAGCGGAGCGGGATCGCGAGGGAGACCCTGATGGAGTCGGCCGGCCGCGCCGCCGCAACGGTGCTGGCCGGCCGATTCGCGTTCGCGCTCGAGGGCGGCGTCATCGTGGCGGCGGGGACGGGGAACAACGGCGGCGACGGCTGGGTCGTCGCGCGCGCCCTCCATCGGGCGGACGTTCCGGTCTGGGTCACCTCGGTGCCGGGTGAGCGCTCGCCGCTCGCCGGTCGGAT
>DASUXZ010000037.1:0-5745 GCA_036377655.1 Gemmatimonadales bacterium
TCATCACGCGCCGGCTCCGGTCGCCCGCGTCGAGCTCATGCGCCTCCTCTGGGAGGGCCGCGACGAAACGCGCGCGCGCCACTCGCTTCGCCAGGCGCTCACGGACCTCCGCCGCGCGCTCGGCGACGCACTCGAGCTCACGCCGGACGCGGCTGGACTCGCGCCGGGGACGGTGACGACGGACGCTGCGGAGTTCCTGCAGGCCTGCGAGCGCGAAGAGTGGGATGACGCCGTGGCGCTCTGGTGCGGCGACTACCTCGACGGGGGAGAGGAATCGGGCGGGGCTGCCCTCGCCGCCTGGCTTGCCGGCGCGCGCAGCGCCCTCAGGGCGTCGCTCACGGCCGCCTGCGAGCAGCGCGCGATCGCGGCGGAGCGCGAGGGCCGCTGGACCGCGGCGCGGGCCGCGACGGAATGGTGGGCGCGGCACGACCCGGCCAATCCGGCCGCGCGCGCGCGCCTCGCCGGGGTACTTCGCGCGGTCGGCCGCCGGTCGGAAGCGGAACGGCTCGCGGGATTCGAGCGAAGCGCATCCACCACGCTGCGTGAGCCGGACTTCATCGGCCGCGAGCCGGAGCTCGATGCGATCACGGCGGCCTGGCTCGCCGCGCGAGGCGGTGCGAGCCGGATCGTGGTGGTCACGGGCACGCCCGGTTCCGGGCGCTCACGGCTCCTTCGGGAGTTTGCGCGGCTCGTCGGCGAACGGTGGCCACGCTCGCCGGTCCGGCGCATCGCCGAGACGCCCCTCCCGAGCCAGCCGTGCGTGGTGCTCGCCGACCTTGCCGCGGCCCCGGAATCCCTGCCCGCGGTGCGTGAGCTGCTCGCCGCGCCCGCGGACGGGACGCTGCTCCTCGTCACGGCCGGCACCGCCCGCGCCGAGATCGAGAAGGTTCGCGCCGCGGCGGGGGCGCTTCCCCTCCTGCCGCTTCGGCTCGAGCCGCTCTCGCCCGCGCACGCGCGGGAGCTCATCGGCTCGATGGCGACCTTCCCCTCGAAGCTCCTCGAATCGCTCGGCCGTCGCCTGCACGCGGATACCGGCGGCCATCCCGCCGCGCTCGTGCGGGCCATGCACCTGCTCGTATCGGAGGGGATGATCGCCTGCGATGCCGGCGGCGCGTGGGGCGCGACACCCGGGCTCGGCGTGGCGCCGCTCGCGCTCGACGATCCGGCGGAGCGGACGCGCCGGCGCCTCGACCGGATGTGCGCCGATGCACGGCGACTCGTCGAGGCCGCCTCGGTCCTCGAAGGGGTCGCGGCGCCCGACCTCCTTGCCGCCGTCTCGCGCCTCGACGGCGATGCGCTGCAGGCCGCCATCGCCGAGGCGACGACGCGGCGGCTCATCGTGCCGGTCGCCGGATCCGGCCGCTACGAATTCGCCGCGGATTCGGTCAGGGACGCCGTCTATCGCATGATTCCCGGTCCCCGGGTCCGGCGGATGCATCTCGATGCTGCCCGGGCGATTCGGCGCGCCGCGCGGCATGACGCCCTCCTTCGCGCCGAGCTTCTCCGTCACCGGGCGAGCGCCCGCACCGCCTTCGACCGGCCCTGGCACCTCCGTCTCGCCGCCGCCCTCGGCCTGCCGCTCGGCCGCTAGTCTCCCGCGTTAGATTTCCGGTGACTTCAACCGGACGCCCCAGATGGCCATCGCCGAAGGCAGGACCCTCCCCTTCACCGGCCCCGACGCGATCGACGCGGCGGTGCTCGAGACCTTCGGCTACGACGGCCCGGAGCAGGAGATCGTCACGGAAACGCGCGAGTTCAGCGCGGTCTGCCCCTACAGCGGCCTCCCCGACTACGCGACGCTCCGCGTGACCTACACGCCGTCGGACCGCTGCATCGAGCTCAAGAGCCTCAAGTACTACGTCACGAGCTACCGGAGCGTCGGCATCTTCCAGGAGCACGCCACCGCGCGCATCGCCGAGGACCTCTTCCGCGTCCTCATGCCGAAGCGGCTCGTCGTGACCACGGTCTACAACGTGCGCGGCGGCTTCGAGACCACGTGCACGGTCGAAAAGCGCGGATGAGTTGATTCTCTAGCGCGAAAGCGCGAAGACGCGAAGTCGCGAAGGACTGCGTCGTTGTGGGTTTACTGTGGCTCGAGGATCGGAGCCTCGAGGCAAGACCACAACAAGTCCCCTTCGCGACTTCGCGTCTTCGCGCTTTCGCGCCCGAGAATAGTCTATCGGCGCGTCACGATCCCTGGGCTCGGCTGCGCCGGCGAGGGCGGCGTGACCGGACGCTTCTCCCCGCGCGGGAGGAGCTCCGGGAGGTTCGCGAGCTGGAACGCGGTCACGGCCATCACGGCCGAGGCCTGCTTCAGGTCGCTCGCCACGGCCTTGTCGAACGTGTCCGACTGCGAGTGGTGCGTATGGTTATACCCGCGCGGCTCCTGGTCGTAGTTGAACGCCGGCACGCCGTACGGCACGAACGCGAGGTGGTCGGTGCCGCCCTTGTTGGCCTGCCGGACCCGACCGGCGCCGAGGTGCGCCACCGGCGCGAGAAGATCGGTCCACAGCTGCTCCAGCTCATTCCTGCCCTGCAGCGCCTGCCCGAGGATCATTCCCGTCCCGTTGTCGAGCACCATCACGGCCTGGATGCTGTCTGCCTCGGCGGCGTGCGCCGCGGCGTAGGCGCGCGAGCCGAGCAGACCCTGCTCCTCGCCGGTGAAGAGGATGAACCGGATGGTGCGCTTCGGCCGGAGGCCGCTCTGCGCGATGATCCGCGCCGCCTCCACCACCGCCATCGACGACGCGCCGTTGTCCGTCACGCCCTGCGCATGATCCCAGCTGTCGAGGTGCGCGCCGAGGATCACGACCTGGCCGGGCATCTCGCTTCCGCGGATCTCGCCGACCGTATTCCACTGCTCGACCGGTGAGCGCCCGATCCGGTTCTCGATCGACACCTCGATGCGCGGCGCCAGGTTCGCTTCGAGCTGGCGGTCGAGCATGAGGTAGTCCTCGTGCGACACCACGATGTGCGGCAGCGGCGAGACGCGGTTCGGCGACCCGCTCATGGTGACGAGCGTGTGCTCCTTCGACCCGTCGGCGATCGTGCCGAGCGCGCCGTACTTCTTCATGAGGAACGGCCGGTCGATCCCGAACTGCTGCCGCCGCTCCCGCGCCGCCTCGGAAGTGTCCGCATTCGCCGCGCGCATGGCCTCCTGGCGGCGCTGCACCGCATCCCGCCGCGCGGCGGAATCGGCGGCCGTCATGGCCGGGCCGTCGGGGTTCCACACGAACGACGGCTCGTTGAGCATGACCCACGCACCGCGAATCCGGTCCCGGCTCGCCTCGAGCTCCTCGGCGGAATTGATGCTGACTCGCACGACCGGCCCGGTGAGCGCCCGGCCCCCGGTGCCCTCGGTCCAGGCCCAGCTGTAGGCCAGCAGGGCCCGACGGAACGGGCTCACGAGCTGCGCCGAGATCGGCCCCCGCTCCCAGGTCACGCCGAACGGGAACGCCTCGAGGGACGCGGTGAGGCCGTAGGCACGGAACCGCTCCGCGACCCATTCGTTGGCGCGACGCATCGCGGCGGAGCCGCTGAGCCGCGGCCCGATCGCGTCGCTCAGGTACTGGAGATTCTGCATCACCTCCGAGCGGTCCATCGCCTGCGCGACGAGGGCGCCCGCGCCCGTGGTGTCCACCCGGTACTGCGCCGAGAGCGGCGTTGCCGCAGCGGCAACGAGCAGCACAGCAGCCAGCGTCTTCATCATGGTCCCCGTCTGGAAGTATGGAGAAGGTTTCGCAACGTCCCCAACATACGCGCTCCGGCGCTGCTCCGCTCGCGCGCGGTTGTGACCCGCCGCGGGCCGCGACTATCTTTGCGCCGGACCGTGACCCCGCTCCACCGCCTGTGAGGATTCGCCGTGGCCAAAGACACCCTCTCCATCACCGACAACCGCACCGGCGCCTCGTACGAGGTCCCCGTCTCCGACGGCACGATCCGCGCAATGGACCTGCGCCAGATCAAGGTGTCCGACGACGACTTCGGCCTCATGACCTACGATCCGGCGTTCATGAACACCGCCGCCTGCCGGAGCGGGATCACCTACATCGACGGTGACCGCGGGATCCTCCGCTATCGCGGCTACCCGATCGAGGAGCTCGCGGAGCGGGCTTCGTTCCTCGAAGTGGCCTACCTCCTCTCCGCCGGCGAGCTCCCGACCCAGGCGCAGCTCGACAAGTGGGTCAGCGACATCACCTATCACACCTACGTTCACACGAACATCATCAAGTTCCTCGAGGGGTTCCGCTACGATGCCCACCCGATGGGCATGCTGCTCGGCGTCGTCGGCGCGCTCTCGACGTTCTATCCGGACGCGAAGGACCTGGGAGACCCGGAGAACCGCTACATCCAGCGGGTCCGGCTCATGGCCAAGATCCCGACGCTCGCGGCCTTCGTCTTCCGGCATTCGCGCGGCCTCCCGTACGAGTTCCCGCGCAACGATCTCGACTACATCGGCAATTACGTCAACATGACGTTCAGCATCGGCGGGCAGCACAAGCCCAACCCGGTGCTGCAGCGCGCGCTCGAGATCCTGCTGATCCTCCATGCCGACCACGAACAGAACTGCTCGACGAGCGCCGTCCGCGCCGTGGGGTCGTCGGGCGTCGATCCGTTCAGCGCCATCTCCGCGGGGATCGCGGCGCTCTACGGCCCGCTGCACGGCGGCGCGAACGAGGCGGTGCTGCGGATGCTCGACGAGATCGGGGACAGGAAGAACATCCCCGCTTTCATCGAGCGGGTGAAGGCCGGGGAAGGCCGGCTCATGGGCTTCGGCCACCGGGTGTACAAGTCCTACGATCCGCGCGCCAAGCTCATCAAGCGGGTGGCGGACGAGGTGTTCGCCGAGACCGGACTCAATCCCAAGCTCGAGATCGCGGTGGAGCTCGAGCGGATCGCGCTCTCGGACGAGTATTTCATCAAGCGGAAGCTCTACCCGAACGTGGACTTCTATTCGGGCCTCATCTACCAGGCGATGGGGTATCCCACGGAGTACTTCACGGTGCTCTTCGCGCTCGGCCGCATGCCCGGCTGGCTCGCGCAGTGGGAGGAGATGCTCGGCGACAAGGAGCAGAAGATCGCCCGCCCGCGGCAGATCTACACGGGCCCCGAGGAGCGGGCGTTCGTGCCGATCGAGCAGCGGGGGTAGGCGGTCAGGAAGAGACGGCAAACGGTAGACAGTAGACGGTAGACGGTAGACGGTAGAGCGGACGGTGAAGGGTAGTCACGGGCCGGAAAAAGACCGAAGGACGGAAGCGATCGGGAAGTTCGGGGCTCGCGCGCAGGCCGCCAGGCTCCTCCCCTCGTTCCGTCCTTCCGTCTTTCCGTCCTTCCCCGGCCTACAGTCTACCGCCTACCGCCTACCGCCTACCGCCTACAGCCTACTTTCCTACCCCACATCCCCCTCCAGATACGTATACCCCTCCAGCCCCGCCACGTAGTCCGCGATGAAGCCGTTCGCCTCCTGCCGCGTGAGGGTCGTGGCCGCGCTCACCTTGCGGCGGAAGGTGGTGAGCAGGTCGGAGGCGTGGAACTGCACGTAGTTGAGCACCTCGGTCACCGTGTCGCCGTGCACCAGGTCGGTGATCTCGTATCCCCGCGGCGAGAGCGCGATGTGCGCCGCGTTGGTGTCGCCGAACAGGTTGTGGAGGTCGCCGAGGATTTCCTGATAGGCGCCGGTGAGGAAGATGCCTAACATGTAATCCTCGTCGTCACGAATGTCGTGCAACTCGAGACTCGGCAGGC
>DASUXZ010000038.1:0-21609 GCA_036377655.1 Gemmatimonadales bacterium
CGGAGCGCGCTGCAGACGCCCTCGCCGGTGAACGGGTCGAAGAAATCGGCGGCGTCGCCGACGAGCGCGGCCCCGCCCGTCACGATGCGGCGCGAGCGCGCGGCAAACGGCCCCGTGACGAGCACCTTCCGGACGATGCGCCCGCGAGCGATCGCCGCCCCGAGGCCGGGCAGCGCGGCGAGCTCCGAGCGCATGAACCCTTCGGCATCGCCGCGGGCCCGCGCGGCCAGGGGCGCGGGCACCACGAGCGCCACGTTCGAGATCCCTCCGCCGAGCGGATTGATCCCCGCGTAGCCCGAAGCGCCCACCACCATGTGCGCGACCTTCGCATCGGCGCCGGCCTCGAAATGGCCGACGAAGGCGACGCGCCTCGGGACGGAGTGCCGGCGCCCCCCGATGCACCGCGCGACGACCGAGCGCAGCCCGTCGGCGCCGATGGTGAGGCGCGCGCGCACGAGTCGGCGCCTGCCGGCCGCGTCACGCACGACCGCGCCGCCCACGCCTCCGTCCTCGTGCACGAGCGCCTCGACCACCGTGCGCTCGGCGAGCTCCGCGCCCGCGTCCCGCGCAGCGCCCACGAGGAGCGCGTCGAGCTCCCGTCGCGGCAGGCAGCACCCGTGCCGCTCCCGCGGCTCGGCGCCGGCCTCGGCGAAGCGCCCTTCGAGCCGGCTTCCCGTCACCGTCTCCACCGCGATGCCCTCGAGCGCCGTCCCGAGCGCCTCGACCCGCTCGCGAAGGCCGAGCGCCCCGAGCGCCCGGAGGGCGCCGGGCGAGAGGTAGTCGGCGCACGGCTTGTCGCGGGGGAAGGCGGCGCGATCGACGAGGAGGACCCGGCGTCCGGCGCGCGCGAGCCGGATCGCGACGGCCGATCCGGCGGGCCCCGCGCCGGCGACGAGGACGTCAGGCGACGCGGCGGTACTCGAACCCATCGAGGATCAGCAGGTTCGGATCGAATCCGCCGAAGCCCGCATCGAAGGTGCTCTCGGGATCGGTGCCGATCCGGATCGTGATCTCCCCGGGGCCGAGGCTCCAGGTGCATTCGCGGAGCTCCGTCCTCGGGAATCCCTCGTTCGCCGAGAACGTGGTGATCGAGCGGACACAGCTGCCGTCGGCATCGAAGAGCCAGTGGACGGTCGTCGTGAGGAGGTCGCCGTCGGCGGCGACCACCTCGAACCGCTCCCACTGCCCGACGATCGGCGACGACCCCGTGCCCGGGCCGCCGGTGCCGCCCGCTTCCGCGGGCCCGAATGGAAGCGGCGCGCGGTCCGGGCCTGTCGCATCCGAGCAGCCCGCGACGAGCAGCGCGGCCGTCAGCGGAGCAAGTGCCAGGCGGCGGAGAGCGCGGCTGCGGCCGTGGTCGACGCCGCGTTCACCCCGTCGTTCGTGAGCCATCGCCAGCCTCCCTCGTGGAGCGTCCGCGATCCGCAGCGATGCACGGGCCATTCGCTCGCGACCCCGCAGGCCTCGCAGCGGAACCGCGCCTGCACCGACCCGCCGAGTGCCGAATCGGCGAGCATGCCCGTGAGTCCTATGATAATCCCCGCAGGAACGAGCGCCGGGTCGCGCGACACAATGGCCGCGGCGGCGATGGGAATCGCGGCGCCGACGATGGCGCCGGCGGTGCCGGCAAGGGTCACCCCCCCGCCGGTGCCGGCGGGCACCGTGCGGCCGGTCAGGAGGTGCCGCGGCGGGCGGCGGCTCAGCGACCCGATGGACGTGGCCCAGGTGTCGGCGCCGGCCGCGGCCAAGCCGCCGGCGGCGATCCAGACCGCGAGGTCGGCGCGGCCGGCGAGCCCCGCGGCGGCGGCGCCGACCGCCGCGGCGCCGCCGTTCGCGAGCACCTGCGCTGCGTCGCGCCGGCTTCCCTTGGGATCGAGGAGGCTGCGGCTCCGGCGCTCGAGGCGGGATACGAGACTGCTCGACACGAAGAAGGCGAGGAGCGCGGCCGCGCCGGACCAGCCGGCGCCGAGGAGCACGAGGGTCCCGACGAGGACGGCGGCGACTCCCCCGGAGCGGGTGAGGGCACCGAATGCGACGGCGAGGCCCGCCACGCCGGCCGCCGCAAGGAGTGCCGGCAGGAGCGTGCCCGGGTCGGCGGTCAGGGGCGCTGCCTGGCGATCGCGTCGAGGATGCGGGTGCGGAGCCCGTCGGGGCAGCGGATCCCGGCCGCGCGGCCCTCGAGCATGGCGAAGAAGTTCCGCTCGAAGGCGGCATGCCGGAAGCAGGGCGCGCAATGCGCGATGTGCGCCTCGATCAGGGGACCGAGGCCCGGCGTTTCCTCGCGCCGGAGAAAATCCTGCAGCTCGGCGAGCGCGCGGTCGCAGTCGATCGGCTCGGTCATGTCGGTGTCCGCGGCGAGAGGTAGCCCATTTCGAGGGCGTGCTGGTAGAGGTCGCGCTGGAGGAGGCGGCGCGCCCGGAAGAGGCGCGACTTGAGCGTCCCGATCGGGATGCCGAGCGCCGCCGCGATCTCGGCGTACGGCATGCCTTCCATGTCGCTCAGGACGAGGACCTCGCGGAAGTCGGCGGGGAGCGCATCGACGGCAGCGAGCACCCGCTCGTCCACGATCCGCGCGAAGAATGCCCCCTCGGGATCGCTCTCGGCCACGGCCTGGTAGATCGCGTGCGGCGCGCCGTCGAGGTCCACGGTCGCCGGCTCGCGCTTCCGGCGCCGGTAGTCGTTGATGAAGGTGTTGCGCAGGATCGTGACGAGCCACGCGCGCGCGTTGCTGCCGGGCCGGAAGCCGTGCCAGCCGCGGAGCGCGCGCAGCATCGCGTCCTGCACGAGGTCTTCGGCGGCGGCGGGCTCCCCCGTGAGCCGGAGCGCCACACGGTAGAGCGTGTCGAGATGCGGGAGCGCCTCGCGCTCGAAGCTGGTCGGCGATGCCGCCGGATGCGCCATGCTGGAGAATCGCGGGGGCGCGCTGGGCACACAAGCGCGCCCCTACCCGCGGGCGCGGGCCGCGGCTAGATTCGCGCCTCCATCCCGTCGTCCGGAGCCGCCGCCATTCCCCGTCCATCCGCCGCCGTGGCCGCCGTCGCGGCGATCGTGCCGCTCAGCCTGCTGGAAGCGATCCGGAGCCTCGACGCGCCGGTCGAGGACGGGCTCGACGAGCTCTCGCCCGAGATCGTGTCGAAGCGCCTCGGCCTGAGCAGCACGGTCGCCGCGCAGATCGCGCGCTATCGCGACCTCGCCGAGCGCGAGGGGACGCTGCCGCGCGACGAGGCGGTCTCCGTCTTCCGGCTCGTGGGCCGGCGCCAGGACGCGGCGCTCGTCTTCGCCGATGCCGGCCGGCGCGCGGCGCGCCACGCCGCCCGCCGGGTCGCCACCGATGCGCTCACGCGCGTCTCGCCGAACGCGCTCGGCCGGCGGCTCGCGGCGCGCGCGGCCCGGCGCGCCGCACGCGACGTCTTCGGCGCCGAGCTCGGCTTCACCGGCGGGCTCGCGTCGGCGAGCATCGCCGATTCGCCGGCGGTCGAGGCATGGCCGGGGGGCGAAGCGTGCGCCTATCATGCGGCGGCACTCTCGGAGCTGCTCCGGATCCTCACCGGATTCGAAGGGATCATGCGCCAGGTGCGGTGCCGCGGCCGAGGCGACGCCGCGTGCGAATGGCAGGCCGTCCCGGGAGGGGACTACGAATGATCGATCGTGACGCGCTGCGCGAGGGCCTCGATGCCGTCGGCGCCGATGGCTGGCTCCTCTTCGACTTCCGCGGGGTGAACCCGGCCGCGAGCCGCGTCCTCGGCCTCGAAGGCATGGCGACGCGACGCCTCTTCGTCCTCTTCCCGCGCGACGGGGACCCGGTGGCCGTCGCCCACCGGATCGAGCTGCAGCCGCTCGCCGGCTTCCCGGGGAGGGTCATCCCGTATTCCCGCTGGGAAGAGCTGCACGCCGCCCTCGAGGAGATCGTGGCGGGGCGGACGCTCGCGATGGAGATCTCGCCCGAGGACGCGGTGCCGTACCTCGACCGGGTGCCGCACGGCGTGGTCGGGCTCCTCACCCGGCTCGGCGCGCGGATCGTCCCGTCGGGCCGGCTCGTCACGACCTTCGCGGCGCGATGGAGCGCCGAGGAGACCGCGGGCCACCTCCGCGCCGCCGAGGCGCTCGCCGGCATCGCGCGCGCGACCCTGGCGCGGGCGGTGACGGAGGGGGGAAGCGGGCTCACCGAGAGCGCGCTGCAGGCCCGCGTGGTGGCGGCCATTCACGAGGCGGGGCTCGTCTTCGACCATCCGCCGATCGTCGGATTCGGCGCGAACGCGGCCAACCCGCATTATGAGCCGCACGCGGGATCGGATGCGGCGCTCGCGTCGAACCAGGTGATCCTCCTCGACCTCTGGGCGGGCCCGCGGCTCGGGACGGTCTTCGCCGACCAGACCTGGATGGGGTTCTCCGGGGACCACCCCCCGGACCGGGTCCTCCGGGTGTGGGAGACGGTGCGGGATGCCCGCGAGGCGGCGTGCCGCACCCTCCGGGAGCGGGTGGCGGCGGGGGAGCCGGTCGCGGGGTTCGAGGGAGACCGGGCCGCGCGCGGCGTCATCGAGGCGGCGGGGTTCGGCGCGTACTTCGTGCATCGGACGGGGCATTCGATCGACCGCGACCTGCACGGATCGGGGCCCCACCTCGACGATTACGAGACGCACGACGAGCGGGAGCTCGTGCCGGGCGTCGGGTTCTCGGTGGAGCCGGGGATCTACCTGCCGGGGGAGTTCGGGGTGCGGAGCGAGGTGAACATGTACTGGGGGGAATCGGGGCTCGTGGTCACGCCGGCGGAGCCGCAGGCGGCGCTCATCACGCCCCTTTCCAAAGTTCCCGGGTCGCGTTAGAGTATCGGACTCTCGCACCAGCCAGGCAGTCCAGCGGCCCGATATCACAGGGAAGCGGTCGAGCGCCGTCCTCCGGCGAGGACAGCGGCCCGGTCCGTCGCGTCGGCGTTTCAGTAGGCAACCACTGAGGTTTCAGGGAGTTACGCAATGCCGTCCGGGAATTGGACGGTGTGTAACTTTTGCTTGACACGCGTTTTGTCCGGTCCCATATTAGGCGACCGGCCATATGGCCGGCACTTCCTATAGGTTTTACGTCACAGCCTTTTGATTCTCCTCAGCACGTCCAGCAGCCGTATCCCGTAGTTGGGCCTCCGGGCCCGCACGGGGGCGTCCAGCCCCCGCTCCAAGTCGGCAGTTCTGCAGGTTCACGCCTTTGGAGGATGTTTCCATGAAGCAAAGCTGTGTCAGCGCCTTCGCTCGCGGTGCGCGTGCAGTCGCGCTCGCGGCAGTTGCGCTGGGCCTCGGAGCGTCGTCGCTCCTCGCCCAGGCGACTGGTAAGATCGAGGGCAGGGTTCGCGACCAGGCGGGAGCGCCGATCGCCAATGCCCAGGTGGTCATCGTCGGGACGGCGTTCAGCGCCCTGACGAACCCCCAGGGGTACTACTTCATCAACAACGTGCCGTCGGGCACGGTGAGCATGCGCGCGGCCTTCATCGGCTATCGCGCGGTGCGCGCCGAGGGCATCCGCGTCCTTGCGGGCCAGACGATCACGCAGGACTTCGCGCTGCAGGCCACCACGGTCGAGGTGCAGGAAATCGCCGTGCAGTCCACGCAGCCGCTCGTTCCGCGTGACGAAGTCACCTCGAAGCAGCGGGTGGACGGCAGCTTCACCGACAAGCTGCCGGTGGACCGCATCCAGCAGGTCCTGACGCTCCAGCCGGGCGTCGTGGCCAGCACGAGCGGCAACACCCTTTCCATCCGCGGCGGCCGCACCGACGAAGCCGCGACCTACGTCGACGGCGTCCCGGTCACCCCGGGCAACCGCGGCGCCGGCAACGGCGGCGGCAACCAGATCAGCATCGCCACCAACTCGTTCGAAGAGGCCTCGGTCACCACCGGCGCCAGCTCGGCCGAGTTCGGCAATGCGCAGTCGGGCATCATCAACATCGCCACCCGCACCGGGTCGGCCACGGGCTACAGCGGCAACATCGGGTGGGAAACCGACGAGCCGTTCCCGAGCACGAGCAGCCTCGGGTTCAACCGGGTGCAGGCGAGCTTCGGCGGGCCGCTCAAGATCGTCAACAACCTGACCTTCTTCCTCTCGGGCGCGCTCGAGGGGCAGCGGTACAGCGACGGCGGCCGGAACGGGCAGCTCTACCCGACGTTCATCCACGCGGGCGTGGACACCACGGTCGCCGTGGCCAGGGACGTGGGGAGCCCGACGTCGGACACCACGTACGTGGACGTGTACAACCTCGCGGTGGCACGCGGCG
Source organism: Gemmatimonadales bacterium (assembly GCA_036377655.1). Lineage (GTDB taxonomy): Bacteria > Gemmatimonadota > Gemmatimonadetes > Gemmatimonadales > GWC2-71-9 > CAMLLJ01. The sequence goes on from DASUXZ010000038.1 coordinate 6,257, forward strand.
ACTGCGATCGCTTCGCGGGCAGCTCCAACGCCGACATCGCCGACAACTTCGGGGCGGACTGCTTCGGCAACCGGAATCCCCGCGCGGCGTCGTCGGTCTACCAGCTGCAGGGCAAGCTCAACTACTCGTACGGCTCGGGCTCGCGCATGGCGCTCCTCGTGCTGGCGAGCCAGGGCCAGTCCCGCGGCGGCATCACGTTCAACACCAATCCGAGCAACATCGGCGGCGACCGGAACTGGAACCGGATCTACCAGCTCAACTGGACGCAGAACCTGACCAAGTCCACCGAGCGGGCGCTCGCCCTCGACGCCAGCGTGTCGTACCAGCAGGACCGCCGCATCGTCGGTCCGCTCACGGCCGCGAGCGAGCTCGACACGCGCAACAAGTTCGGCGGCTTCCTGATCTCGCCGCTCGAGTTCATGTTCGACTTCGAGACCTTCCCGCTCGATTCGACGCTGATCCAGAACTACCGGGAGAACTCGCCGATCTCGCGGCGCTCGCCGTACGACCTGCAGAACACGAGCGCGTACGCGCTGGTCAACGAGTACCGCAACAACCCCTACGGTCTGCTCGGCGGCTCCGAGGCCGGCGGCCCGACGGGCTCGATCACGCTCTTCCGCGAGAATCGCCTCGTCGGCAAGGCCGCGATCGACTGGCAGTTCGACCGGTACAACCGCGTCAAGTTCGGTGGCGAGTACACCGGCTACGACTCGGACTACTACAACCACAGCCTCACGAGCCAGGCGTTCTCGAACACCTACCTCGAGTCGCCGCGCCGCTGGGGCGGCTTCATCGAGGATCGCCTCGACCTCGGTGACGTGGTCGTCGTCGGCGGCCTCCGCTACGACGCGTACGACACGCGCGCGAGCCGTCCGTACGTGCTCGACACGGACGAGGGCAGCGCCACGTACGGCACGTACCTCCGCTTCCCCCGCGTCTCGAGCTTCGCCGGCCAGCACACCTGCGTCCGGACCTCGGGTGAGTGCGTCGCCGGGCAGGTGCTCGAGCAGACCACGTTCGTCCGCGACGAGAAGCACACGTACGTGAGCCCGCACATCCAGGTCGCGTTCCCGGTGACGGAAAAGACCAACTTCCGCCTCTCGTACGCGCACCAGGTGCAGACGCCGGACTTCGGCATCCTGCTGAACGGCATCAACACCGACCTGGCCATCACCAACACGAACCACATCTACGGGTCCGACCTCGACTTCGGGAAGAGCGTCACCTTCGAGTTCGGCATCCGGCACGCGTTCAGCGACGACATGGTGCTCGACGTCGCCGCGTACAACAAGGACAACCTCTCCAACGCGGCGGCCCGTCTCGTGAGCCGCCGGGATCCGCGGCGCGAGTTCGCGTCCGTCGACCTGCGCGAGATGACCAACGCCGACTTCGGCAACGCGCGCGGCATCGACGTCCGCCTCGACCGCCGTATCGGCAACTTCTTCAACGGCACGATCGCGTACAGCTACTCGTCCGCGAAGAACACCGGGTCGGATCCGTTCACCTACACCACCTTCGGCTCGCGCGTCGTGAACGCGGTGTCGGGCGGCAACCAGCCCCCGCCGCAGGCGATCGCCCCGACGGAGGAGAGCCGGCCGCACAACCTGGCCGGTGCCGTGTCGCTCACCTTCCCGGGCGACTTCAACGAAGGCTCGCTGGTGGGCTCGCTGCTCCGGAACTCGGCGCTCTTCGCCACGTTCCGCCTCGCGAGCGGCACCGCGTACACCACCTGCAGCGACCCGGGCAACGAGAGCGTCATCTCGGGCGGGGTCTGCGCCCAGGGTGGCTTCGAGGGCGGCCTCAACACGGCGCGGCTCCCGACCTTCAAGCAGTTCGACCTCAAGCTCACCAAGGGCTTCGGCCTGGGCGGGCTCGACCTCACGGCGTACCTCGACGCGCGCAACGTGCTCAACCTGCGCAACGTCCTGGCCGTGTTCGTCGAGACCAACGACATCGTGAGCGCGGAGGAGCGTGAGGACGCGATCGCCACGGACATCACCGGCTTCCGGGACGAGGCGATCGAGAACGGGATCTACGACGCCGGGGACCGGAGCATCGACCTGACGTTCGGCGGCGAAGGGAACGCCGGGTGCGCCACGTACGTGAACACCGGTGGCGCGTCGGCGGTGCCGAGCTGCATCTACCTCATCCGGGCGGAACAGCGCTGGGGCGATGGGGACGGCATCCTGACGTTCGAGGAGCAGACCACGCTCGCGCGGGAGTCGTACCTGAGCGGCCGTGGCGAGAACCAGTTCCTGGGTGACGGCCGCCGGCTCCGCCTTGGCCTCGAGGTCAACTTCTAATCTTCGAAGGTGTGTGCTCTCCGGGTCCGGCGAGTCGGCCGGGTCCCGGAGGGCCATCCTGGCTATTCCATCTGGAGAGGAAGCAAATGCACTCACTTTTTGGTAAGAGGGGCGTGGTACTGGCCGGCCTCCTCGCGCTCGCAGTCGCGGCGGTGACGCCGTCGACGGCGTCGGCGGGGCCGGAACCGGGTGCCAAGCCGCGCGGGTTCCGCCTCTTCGCGCGCAGCCTCGGCGCCATCACCATCAACCGCGTCTACTGCGGCCTGGCGACGACCGGCGAGGTCTGCGTCGACTCGACGAACTCGTCCACGATCGGCGGCGGCTACTGGCCGAAGGGCACCGCGGACCAGTACGTCTTCAACTCCGGCCTCCAGCTCGCGGGCATCGTCGGCGGCACCAAGCCCGGCAACCCGTGGGGCGGCGACACGACCGGCGCCTTCTTCTTCGACCCGAAGGGCACCACGCAGCACGGCGAACAGGTCGAGCCGATCTACAACGCCACGAGCCTCGACGACCAGGCCAACTGGCCCCAGGCGGCGTTCGTGCCGTCCGGCGACGCGGCCCAGGAGCTCTTCAATCCCCTCCTCCGGGGCCGCCTGAGCGCCTCGCAGGGCGACGTGTGGTGGCTCAGCTGGGAAGGCAACCCCGGCCAGAACGCCGGCCGCAGCCACCCGCTCGGCATCGTCGTCGAGCAGCGGGGCATGGGCTGGAACTTCCCGGCCGGTAACGAGGACATTCTCTACTTCATCTACACCTTCTACAACGTGACCTCGCTCGACCCGGCGGCGTATGCCAACATCCGCCCGGGCCTCCGCGAGATCATGATCCAGAAGGCGCAGGACTTCCACTCCCTCAACAACGCGGCGTTCGGCATCACGCTGCCGCAGGAGGGCTACTCGATCGAGAACATGTTCGCCGCCTTCGGCGCGGACATGGACGTCGCGGACGCCGGCGACAACTACTCGAGCGTGGTGCTGCCGTTCGCGCTCGGGCACACCTATCCGGCCGAGTTCAACCAGCCGGCCGGCTGGACGTTCGACCCCGGCATCTTCGCCCCGCCGTTCTTCCCGGCCGCGGGCTTCGTCGGCGTGAAGTACCTCCGGAGCCCGACGGGCGCCGGTGAGATCCAGCTCTTCTCGAACACGATCAACGGCGGCCAGTTCGGCGACGCCGCGAACACCAAGCAGCTCTATCGCTACCTGTCGGGCAACATCTCGCAGGCCGCGGGCGACGCCGCCTGCACCTACGACCCGGTCGACGACCGCCTCTGCTTCGTCAACAACGACGATCCGGCGGACATGCGGTTCTTCCAGTCGTCCACCCCGCTCTCGCTCGCACCGGGCGAGTTCGGCTCGATCGTCGTGGCGTACATCTTCGCCGCGCCGTACAAGCCGGCGAGCTACACGCCGGGCAACCTCGTGCCTCCGGGCGATCCGCGCCGGCTCACGAGCGTCACGCAGCTCAACACCGTGGGCGCCAACCTGGTGGACACGCTGGCGGGCCTGCTCGACTTCGACGACGCGAACGGCAACAACATCCCCGAGCAGAACGAGTTCACGGTGGCCACCGGCTCGCTCCTCGGCAAGGCGCTCGTGGCGCAGGCGGTGTTCGACAACCGCTTCCTGCTCCCGTTCGCGCCGGATGCGCCGGAGTTCTTCCTCGTCCCGGGCGACAACCAGGTCACCGTGCTCTGGCGGCCGTCCCCGAGCGAGACGGGCGGCGACCCGTTCTTCTCGATCGCCTCGACGGCGACGATCATTCCGGAGGGCGGCGGGGACCCGGTGGTGAATCCGCTGTATGACCCGAACTACCGCCAGTTCGACGTCGAGGGCTACCGCATCTATCGCGGCCGCGTCGATGCGCCGAACGCGCTCACGCTGCTCGCGCAGTTCGACTACGCGGGCACCGAGATCCTCGACTTCCAGGGCCAGATCAACCCGGTCAACACCTGCGCCCCGGAGCTCAACATCTTCACCGAGTGCCCCGAGGCCTACATCCCGGCCGAGTTCCAGCCGGGCGTGACCCGCACGGTGAGCCACGCGGTACCGCTCGTCGGCGAGATCGTCCAGGTGGTCGTGCCGGGCACCCGCGCCGAGCTGGCGGACGGCACGGCGATCATCCTCGCGGCCGACACGGCCGTGACGGGTGAGGCCTCGGGCTTCCCGGAGCTTTCCGACACCGGCGTGCCGTTCGTCTACGTGGACAACACCGTCCGGAACAATTTCCGGTACTTCTACGCCGTGACGGCGTTCGACGTGAACTCGTTCCAGTCGGGCCCGTCGTCGCTCGAGTCGCCGCGCATCACCAAGTCGGTGACCCCGCGCGTCAACTCGGCCAACGCCGAGCTCGGCCTCGTCACCTCGCTCGAGGTGTTCGGCCGCGGCGTCTCCGCCGGCTCGCCGTCGGATCCGCTCCCGACCATCGACCCGGCCACCGGCGTGTTCAGCGGTCCGTTCCCGCCGGCCAACGGCTGGAACCTCGAGTTCACCGGTTACGTCGCCCAGCTCGTCCAGGGCGAGGGCGCCATCACGGTCCGCCTGGACAGCATCCAGATGGGCAGCGCGTACAACAACGTGCCCGGCGTGTACTTCGTCACGATCCAGCCGGGCACCAGCGCCGAGTCCCAGGCGGCGATCACGCTGCCGATGGCCAACACGGGCGGCGCCACCCAGACCGCGGTGCTCAACTTCGCGGGCCAGGCGGTCGACCCGGGCCAGGCGCAGAACTTCGGCGTCGCCACCGACTTCGTCCTCGGAGCCGGGCTCACGGCGCAGATGCCGGCCGACTACTGGATGACGGTCCAGAGCCGTGGCTGCGTCAACGGGGCCGAGGGCTTCACGAATGCCAACGACGAGAACGAGTGCAGCTACAACGGCTCCCGCTGGTTCGAGGGGACCGTCGAGACGGCGGCGCACCCGACGTCCGGCAACATGGAAGTGAACGACTTCGGGTTCGCCCCGGCGGCGTTCACGACCTTCAACAACGCCGGCGTGCTCCCGGGCGTGACCACCGTGTACGAGGCTCGCTCGTACGTGACGACCCAGACGACGTGGCGTAACGTGGAAGGCATCATGGGCTTCGCCGCCCGTGCCGCCGACCTCCGCGTCTACTGGGGCGCGAACGGCGTCGTGGACTCGGTGATCGACGTGACCCACAACGTCGTCGTGCCGTTCGATACGGCTGCGACCGGCGGGTGGGGCTTCCTCAACGCGTCGAACACCTCCGGAGCCGGCTCGGACGACGGCCGCCCTGGCGTCGTCTCGATCTTCGACTTCGGGTGCGTGTACCCGATCCGCTCGTTCAGCACCATCATCTCCTGCACCGCGGGGACCGAGTACAACCTCGCCCCGGTGGCGGAGCTGAGCCCGATCGTCCTTGCCGCCGGCTCGCCGCTCTCGGCGAACGCGGGCAAGGCGCCCGAGGCCGAACCCGGCTTCCTGATGTACATCGCCGGGCACCTGTACAGCTTCGTGATGCCGGCCCTTCCGGCCGACGGCACGGTCTGGACGATGCGCGCCTACACGGGCGGCGGGCTCACGGGCGGTCAGGGCGCCGCGGGAGACGAAGGGCCGTACGTGTACAACGAGGTTCGTCCGCGGCCGTTCACGGCCGTCGGCGCCGAGCTCCGGCTCGTCTTCGACGCCACGAACCAGCTCAATACTCCTGATCTCGCCACGCTCGACGACGTGCACACGGTGCCGGATCCGTATTACGTGACGAGCGAGTTCGAGCAGACCACGGACAACAAGGTCATCAAGTTCGTGAACCTGCCGAACGCCGCGACCATCCGCATCTACTCGTCGAGCGGCGTCCTGGTGGACGTGATCGAGCACAACTCGATCTCGGGCGAGGGTGCAGCGACCTGGAACGTCCGGAACCGGAACAACCAGGTGGTGGCGAGCGGAGTGTACTTCTACCACATCGAGGCGGGCGACGCGCGCAAGGTCGGACGCTTCACGATCGTGAACTTCGCGCAGTAGCCAACCGCAGGGGGTGGCGGTTCGCCGCCACCCCCGCATCCAGGAGAATGGAAGCCATGAGTCAGTTTAGCGCACCACGCTTTGCCCTGGTCGCGGCGCTGCTGAGCGGTCTTCCGGCCGGCCTCGCCGCGCAGGAGACGAATCAGGACAATACGGGCTACGGCACGACGTCGGCGGAGTTCCTGCTCCTCGGCGCCGGCGCCCGTGGAGTCGCGCTCGGTGGCAGCTTCGCGGCCATCGCGAGCGACGTCAGCGCCCTCTATTACAACCCCGCCGGCTCGGCCCTCATGGCGCGCCCCGGGGTGATGGTCAGCACCTACGAGTACGTCGCGGACACCCGCTACAGCTGGGGCGGCTTCGCCATCCCCTTCGGCGGCGGCACGAGCACGTTCGGCGTGCAGTTCGGTACCTTCGGCTTCAGCGACCAGCCGGTCTACACGGCGGAGCAGCCCGACGGCACCGGCGCCACGTACTCGGTCAACGAGACGTTCGCGGGCCTCACGCTCGCCAAGAACTTCTCGGACCGCTTCTCGGCGGGTATCACCGGCAAGTTCATCACCGACAACCTCGGCGACGCGAGCGGCACCGCGTTCGCGGTGGACTTCGGCACGAACTTCCACGCGATGCTCAACAACCACCCGATCAAGTTCTCGTTCGTGCTCTCGAACCTCGGCACGAACCTGAGCTACACCGGCGAGGCGCTCAACAGCGAAACGCCGCGTGAGCCGCTGCCGGGTGAGGATCCGGTCCCGACGCTCCCGCAGCCCTCGGAGCTCCGGACGAAGGACTTCCCGCTTCCCACGACGTTCCGCGTGGCGCTCGCCTACGATCTCATCGCCGGCGAGACCAACCGGTTCACGCTCCTCTCGGACTTCAACCAGGCCACGAGCAACAAGGCCGGGTTCGCGTTCGGCGGCGAGTGGGCCAGCATGCGGCTCGGCGGCAGCGGGTTCGGGTTCGCGCTCCGCGGCAGCTACAGCTACCAGCCGGCCAACAACATCGACCTCGCCCTCAACCAGACGGCGCTGGACGATGAAGAGAAGCTGCACGGCCTCGCGGTCGGCGGCGGGCTCAACTACGACACCGGCAACTTTGCGATCGGCCTCGACTACGCCTTCCGGTACCAGGGCGTGCTCGGGGGCACCAATTTCTTCACCTTCAGCCTCGGCTGGTAAGTGAAGCGGACGGTGTCCGGGAGGAGGAATTCCGGACACCGTCCACTGTCCAACTCGGGATGTGTCAGGCGTCTTACTGGGGGCCGGCGGGTCTGCCGGCACCGGCGCGGATCGTAAACCGATGAATTCGGGCTCCGCCGGCACTCGTTGGTCCCCATCCCGAGGCACAGGCATGTTGCGCAATTTCAGGCAGTTGCTGGTCATCGCCGCCGCGCTCGCTCAGGCGGCGCCTCTCGCGGCCCAGGACTCCCTCTCGATGAGGGTGGTCCGATACTACCGGGCCGAGGACGCCGGGAAGACGCTGGTCAAGGCGTTCGTCGAGGTGCCGTACTCGATGCTGCAGGGGGCTGGGACCGGGTCCGGCGAAGCGCTGTTCTACTCCGTGTCGGCCCGCGTGCTCGACAGCAGCGGAATGTCGCTGCTTCCCGAGGCCCTTTCCTGGCAGACCAGGGTGCCGGCCGGCATGCAGTCGGCGCGTGCGGTCGGGATCGAGTCGATGCAGTTCGCGGTGACGCCGGGCCTCTACCGGCTCGAAGTCACGATCACCGACTCGGCGAGCGGGCGGCGGGCGCAGGTGACCCGCGCAGTGGAAGGGTATCGAGCGCCGCCGACTGCGAGCGACCTGCTCCTCTCGCCGGCGATGCGGGTGCCGGACGCGAACGACACGGTTCCCCAGCCGGGAGAGATGCGGCTCGGAAACACGCTGGTCGCGCCGGTCGTGACGCTCCGCCTGACACCGCTCAGGCCGCAGGCGTTCTACCTGCTCGAGGCGTACAACGCCACGAATGACGAGCAGGCGGGGTCGATGGAGGTCTCGATCCTGGGGCGGGACGGCGCGGTGATGACCCGCACCCCCGCCACGCCGATCCGGCTCGGGCCGGGCGGCGGCGTGCTCAAGGGGTCGGTGGATCTCGACGGGCTGCCCGAAGGGAGTTACACCCTCCAGGTGGCCGTGAGCATGGGCGGCGCGAGCGTGCAGCGTTCCGCGGCCCTCGAGATGGCGGGGCTCGAGGAAACGCTCGTGGCGCAGCAGGATGCGCCCGCAGCGGTCGGTCCCTCGGGCGGCTCGGCCGGCGACGAGGCATATTTCGGCGCCATGAACGAGGCCCAGCTCGATACGGCGGCGGCACCCCTGGTGCTGATCGCCCGGTCCCGCGACCTCCGGACGTACGAATCGCTTTCACTGGACGGAAAGCGGCGGTTCCTGGTGGAGTTCTGGCGGACCCGGGATGGAACTCCCGGGACCGAGCGCAACGAAGAACGCGAGCGCTTCTACGGCGCCATCGCATATACGAACGAGCAGTACCGGGTGGGACGGGGCCGGCAGGAGCTGGGCTGGCAGACAGACCGCGGCCGCGTCTACGCACGGAACGGCGCTCCGGACGACATCCTCCGGCGCGTGCAGGGGGGCGGGGCGCCGCCGTACGAAGTCTGGCGCTACACCCGGGGCAGGCCGCGGTATTTCATCTTCGCGGATCGGACGGGGATCGGGGGCTTCAACCTGATCCACACCAACGACCTGCAGGAGAACGGCCTGCCGGGGTGGCGGGAAATCCTGACCCCGGACGCTTTACGCGACATCGGTCTGTTCCTGAACGTCGACTTCTTTGTAGGGAGTTCCGGAAGCCAGTTCTGACGCCGTTGCGGGACGCGGCACAGGCACGCGCAGGCGCTTCCGGACATGTGTCCACATTTCGATCGGAATGAGGTGCCTGTCATGAATCGTATCCTGCGTGGTGCTGTTGTACTCGCCGCGTCTGCCCTCTTCGTGGGCTGCAACACCGAGCCGGAGCCCTTCGAGGGCGGCGATCCGGACCACATCGTTGCCAACCCGGGCCAGGTGTTCGTCGAGCTCGGCGACAGCACCGAGATCCTGGTCCGGCTCGTCGACCAGCAGGGCACCGCGCTGAATGAGCCGATCACCTTCAGCGGGATCGAGTCCGGGATCTCGCTGTCGATCGACTCGCTCTTCCGCCCGGTGTTCGGGCCGGACGGCGTGCTCATCGCCAACCCGAACAACACCGAGCTCCGCATCTACGTGAAGGGCACCGGCCTCGCGGCCACGTCCTTCACGATCGAGTCGGCGGGCATCACCGAGACTGTGCCGGTCACGGTGCTCCCCACGAGCCTCGAGGCCACCTTCTCGAACCTCACGCCGGAAATCGGCGAGGTCGTGACGATCACGGCCCCGGAAGGGTTCATCTTCAACCAGAACTCGGCGGTCAGCATGGCGGTCGGCGGCACGCCGGTCGTCGTGAGCGTGGCGCCCGACGGCACCACCCTCTCGTTCATCCCGAAGCCGAAGTCGTCGGGCGCCATCAGCGTCACGAACATCACGCCGACCTACGCGCCGACGCTCACGGTGCCGCTCACGCTCACCGAGGAGATCACCCTCGGGACGACGTCGCCGTTCTCGTCGGATGACCCGGGCGCCGCACCGGCCCTCGCCGTGCCGGCACTCAACGAGACGATCGAGTTCAGCGACATCCAGTACGCCGACAACCAGTTCATCTCGGTGACGACGACGGCGCCGGACCAGACGCTCGACATCACCGTGAACTGGACCGGCTCGGCCGACGTCGACTTCTTCTTCTGCAACACCGATCTCACCGGCTGTGGGTCGGCAGCGCTCGGCGGCGCCGGCGCCGCGACCAGCGCGCATCCGGAGCACCTCGTCGTCACCTTCGCCAACCCGGGCACGTACCTGCTCGTCACCAATCTCTACTCGGGCACGGCGGACTACTACGATTACACGATCAGCCAGGTCCTGCCGGAGGATTGAGCGGCAGCAGTCACCAGATCCATCGGCTGTAAACGGAGCGGGCCCCGGTCAAAACCGGGGCCCGCTCTCCTTTACCCGTGCCGGCCGGACGCGGCCCGGCTCACTCCATTCCGAGCGGCACCGGATCGTACAGGTCGGCGATCCGGAACGCCCGGAACACGTAGCTGCCGTCGATGCCGGTGAGCTCCCATGCCCGATTCCCGGCCGCGTCCACCTCGACCACGCGTCCCGCCTGCCCGAAGCTCACCACGGCATGCCCGTTGGGATAATAGGCCGTGGCACCGCCGACGAGCGTGAAGGTCGTGGGGGCGTCCACGAACGCCATCTCCAGGAGCGCCGTCCTGAGCTGCGGATTGATGAGGTACCGGACGAGCCGGCTCGGAGCTCCGCTGCCATTGTCGAGCATCTGGATCTCCGACGGCCCGGCCACCCGGACCCCGTGCTGGCGCTCGAAGAAGCCCTTCGGGTCATTGAGGATGGTGAATTCGTTCGCCAGGCCGCCGAACCTCCACAGGACGTCTCCCGTCTCGACATCGACCTTCGTGATCTCGCTCAGGCTCCGGAACGAAAGGAGCAGGTTCCCGTCGGTGTCGAGCGAGATCGAGTTGCCATGCGTGAAGTTCACGGCATTTCCAGCGCGGTCGCCGGCGGGGAGGTCCGTGATCTCGAAATGATCGAACGCGTTCCACTCGAAGAGGGTCTGCCCGCCGGGCGTCCGGTGCTGGACGACGGTGGCCGTGACGTTCGCCGAGGCCACGCCGCCGACGCTGGTCAGGTCCATCACGCGCGTGTCGTCGCAGAGGATCCAGTAATTCCCGTTCGCTTCGATCAGCAGGTCGTGGAAGCGCGTCTTGTACCCGTCGCACGTGAGGCTTCCGAGGTCCTCCCCGAGCACGTTCAGCACATGGACCTGGGCGAGGTCGGCCTCGCTCAGCAGCGTCCAGGTCCCGTTCGCGTGGGCCTGGAACGAGTTGAGGTTGCCGCCCGGCATGTGACGATACCAGACCACCTTCCCGGTGTTGTCCACCACGACCCCCCCATCGGGCAGGGAGAGCGCGAGGAAGCCCGGCGTCGTGTCGGTGCCCTGTACGCCGATCGCCGGAATCCAGGCGGGAACCGGTCCGCTCAGGAACCCGGTCGTGTCCACCGGCGTCGCCTTGCCGTCGGCATAGAGGATCGTCTCGATCTGGTATTCCGAGGAGGCGGTGAGCCCGAGGACCGGTACCCGGAGCGAGCTGTCGCTCCCGAACGCGAAGGCGGGGGTTCGCCTCGGCGCCTCGGTGCCGTGCCAGTAGCGCACCGCGACGCTGTCGAAACGGGCCGCCTCCACCTCGACGATGGCACTCAGCACGTTGAGCGGGTTCGGCTGCGCCTCCGAGGAGTAGAAGGTCGGCTCGAGCGGTTCCACGATGTTCTCGGATCCGCACGCCGCGAGGAGGGCTGCGAGGAGGGCGCCGCCGTTGCGGCCGGAACGAGGCAAGGGCATCAGGGCCTTCCAGGGAGTGAACGGGACTGGGTGTCGGAAATCGCTCGATTACCGGGCGAGGTCGGCGACGGCTTCGTCGTCCGCGCTCCGGAACTGGTGCCGGTACAGCCGGGCGTACTCGCCGTCCTGCGCGAGGAGCCCCGCATGCGTCCCCTCCTCGACGATCCGGCCGTTGGCCACCACGACGAGCCGGTCCGCCCGCCGGACCGTCGCCAGCCGGTGGGCGATGATGAGCGTGGTCCGGCCCGCGAGAAGGGTCTCGAGCGCCTCCTCGATGAGCCGCTCGCTCTCATTGTCGAGGCTGCTCGTCGCTTCGTCGAGGACGAGCAGGACGGGGTCCTTGAGCACAACCCGGGCGATGGCGATCCGCTGGCGCTCCCCGCCCGAGAGCTTGACCCCCCGCTCGCCGACGAGCGTGTCGTACCCCTCGGGAAGGCGGCGCACGAACTCGTCCGCATGCGCCACCCGGGCCGCCGCGACGACCTCGTCCCGGGTGGCCTCGGGCCGGGCGTAGGCGATGTTCTCCGCGACCGACCCGCTGAAGAGGGCCGGCTCCTGGGGGACGATTCCCACGACGCGCCGGAGGTCGGCGAGCCGAAGGCTCCGGATGTCCACTCCGTCGAGGAGGATGCGGCCCTCGGTCACGTCCCAGAACCGAGGGAGAAGCGAGGCGATCGTGGTCTTGCCTCCGCCCGACGGCCCCACGAGCGCCACCACCTCGCCCGGAGCGATCCGGAGATCGATCTTCTCGAGCGTCCACCCGTCCGCCTCCGCCCCCCGGTACCGGAACGACACCCCTTGGAACGTCACGCCTCCCCGGACTTCCTCGGGCAGAGGCACCGGGCTCGGCGGGTCGGCCACGGCCGGTCCGGTTTCGAGGATCTCGAAGACCCGTTCGGCCGCGCCGACCGCTTCCTGGTAGGCGCTGAAGAAGGAAGCGAGCGCGCCGATGGCCGCAGCGATGTAGATGGTGTACAGGAGGAACGATACGAGCTCGCCGGCGGTGAGCGACCCCTCGAGCACGAGGATCCCGCCCTGCCAGAGGACGAACGCGATCCCGGCGAAGCTCGTGAAGGTGAGCACCCCGAAGAACACCCCGCGCACGTGGGCGCGCCGGAGCGCCGCCTCGAGGCCCGCCGCGACCCGCGACCCGTACCGTGCCCGCTCGGCCTCCTCCTGCACGAAGCTCTGGACCGTCCGGATCTGGCTGAACGCCTCTTCGGCGACCGCCGTGGCGTCGGCGACCCGGTCCTGCACCCCGACCGTGATCCGCCGGAGCCGCCGCCCGAAGGCCACCGCCGACAGCACCACGAGCGGCGCCACGGCGAGGGCGGTGAGCGTGAGCCGCGGCTGCATCCAGGTGAGGAGCGCGATTCCGCCGACGAGCGTCAGGACCTGCCGGGAGAATTCCGCGATCTGGTGGCTCAGGACGCCCTGCAGGAGGCCGATGTCGGTCGTCAGTCGGCTCGTGAGCTCCCCGGTGCGGCGGTCGGCAAAGAAGCCGGGAGGCATTTCCAGGAGCTTCGCGAAGAGCTCCCGGCGGAGGCCCGCGACGGCCCGCTCCCCCGTCGCCGCGAGGAGGTACGCCTGCACGTAGTTGAGGAGTGCCTGGACGCTGAAGAGCGCGACGAGGCCGAGCGCGATGCGGTCGAGGAGCGCCCGGTTGCCGTCTTCGAAGGCGGCGTCGAGGAGAATCCGGACGACCTGCGGAAAGGCGAGCCCGAGCGAGCTGCTGAGGACGAGCGCGATCGCCGCTGCGGCGAGCCCGCGCCGGTACGGCCTGACGCGCGGCCAGAGCCGGACCAGCCGCCTCGGGGGCGGAATCCGGGGCGCAGGTTGTCCAGCGGTGATCGGGGAAGTCACGAGCCGAAATCTAGTGCCCGGAATGGTCCTCCGCCGGGCCTTCCGGCGCACCGGCCTGATCCGCCGCATCCGGCCGGTTCAGGATGATGAGCTCGCCCGGCGCCGGGCCGCGCTCGCGCGGAATGGCGCGGTCGACACCCATGGCCACGAAGAGGAGCGCCAGGTAGAGCAGCGAATACTTGTACATCCGCCACGCCGTGGGCGTCACACCGGTCTCCCGGAGGAGCTGGATGCAGTACCAGAGGAGCCGCGCGCCGAGGAGCGCCGCGGCCGCGAGGTAGAAGGGCCCGAGCGCGCCGAAGAAGGCCGGCATGATGGTGAGCGGCAGGAGGAAGAGCGTGTAGAGCAGCATCTCCACCTTGGTCCGCCGCTCGCCCCGCACGACCGGCATCATCGGGACGCCGGCGCGGGCGTAGTCGCCCTGTTTCACGAGGGCGAGCGCCCAGAAGTGCGGCGGGGTCCAGTAGAAGATGATCGCGAAGAGGTAGATCGCCGCGAGGTCGAGCGAGCCCGTCACCGCCGCCCAGCCCACGAGGGGCGGGAACGCTCCGGCGGCCCCCCCGATCACGATGTTCTGCGCCGTGGAGCGCTTGAGCCACATCGTGTACACGAGCACGTAGAAGAGGAGCCCGGAGAGGGCGAGCCAGGCGCTGAGCGGATTGACGAGCAGGTAGAAGACGGCAAAGGCGATGGCGCCGAGGCCGATCCCGAACGCGAGTCCGACGGCCGGAGCGATCCGTCCCGACGGGATCGGCCGGAGCTTCGTGCGGCTCATCCGGGTGTCGATGTCCCGGTCGAACCACATGTTGATGGCGTTCGCGCCCCCCGCCATCAGGTATCCGCCCAGGACGACCCACAGCACCAGCGAGACGGGCGGAATTCCCCGGTCGGTGATGAACATCGGCGCCACGGTGGTGACGAGGAGGAGCGAGATGATCCGCGGCTTCGTGAGGGTGACGAGGTCGCGGAGCAGGGATGGCGTCGGCGCCGCCCGTGCCGCCTCGCCGCCGACCGTCCCGCCGGGGGCCTCCTCGATCGCGCCGGCCGCCTGTTCCTCGCCGGCCACGACGACGAGCGCCACGAGCGCCACCCAGAGCAGTGCACCGACGAAGATGTGCGCGGCGCGCAGCTCGGACGGGAGGAGGTTGAGCACCATCGTGGCGGCCACCACGATCTGGGTGAGGGTGAGCCCGACGACCACGTGGGACGCGGTCCGGAGCCGCCCGCGTCCCGACCGGCTCAGCAGCAGGAGCGTGAGCGCCGCGAAGCCGAAGGCGAGGACGCGATGGAGCCAGTGCAGCGTCCCGAGCCGTGCCTCCGGCGGGAGGAGCCCGGCGCCCTCGCAGAGCGGGAACCCGCGGCAGACCCATCCGGCGTTCAGGTTCGCCACCTTGGCGCCGAAGAGGATCACGACGAACCCGAGCGCCGCGACGGCGATGGTGAGGGGCCGCGCCCGATGCCGCATTCCGGGCGGCGCCGCCGGCCGGGCGCCGGCGCGCGCCCGCATCGCGACGACGACGAGCGCCGCGAGGAGGAGCATCGCGTTGGCGAAGTGGACGATCACGACGCCGGCGGGGAGCTCGAGCTTCACGGTGACCGCGCCGAGCAGCACCTGGGCGACGAGCAGGAGGACCCCGGCGACGGCGGGGCGGAGGAGCGCCGGCTCGCGCCGGTGCCGCCCGAGCGCCACGGCGGCCACGGCGAAGACCATGATGCTCACGAGCGCCGCGACCCACCGGTGGCTGATCTCGATGGCGGTGGCGA
>DASUXZ010000039.1:0-20061 GCA_036377655.1 Gemmatimonadales bacterium
CTTGGCCAGGTTGGTCTTGAGCCAGTCCTGTTCCATGTTCTTCCGCGTCGTGTCGCGGAGGTTCCGGATCATCTCGTTGATGTTGTCCTTGAGCTCGGCCACCTCGCCCTGGGCCTCGACCGCGATCGTCCGGGTGAGGTCGCCCTTCGTCACGGCGGTCGCGACCTCGGCGATCGCGCGGACCTGGGTCGTGAGGTTGGCGGCGAGCTGGTTCACGTTGCCGGTGAGGTCGCGCCACATCCCCGCGGTGCCCGGCACGCGCGCCTGGCCGCCGAGCTTGCCGTCGATGCCGACCTCGCGGGCCACGTTCGTGACCTGGTCCGCGAACGTCGCGAGCGTCCCGATCATGCCGTTGATCGTGTCGGCGAGGGTCGCGATCTCGCCCTTCACCTCCACGACGAGCTGCTGCTTGAGGTCGCCGTTGGCCACCGCCGTCACGACCTTGGCGATGCCGCGCACCTGGGCCGTGAGGTTGCTCGCCATCGAGTTCACGTTGTCGGTGAGGTCCTTCCAGACGCCCGCCACGCCGGTCACCTGCGCCTGCCCGCCGAGCTTCCCTTCGGTGCCGACTTCGCGGGCGACACGGGTCACTTCCGAGGCGAACGAGTTGAGCTGGTCCACCATCGTGTTGATGGTGTTCTTGAGCTCGAGGATCTCCCCCTGCACGTCCACCGTGATCTTCTTGTTGAGCTCGCCGCGCGCCACGGCGGTCGTCACGTCGGCGATGTTGCGGACCTGCGCCGTGAGGTTGCCGCCCATGGAGTTGACGTTGTCGGTCAGGTCCTTCCAGACGCCGCCCACGCCCTTCACGTTGGCCTGCCCGCCGAGCTTCCCCTCCGTCCCGACCTCGCGGGCGACACGGGTCACTTCCGACGCGAACGAGTTGAGCTGGTCCACCATCGTGTTGATGGTGTTCTTGAGCTCGAGGATCTCGCCCTTCACGTCCACCGTGATCTTGCGGTTGAGCTCGCCGCGCGCGACCGCCGTCGTGACCTCGGCGATGTTGCGGACCTGCGCCGTCAGGTTGCCGGCCATCGAGTTGACGTTGTCGGTCAGGTCCTTCCACGTGCCCGCCACGCCGGTGACCTGCGCCTGGCCGCCGAGCTTGCCCTCCGACCCCACCTCACGCGCGACGCGCGTCACCTCGGACGCGAACGAGTTGAGCTGGTCCACCATCGTGTTGATGGTGTTCTTGAGCTCGAGGATCTCGCCGCGCACGTCCACCGTGATCTTCTTGTCGAGCTCGCCGCGGGCCACGGCCGTCGTGACCTCGGCGATGTTGCGGACCTGCGCGGTGAGGTTGCTCGCCATCGAATTGACGTTGTCGGTGAGGTCCTTCCACGTGCCGCCGACGCCCTTCACCTGCGCCTGGCCGCCGAGCTTCCCTTCGGTGCCGACCTCGCGGGCCACGCGCGTCACCTCGGAGGCGAAGGAGTTGAGCTGGTCCACCATCGTGTTGATGGTGTTCTTGAGCTCGAGGATCTCGCCGCGGACGTCCACCGTGATCTTCTTCGAGAGGTCCCCGGTGGCCACCGCCGTCGTGACCTGCGCGATGTTGCGGACCTGGGTGGTCAGGTTCGCCGCCATCGAGTTGACGTTGTCGGTCAGGTCCTTCCAGACGCCGCCCACGCCCTTCACGTTCGCCTGCCCGCCGAGCTTGCCTTCGGTGCCGACCTCGCGCGCCACGCGCGTCACCTCGGAGGCGAAGGAGTTGAGCTGGTCCACCATCGTGTTGATGGTGTCCTTGAGCTCGAGGATCTCGCCCTTCACGTCCACCGTGATCTTCTTCGAGAGGTCGCCGTTGGCGACGGCGGTCGTCACGAGGGCGATGTTGCGGACCTGCGCGGTGAGGTTGCTCGCCATCGAGTTGACGTTGTCGGTCAGGTCCTTCCAGGTGCCGGCCACGCCCTTCACCCGCGCCTGGCCGCCGAGCTTGCCCTCCGACCCGACCTCGCGGGCCACGCGCGTCACTTCCGACGCGAACGAGCTGAGCTGGTCCACCATCGCGTTGACCGTCCGCCCGATGCGGAGGAACTCACCCATGAGCGGGCGGCCCTCGATCTCGAGCGCCATGGTCTGCGAGAGGTCGCCCTTGGCGACGGCGCCGATGACGCGGGCCACCTCGCTCGTCGGCTGGACGAGGTCGCCGATGAGCGTGTTCACCGACTCCACCGAGGCCGCCCAGGAGCCGCCCGCTCCCCGGAGCGCGGCCCGCTGCGTGATCCGCCCCTCCTTGCCGACGACCTGGCTCACCCGCTCGAGCTCGCGGGCCATGTCCTCGTTGAGCTGGATGATGTCGTTGAGGGAGTCGGCGACCTTCCCGGCGAGGCCGACCTGGTCGCGCGGCATCCTGACCGAGAAATCTCCGCGGCGCACGGCCGCGAGCACTTCATTCAGCTGGACGATATCGAGCTGGTCGGCGGCGCCGGCGGAGGCGCGCCGGGGCTTCCGCTTCGGGGCACGGCGCCCATCGGCGGCCGGCGGGTTGCTGGGCATGGGGGAACTCCTGAGGGTCACGATACGGCAAGCGGCAGCGGCGATCGGCCGCGCTCCGGAGGATGGGCGGTCGGAAAGGCACGGTCAAGGCTCCGGTTGACATGCTGGCCCGAGGTGCCGAACCTTCCGGTTGCCTTCTCCCGGTCGAGCCCCTCGGTCCATGTCCGCCAGCCCGCTGCGAATCCTCCTGCTCGAAGACGTACCGATGGACGCCGAGCTCATCGAGTACGAGCTCCGCAAGGCGAACATCGTGTTCGAGTCGCGGCGTGCCGCGACGCGCGCGGCGTTCGAGCGGGCGCTCGCCGAATTCGGGCCCGACGTCGTCCTCTCGGACTATTCGCTCCCGCAGTTCAACGGCATGGAGGCCCTGGCGCTCGCGCATGGCCGCTCGCCGTCGCTCCCGTTCATCATCGTGACCGGATCGATCAACGAGGAGACCGCGGTCCGCTGCATGAAGGCCGGCGCCACCGATTACCTGCTCAAGAGCAACCTCGCCCGCATCGGGCCGGCGATCGGTGCGGCGCTCGAGCGGGAGAGCGCCCGGGCGGAGCATCGCCGCGCCGAGGCCGCGCGGCAGCGGTCCGAGGCCAACCTCCGCGCCATCTTCGACTCCACCCTCCAGGCGTTCGTGCTCACCGACCGCGAGGGCCGCATCCAGGCCGCCAACGCCACGGCGGCTCGGCTCGCGGAATCGCTCGGGGGCGAGCGCCTCGAGGGCGGCCGGATATCCGATTTCGCGCTCGCGCAACCGGAGGACCTGGCGGCCGCCCTCACGGGCACGCAGCTCGTGCGCGAGTGCAAGGTGACGACCCTGGACGGCGCGGAACGGCATTACGAATGCACGTACGCTCCGGTGTTCGACGAGGACCGCGGCGTGCTCGGAGTCTGTCTCAGCGCCGCGGACATCACGGAGCGCCGGCGGGTGGAGGAGAACCTCCGGCGGGCGGAACGGATGGAGGCCACCGGCAAGCTCGCGGGCGGCGTGGCCCACGAGGTCAACAACATGATGACCGCGGTCATCGGGTTCGCCGAATTCCTCCTCCGCGGGCTCGGGCCCGACGACGAGCGAAGCGGCGAGGTCCGCGAGATCCTCAAGGCCGCCGGTCGTGCCGCCGACATCACGCAGCAGCTGCTCGCCTTCAGCCGCCAGCAGTTCCTCCAGCCGCGCGTGCTCGACCTCAACGCCGTGATCACCGGCATGGTGCCGCTCCTGCGCCGCTCGCTCGGCGAGGATTTCGGGATCCGGCTCCAGCTCGACGACCGGTGCGGAGTCGTCCGGGCGGACCAGGGGCAGGTCGAGCAGGTGCTGCTCAACCTCGTGCTGAACGCGCGGGATGCGATGCCGGGCGGCGGGATCGTCGCCATCGAGACGGCCGCGGCCGAGCTCGACGACCGCTACGCCGACCGGCACGACGGCCTGCGCGTCGCGGCCGGGCCCTACGCGCTCCTCGCCGTGAGCGACACCGGCGAGGGCATGGATCCGCCGACACTCCGCCGCATCTTCGAGCCCTTCTTCACCACCAAGCCCGTCGGGCGCGGCACGGGACTCGGGCTCTCGACGGCGTACGGGATCGTGAAGCAGAGCGGCGGGTACATCTGGGCGTACAGCGAGCCTGGTGAGGGATCCGTGTTCAAGGTCTACCTGCCGCTCGCGGCCTCCGCCGGGGAGGGACCGCCGTCCGCACCGGCCCGGCGGGCCCGGCCCGGGACCGAAAAGATTCTTGTGGTGGAGGACGAGCCGGTGGTCTGCGAGCTGGCCTGCCGGATCCTTCGCGAGTACGGATACACCGTCGTGGCGGCCCAGAGCGGCGCCGAGGCGCTCGCCCTGCTGCAGCAAGATGGGGCGGACGTCCGGCTCGTCGTGTCCGACGTGGTGATGCCCGGCATGGGCGGCCGGGAATTCGGCGCGCGCCTGGGCCTCCTCCGGCCGGAGCTGCCCGTGCTGTTCATGTCGGGCTACACGGGGAAGGACGTCCTCGAGCGTGGCCTGCTCGAGCCGGGCGCCACGCTCGAACAGAAGCCATTCACGCCCGACCGGCTCGCGCTCAGGGTGCGGGAGATTCTCGACGCGGCCGCAGCCCCGCGCTGACGCGCACCGGACCTACCGCGTCAGGCCACCTTCGCAG
The DNA here is from genome assembly GCA_036377655.1 of Gemmatimonadales bacterium. Classification (GTDB taxonomy): domain Bacteria; phylum Gemmatimonadota; class Gemmatimonadetes; order Gemmatimonadales; family GWC2-71-9; genus CAMLLJ01. The sequence goes on from DASUXZ010000039.1 coordinate 4,623, forward strand.
CGGATCGCTGCCGCCGTGCTCGTCGGCCGCGCGACGCTGTCGGCCGGGGTGACGGGGACCGGGCTGCCGGGGGCCGCCGAGGGCTCGCCTCCACGCCGGAGCTCGTCCGCGGCGATGCACTTCTGGGCGATGGCCAGGGAGCGGCCGTAGGTGGTGAGCGGCGCACAGGCGGCGAGCGGGAGCACGGTGAGGATGAGCCGGAGAAGGGCGGGCCGGTTCGACGTGCGGATATGCGCCATGGGACCCTCCGGGACGGGCGCACTCAAGGAATAGCGCCGGAACCGCCGGCCGCCAGAGTGGCGAGGAACGACCGGGCGGGTTCTAGCCACGGGTACCCCGGCCAGGAAACGAGCTGGATTCCGCATTGCAACGATCAGGCATTGCAACGATCAGGAGGATCGAATGGACGGCACCACGACCTGCACCTGCACCGGCGCCTGCTGCTCGGAGGTCTGCTGCTGTGGCACGACCTGCTGCTGCGGCTGAGCACTCGCAGGAGCGGAACGAAATGGCGCCCCGCCGGCTTGAGCCGGCGGGGCGCCGTCGTTCGAGCGTATCGCATGACATCCGCGCGTCAGGCAGGTCGCCCCGCCAGGAGAAGGGCGTCGGAGAGGCGCCGACCGGAGTCGAACCGGTGATGGAGGTTTTGCAGACCTCTGCCTTACCACTTGGCTACGGCGCCGGAAGGGCTGAAAGATACCCCGCCGACCCCTCCCACAGAAGGTTCGACCCGCCCACTTTCCGGGCTGACTCTGGCCCGGAACGCCCATGACCGTTGCCCGCGCTCTCCCTGCCGCCCTCTGCCTCGCCGCGGTATTCGCCGCCGCCCTTCCGGGCGATGGCGCCGCCCAGTCGAAGGCCCGCTCCCGTGACCTCGGGATCCCGTTCGAGGGCTCCCCCGGCCAGCTCAACGCCATCACCGACGTGGTCGGGGTCGAGGTGGGACATGCGACCCTCGTGTCCGGCTCGGGGCGGCTCGAGCGGGGGAAGGGGCCGGTGCGCACCGGCGTCACCGCGGTGATCCCCCGCGGCAAGGAGTCGTTCGACCCGGTCTTCGGCGCCTGGTTCGCCCTCAACGGCAACGGGGAGATGACCGGCACCACCTGGATCGACGAGTCGGGGTTCCTCGAGGGGCCGATCGTCATCACGAACACCAACAGCGTGGGCGTGGCGCGCGACGCGGTGGTGTCGTGGGCGCTCCGGCGGAACGCGGAGTTCTTCTGGATCCTCCCCGTCGTCGCCGAAACGTTCGACGGGCTCCTCAACGACGTGAACGGGCTCCACGTGCGCCCGGAGCACGTCCACGCCGCGCTCGACGGCGCGCGCGGCGGTCCGGTGACCGAAGGCAGCGTCGGCGGCGGCACCGGGATGCTCTGCAACGGCTTCAAGGGCGGCATCGGCACGAGCTCGCGCGTCGTCCCGGAGCGCGCCGGCGGCTACACGGTGGGCGTGCTCGTGCAGTGCAACTACGGCAGCCAGCAGGGGCTCCGGATCGCCGGCGTGCCGGTGGGCCGCGAGATCCCGCTGCGGGGAGTCTGCGCGGCCGGCGAGCCGCCCTCGAGCCCGTTCCTCCAGGGCCTCCCGAAGTGCGACGGGGGCAGCTCGCTCCTCATCGAGGAGCGCCCGCACGCCGAGCTCGGCTCGATCATCATCGTGATCGCCACCGACGCGCCGCTCCTCCCGCACCAGCTCCAGCGGCTCGCGAAGCGCGCCGCCCTCGGCGTAGGGCGCGAGGGCGGCATCGCGAGCAACAGCTCGGGCGACATCTTCGTCGCCTTCTCGACGGCCAACCCGCGCGCCGCCGAGGGCGAAGGTATCGTCGCCCTCACCATGCTCCCGAACGACCGGATGGACCCGCTCTTCAGCGCGACGATCCAGGCCACCGAGGAGGCGATCACGAACGCGATGCTCGCGGCGGAGACGATGACGGGAGCCGACGACGTGCGGGCGCATGCGATTCCGCACGACGCGGTGCGCGCGGCGCTCCGGAAGTACAACCGGCTCGTGGAGCCGGGTCGCTGAAGCATGCGCCTGGCGCTCGCTTCGGGCGAATCGCTCGATTACACCGACGAGGGGGCCGGCGCGACGCTCCTCTTCGTCCACGGCACGCCGACCTGGTCGTACGAGTGGCGGCACCTCGTCGCCGCGCTCTCGCCGCGCTATCGCTGCGTCGCCCCCGATCACCTCGGCTTCGGGCATTCGGACCGCCCGGCCGATGCGGATTACACGCCGGCAGCGCATGCGCGCCGGCTCCGTGAGTTCGTCGAGCGGCTCGACCTCCGCGACGTCACCCTCGTGGTGCACGACTACGGCGGCCCGATCGGCATCCCTCTCGCGCTCGAGCCGGCCTCCCGCGTCCGTCGCCTCGTGGTGATCAACAGCTGGATGTGGCACCTCGGCGAGGATCCGGAAGCCCGGCGCGGCGCCGCACTCCTCGGCGGGCGGTTCGGGCGGTTCCTCTATGAGCGGTTCAACGTTTCGCTCAAGGTGCTCATGCCTGCCGCGTGGGGAAAGCGGAGCCCGCTCATTCCCGACCTTCATCGCCAGTACCTGGACCGCTTCCTCAAACCCGCCGATCGCGGCCGCGTGCTCTGGCCGCTCGCGCGCGAGCTCCGCGCGTCCCAGCACGCCGAGAAGCTCTGGAACGATCGGAATGCGCTCGCCGGGATGCCGGCGCTCATCGTCTGGGGCACGCAGGACCGCGCGCTCAGGCAGCATCACATCGCTCGCTGGAAGGAAGCGCTCCCCGACGCCGAGGTGGTGACCGTCGAGGCCGGGCACTGGCCGCACGAAGAAGCGCCGGCCGAAGTGGCCGGCGCGATGGCGGCGTTCCTCGAGCGGACGGAGCGGATCGGCCGCTAGGCGGGCTTCCGGTTGAGCAGGTCGGCGAGCGCCACGGTGAGCGCGGCCGGCGAGAACGGCTTCTGCAGGAACGGCTCCTCCGGGTCGAGGAGCCCGCGGTGGATGATCTCCTCGTTGGTATAGCCGCTCATGAAGAGGACCGGGATGTCCGGCCAGCGGCGCCGGATCGTCTTCGCGAGCTCGCGGCCGCCCATGCCCGGCATCACCACGTCGGAGAGCACGGCGCGCACCGCACCCCCGCGGCGCTCGAGCGCCCGGAGCGCGGCGTCGCCGTCCTCGGCCCCCTCGACCTCGTAACCCGCCTCGACCAGCGCGCGGCTCAGGAGCCCCTGCACGAGCGGCTCGTCCTCCACGAGGAGCACGACGCCGGCACCGGTCCGGCCGCCCGAGCCGGGCCGGACGGGATGCTCCGCGGTGACCGCCTCGGCCTCCGGAAGCTGGATCGTGAAGACCGATCCCGTTCCCGGCTCGCTCTCCGCCCAGATGTAGCCGTCCGACTGCTTCACCATCCCGAACACCGTCGCGAGGCCGAGGCCGGTGCCCTCGCCGACGCGCTTGGTCGTGAAGAACGGCTCGAAGATCCGGTCGAGCGTCTTCCGGTCCATGCCGAGGCCGGTGTCCTGGACCGCGAGCTGCACGTACGCGCCGGGCGTGATGGCGATCTCCGGATGCTTCCGCGCCATCTCCTCTCCAAGCTCGACGTTCGAAGTGGCGAGCGTGAGCGCCCCGCCGTGCGGCATCGCGTCCCGGGCGTTGAGCGCCAGGTTGATGACGACCTGCTCGAGCCCGAGCGGGTCCACCCTGATCCAGCTCGACAGGGCGCCGAACCGGAGCTCGAGCGTCCGGTCGGCGCCGAGGAGCCGGCGCAGCATCGGCTCGAGCTTCCGCAGGACGGCGTGCAGGTCCACGACGCGCGGCCGCACCACCTGCCGCCGGCTGAAGGTGAGGAGCTGGCGCGCGACCTCCGCCGAGCGGGTGGCCGCCTGGTGAATGCTCTCGATGTCCGCGCGTACCGGATCCTCGGTCGCGAGCCCGCGCAGGGCGAACTCGGCGTTGGCGAGGATCACGGTCATCATGTTGTTGATCTCGTGCGCCACCCCGCCCGCGAGCCGGCCGGTGGACTCGAGCTGCATCGCGAGCCGCGCGCGCTCGTCGGCGCGCCGCTCGCGCGTGATGTCGGTGAGCACGCAGATCACGGCGGGGGCCTGGCCGTTCTCCCCCGGCACCGGCCTGGCACTCACGCGGAGCCAGCGGTCCCGCACCTCGAGCCGCGCCGCCGTCCCGCCGCCAGGCACCTGGATGTACGGCGGCTCGGGCCCGATGCCGATCCCCGGAATCAGGTCCGTGATGTAGCTCGACCCGTCGGGCTCGCCGCCGACGAGCTCGTTGAAGGCGCGGTTGCAGCGGGTGATGCGGCCGCTCGCATCGGTGATGCAGACGCCCTCGCCGATCGCGTCGAAGGTCGTGCGCCAGTCGCGCGCCATCGCGAACGCCTCGCGCTCCGCGGCGCGGGCGCGGAGGAGGCCGCGGATCGTGGCGAGGAGCACGAGCGGGTCGATCGGGTGGGTGAGGTACCCGTCGGCGCCGTTGTCGAGGCCGCGCGCAAGGCTCGCCGAGTCGGTGAAGCTCGCCGAGACGTGAAGGATCGGGATGTCGGCCGTCCGCTCGCTCGCGCGGAGGCGGCGCGCCACCTCGAGGCCGTCGATGTCCGGGAGCCGGATGTCGAGCACCACGAGGTCGGGCACGAGCTCCTGTGCCGTGCGGACGCCGTCGAGCCCGCTCCCGACCTCCGCGACCTCGAAGCCCCGGGCCCGCAGGTACCGCGCGATGGCGTACCGGTTGGCCTCCGTGTCGTCGACGACGAGGAGGCGCGCTTCGCCGCTCCGAGGATCAGACACCGTGACCCTCCTGCGCCACCATGAGCTCGCTCGTATCCTGGCCGGGATCGGGGCAGAAGCGCGGCACGGTGAGCCGGAACGTCGAGCCCCGCCCCGGCGTGCTCTCGACCGCGAGCTCCCCGCCGAGGAGCTGGGCCAGCTTGCGCGAGAGCGGAAGGCCGAGTCCGGTCCCGGTGGCCTTCCGCTGAAGGAGACTTTCCACCTGGACGTACTCCTGGAAGATGCCCTCGATGTGCTCGGGGGCGATGCCGATGCCCGTGTCGCGCACCGCGAAGGTGAACCGGTCGGTCGCGTCGTCGTAAGCCGCGCCCACCCGGATCTCCCCTCGCTCCGTGAACTTGACCGCGTTCGACACGAGGTTCCTGAGGATCTGCGACACGCGCCCCTCGTCGCTCCGCATCTCCCAGGCGGGGGCCACGGCCTCGACGACGAGCTCGACCGCATCCGACGTGACGAGCGGCCGCAGCATGCCGCGCAGCGTGCCGAGCAGCTCGGCCACCTGGAATTCCGAGATGCGGAGCACGCTCTTGCCCGCCTCGATGCGCGCGAGGTCGAGAAGGTCGTTCACCATCTCGGTGAGCGACGTGGCGGCGCTCTGGATCAGCCGCACCTGCCGCTCCTGCTCGGAGGAGAGCGGCCCGTCGAGGCGGGCGAGGAGCATCCGCGTCATGTTGTGGATCGCGTTGAGCGGCGTGCGCAGCTCGTGGCTGATCCCCGAGAGGAAATTCGACTTGAGCTCCGAGGCGCGCGCGAGCTGCAGGGCGCGGTCGTCGAGCTCGGCATAGAGCGCGAGCACCCCGCGGTTGGTTTCCGCGAGCTCGCCGTTGAGCCGCTCGATCTCGGCCTGGCGCGCCGTGAGCTCGGCGCGAAGGTCCTGCGTCATTCCGCGCGCGCCTTCGTGGAGGGGGAACCGAGACGGCAGATCACCGCCGAGCTGTCGTCGCGTCCGCGGCCGAAGTCGCGGTAGAGGACCGCGGTCGCGAGCGCCGGATCGCGGCGGAGCAGCCCCGGATAGCCTTCCGGCTTCCAGCCGTTGCGGATGCCGTCCGAATGGAGGACCACGGCCGTCTCCGACGTCCAGGGATAGGCCGTCTCGTGAACGGGGCGCGGCTGGTGTCCCACGATGCCGTTCTGCGAGACCATCCAGCGCGGCGCGGTGCCGGCCACGAGCAATCCGGCAATGTTGCCGACGCCCGCGTAGCGCACCTCGCTCCGCGCGCGGTCGATCTCGGCGACGGCCACCGCCGCCCCGCGGGTCTCCCGGAGTGCACCGTGCATCGCCGTGATGATCTCCGCCGCCCCCCGGTTGCTCGCCACATGGAAAGCGCGCACGGCCGCCTTCGCGGCCTCCGCCGCCTGCGCGCCGTGGCCGAGACCGTCCGCGAGCATCACGACCGCGCGCTGGGCCCGGCAGACGAAGGCCCATGCATCGCCGCACTCGGTCTCCCCCTTCACCGGGACGGCCACCCCGCCGGCCTCGTATCCGAACTGGTCGGGCGCCGCACCGGCCCACATGCGCGCGAGCGTCGCCGTGCCGGCGCCGGGGAGCGAGTGGATCTCGAACCGGTGCGAGAGGCGGCGCGCGGCGCCGAGGCCGGTGCCCATCGTCTTCGTCGTGGAGTGGCCGTCCCGCATGGCCTCGGCGATGTTCGCGATCCCCGGCCCGGAATCGATGCAGATCGCCTCGACGCCCGCGGGGGAGCCGCCGATGAGCCGGACGATCATTTCGCCGCCTCCGCCGTGCTTCACCGCGTTTCCCGCGAGCTCGGTCACCACGATCGCGAGGTTGCTTCGCTCCGCCTCCCCGAGCCCCGCCCGCATCGCGAAGGTTCCCGCGAGGCGCCGTGCCTCGCCGACGCTCGACGTCCCCTCGAGCGCGAGCGACACGGTCGGCGGCGGGACGCCGTCGGCGCCGATGCTATCGCCAGCGAACGGCGACGACACGGGTCCCCTGGCCGGGCACCGAGTGGAGGGAGAAGTCGCTCATGAGGCGGCGCGCCCCGCTCAGGCCGAGGCCGAGGCCCCCGCCGGTCGAGTAGCCGTCGCGGAGCGCGAGCTCGAGGTCCGCGATCCCCTTCCCCTGGTCCTCGAACGTCAGCCGGAGCCCGCGCCGCACGCCGTCGGTGAGCGCCTCGACCCGCGCCGTCCCGCCGCCGCCGTGCGTCAGCGTGTTGCGGGCGAGCTCGCTCGCGGCGGTGACGATCTTGGTCTGGTCCACGAGGGTGAAGCCGAGCTCGATCGCGCGGGTCCGGACGTGCTGCCGGACGGCGACGATGTCGTTGGCCGTGCGGACCGGCAGGACGTCATCCCTCAGAACCGTCACCGGCGCCCCCCTCATCATCGGCAGCGGCGTCGGGCATGGCGCCGTACTCGTCGGCGAGGAGCGCGCGGAGGAGCCCCATGCCCCGGTCGACGTTGAGCGCGGTGCGCACGCCCGGCAGCGAGAGGCCGAGCTCGACGAGGGTGATCGCCACGGCCGGCTGCATCCCGGTCACCACGGTGTGCGCGTCGAGGATGCGCGCCATCCCGGCGATGTTCGCGATCATCCGGCCGATGAAGGAGTCCACCATCTCGAGCGCGGAGATGTCGATGAGCACGCCGCGGGCGCCGGTGGCGGCGACGCGCGCCGTCAGGTCGTCCTGGAGCTGGAGGGCAAGGCGATCGTGCATGTCCACCTGGATCGTGACCAGGAGGTAGTCGCCCATCTGGAGGATCGGGATCCGGTCCATGGCGGCTCAGCGGCCCTCGCGCACCCGCGCCCGCCCGAGGGCGACGCCCGTCCGCTGGAGCGCGAGACGGAAGGCGTCGGCGAGCGTCGCCTTCGTGGCGATGTCGGTCAGGTCCACGCCGAGGTGCACGATCGTGGCCGCGATCTGGGGCCGGATGCCGCTGATGATGCAGTCGGCCCCCATGAGCCGTGCGGCCGTGACCGTCTTGATGAGGTGCTGGGCCACGAGCGTATCCACCGTCGGCACGCCCGTGATGTCGATGATGGCGACGCTCGCCTCCGTCTCGACGATGCGCTGGAGGAGCGACTCCATCACCACCTGCGTCCGGGCGCTGTCGAGCGTCCCGATCATCGGGAGCGCGAGGATCCCCTCCCAGAGCTTCACGACCGGCGTCGAGAGCTCGAGCATGTCCTCCTGCTGCCGCACGATCACGCGGTCGCGCGCGCTCACCGTCGCTTCCACCGTCTGGAGCGCGAGGCGGTCGAGGAGCGTCGTCGCGTTCCAGAGCTCGTCGGCGAGGCGGTCGGGATCGGAGACATCGCGGCGGATCGCCTCGAAGAGCGGCTGCTTGAGCGAGAGGACGAACGTGGCCGTCTCGCTCGGCGTGAAGCCGGCGAGCGCGCGGGATTCGGCGACGCTGCCGAGGAAATCCCTGGTTGGCTGCCAGGCGGGATGGCCGCCGTCCGCCGGCCGGGTCACCGACAGCGCGCCCGCGATCGAGGTGAGGAGCTCGCGCGACTGGTCCCTGAGGTCCACTTCGGACATGAGGTCCGGCCGGAGCGTCACGGCCTCGAGCTGGAGGGCGAGCCACGATTCGAGCAGGTCGGCGCCGCGGCGCTGGAGGAGCGCCGAGAGGGCCGACGTGTCAGGAGATGCCATGAACTGCCTCGGTATGGGAACGGGCGATCGGGTAGGCGGAGGGGGGAAAACCTACATGCCGGTACGGCGGCGGGCAACCGGAGAAACCCGCAATCGCACCTCGACGTCCGGTTGCATGGCCCAGACCCCGACCGAGTGAATCGCATGGTGCCCCGGCTTCCCTTCGCGCTCGCCACGTCCTGCATCCTGCTGGCCGGACCCACGGTCCGGATCGCCCCGAAGGGCACCGCTGTTTCCAGCCGCGACCTCATCGCCATCACGGACGTCGCGGTCGTCTCGATGCTGTCGGATCGCGCCGTCGAGGGGCAGACGGTGCTCGTCGAGGGCGGGAGGATCCGGGCGGTCGGGAGCGCCGCGCGTGTCCGCATCCCGAATGGCGCGCGCCGCATCGACGGCCGCGGGGCCTGGCTCATGCCGGCCCTCACCGACATGCACGTCCACCTCCGGCCGTCCGATGTCCCGGCCTACCTGGCGAACGGCATCGGCACGGTCCGGAACATGTGGGGTCACGACGCCATCGTCCGGATGCGGCGCGCCGCCGATTCCCTGGGGGGCCTCCGCATCCATTCTGCGAGCGCCGGCCTCGACGGAACCCCGCCCCAGTGGCCGGGAACGGTGCTCGTCACGGCGCCGGAGAGTGCGGCGGCGGCGGTGCGGGGGCAGGCGGAGTCGCCGGCGGGATGGGAGTACATCAAGGTGTACTCGCGGCTCTCGCCGGCGGCGTTCGACGCGATCATGCGCGAGATCCGCGCCCGGCGGCTCGTGGCGGTCGGGCACGTGCCGCTCGCAGTGGACGTGCGCCACGCGCTCGCATCGGGGATGCGATCGGTCGAGCACCTGACCGGCTACGACAGGGCGGTGAGCGTGGCGCGGCAGGGCGGGACGTGGGCGTGGACCGATGCGGACACGACGCGCTTCGCGGCGCTCGTCGAGCTCACCCGGCGAACCGGCGCCTGGAACTGCCCCACGCTCGCGATCTACCGCCGGCTCGCCGCCGGCCAGGGCCCCGCGCACGAAGCGGCGGCGACGCGCAGCCGGCGCCACTTCGTCCGGCTGCTCCACGCGGCGGGCGCGCCGGTCGTCGCCGGTTCCGACGCGGGCATCGACGTGGTGCCGGCGGGAACGTCGCTTCACGACGAGCTCGCGGAGCTCGTGGCCGCGGGGCTCTCGCCCTACGAGGCGCTCCGCGCGGCCACGGTGCTCCCCGCACGGTTCTTCGGCGACTCCGCCGCCGGAACGATCCGCGAGGGCGCCAACGCCGACCTGCTCCTCCTGGAAGGCAATCCGCTCGACGATGTCGCCAACGCGCGGCGCATCCGCACGATGATCCTGCGCGGGAGGGTCCTGTAGCGGAGCGTGCGGTTACAATACGGAATGACGAGGTTCCCACCGGTCATTCTCCTGGCCCTGCTTGCCAGCGCCGGCTGCGCGCCGCGGAACGCGCCTGCCACCGCCTCGGGCATCGCCGATCCCTGCCTGGTGCCGGGCGCCGCGCGCGCCACGCTCGACATCTTCCTCCCGGACGTGCCGACCGCCGCCGCCGCGCCGGTGCCGCGCACCGACGCCGAGCGGTTCGTCTACCGCCAGCTCTATGCGACGCTCGTGAGGATCGACTGCACCGGCGCGCCCGGTGCCGATCTCGCGCGCCGCTGGACCGGCGACGCCGACGGTCGCCGCTGGCGGCTCGAGCTCGACGAGCGCCGGTTCGCGGGCGGGGAACGGATCACCGCACAGCGGGTCGTCGAGAGCCTCGCGGGACGGGGGCTCGCAGAGGCGCAGCCGTGGCTCGCGCGGGTCGAGGCGCCGGGGCCGTATACGCTCGCCATCACGCTCGCCGGCGCCGACTCGTCGCTTCCCGAGGAGCTTGCCGATCCGTCGCTCGCCATCGCCGGGCCGGCGGCGCGCCGCGCCGGGTGGCCCGAGCCGACCGGCCCGTTCCGGGTCACATCATCGCACGACACGATGCTCGTCCTGGAATCGGTGCGTGAGGGAACCGCCGTCACGGTCCGGGTCCGCCGCGCCCGCTCCGCCGACCCGCGCGACGTGCTCGGCGCCGGCGGCGGCCTCCTCGTGACCCGCGATCCCGCGACGCTCGCCTACGCCGAGCGGATCGGGCGCTACGAGATCAAGCCGCTCGCGTGGGAACGGGTCTACGCGCTCGTGGCGCCGGCGATTCCGCCGCTGTCGATGCCCGGAGACAGCGCCGCCCGCGCGGAGTTTCGCGCGCAGCTCGCCCGCGATGCCGTGGCCGGGGCCGGGGCCGGGGCCGCCCGCGGAGCGGAGCCGCCCTACGGCGCGACGGTGGCCGGGTTCTGCCGCGGTGAGTTTCCGCGGGGCGGCTCGCCGCGGCCGCGCGTCGTCTACCCGCTCGGCGATCCGGTGGCGCGCGGGCTCGCGGAACGGATCGTCGCCATCGCGCCGGCGCGCCTTACCGCGGTGGCGCTCCCTCCGGCGGAGCTCGCGCCGGCGCTCGCGGCCGGGCGCGACGCGGCGTACGTGATGCCCTTCGACAGAACGGAGGCCGTCGCGTGCGACGACCTCCGCATTCCCGCCGGCGCCACCGTCGAGCCGCTCGTGGACACCCGCGCCCACCTCATCGTCCGGCGCGACGGTCCGACGGTCACGGTGGACGGCGACGGGGTGCCGCGGATCCTCCCCTGACCGGGGCGGCTCCCGTCGCGTCAGGCGTCACCGCGACGTCTGCTCGGCCACCTTCCGCTGCCGCGTGAACGACTTGTTCACGATGAGCCACTGGCCGTCGATCCGGAGCAGCGTCATGTAGTCGGTGACGGACACCTGCGCGTTGCCGAGCTCGAGCTTCGCGACGGCGGCGTCCCCGGTGATGTCGATGTCGGCGATCCGCTTCTCGGCGAAGCCGCGGTTCCCCGGATTCTGCCTCGCTCCTTCCTCCACCCGGGCGATGTATTGCTCGATCGGCACGAGCGTGAAGCCGGAATCGGCGATGAACGTCATCCGCGCCGACGGATGGAACGCCTTCCGGACGGACGACCCACCGTCGAAGTAGTTCTGGATGGTGGCGCGGACGGCGGCTTCGTCCGGGTTTTCGTACGTGGCAGCCACGGAGCCGGCGACGGCAAGGGCGAGCGCGGCGAGGGCGGGAAGGCGAAGGTCACGCATCGGGCGGGGTCCTCGGTCTGGAGAACGTGTCGCGGAGACGGATCGGCGAACAGGACCCTTACGCCCCGGGCCCGGACCGAGTTTCCTTTCCTCTTATGCGCTTCCGCACGCGCGCCTTCCTCCTGCTCCTTGCCGCCATGCTCCTTCCGCTCGCCGCGCTCGGCGTCACGGTGCGCCGGGAGATGGGAGGGCTCATCCGGGAGGAGCACGCGGATCGCAGGGCTGGCGCGGTGGCGGCGGTGCGCGGGGAGCTCGGGCGGACCCACGCCCGGACCCTCGAGCGCCTCGATGCCATCGCGACGGACCTCGCCGGCGACCCCCGCTTCCGGGTTGCGGTGGAAACGGGCGAACCGGCGTCCCGTGCCTGGCTCCTCGACTACGCCGGCGGCGCGATGCGCGCGGCCGGACTCGATGTCCTCGAGCTGCGCGATGCGGGCGGCATGGTGCTCTCCTCGGGCCATTTCCGGAACGAGTACGATCGGCAGGGCCCGGTCGTTCCGGCCGCCGCCGCCGCAGCGGAACACGGGTTCCTTCTTCGAGCCCGGCTCCCGTCCGGCCCGCTCCTCTCACAGGCCGCGTTCCGCGTCTTCCACGCCGGCGAGAGCGAGTTCTCGCTCGTCGGCGGTGTCGCGCTCGACTCGGCGCGGCTGGCGGCCCTGGCGCCGGGGGAGGGGCTGGAGGTCGGGGTGGCGGACGAGGCGGACGAGGCGGACGAGGCGGTCGCGAGCATTGCGATGCCCCTGGTGGATGTCAGGGGGGACGTGCGCAGTGGCGCGATCGTCGTGCTCGAGCGGGACGATCGGTTCGCCGCGCTCGAGCGGCGCACCGACCGGTGGTTCCTTCTCATCGGCGCCGTCACGGCGGGCGCGGCGCTGCTCCTCGCCGCCTGGCTCTCGAGCCGGATGAGCGCGCCGCTCCGCGATCTCTCGGACAAGGCGGCCGCGATCGACCTCGAGCGGCTGGACCAGTACTTCGCGAACGGCCGGAGCGACGAGTTCGGTGCCCTCGCCGACGTGCTCGACGACATGACGCGCCGGCTCCGCGCGGGCACGGCGCGGCTCCGCGAGGCGGAGCGGCGAGCTGCCATCGGGGACCTCTCCCGCCAGGTGACGCACGACATCAAGAACGGCCTGGCGCCGATCCGCCACGTCGTCCGCCACCTGAGCGACGTCGCAGCCCGCGAGCCGTCGGAGCTGCCCGCCGTGTTCGGCGAGCGGCGCGGGACGCTCGAGTCGAGCATCGCCTATCTCGAGAAGCTGGCGGCGAGCTACGCGCGCATCTCGCCGGAGAGCGCGCGGACGGCCGCCGATGCGGCACCGCTGCTCCGCGAGCTCGCCGGCTCGCTGTCGACCGACAGGATCGCCGTCGTCGCGGTGCCGGCGGGCGACGCGCCCCGCGCGGACGCGGACCCGGTGGCGCTCAGGCGCATCGTCGAGAATCTCGCGGCGAATGCGATCGAGAGCATCGAGGGCGCCGGCACGGTCACCCTCGCGAGCGAGCGGGCCCCGGCCGGCGCGCTCCGCATCACGGTGTCCGACACCGGCCGCGGCATGTCCCGCACGGAGCTCGAGCGCGCCTTCGACGACTTTCACACGACGAAGCCGGGCGGCACCGGGCTCGGCCTTTCCGTCGTGCGCCGGCTCGTGGCCGACCTCGGCGGCTCGCTCCAGGTCGCCACCGAGCCGGGACGCGGCACCCGATTCACGATCGAGCTTCCGGCGCACGCCGGAGCGAACGGAGCCTGAATGGCGCGCATCCTCATCGTGGACGACGTCCCGCCGATGGCCGAGCAGTACGCGTACGACCTGCGGCGCCTCGGGGGCTACGAGACGGCGACCGCGCACGGGGGCGAGGCCGCGCTCGCCGACCTCGCGAAGCGGCCGGCCGACTGCGTGATCCTCGACCTCGAGATGCCCGGCATGGACGGGTTCGACGTCCTCCGCGCCTTCGAGCGCCGCGGCATCGAGACGCCCGTGATCGTCTACACCGGCACCGGCAACTTCGACCGCTGCATCCAGGCCGTCCGCCTCGGCGCGTACGGCTTCGTGGACAAGGCGGAGCCGATGGAGCGGATCGTGCACGAGATCGAGACGGCGCTCGAGCGGCGGCGGCTCCGGCTCGAGGTGTCGGCGCTCCAGGAGCGGCTCGGCGAGAGCTCGCTCGCCGGCTCGAGCGCGGCACTGCTCGCCCTGCGGGCGCAGATCGCGCGGATCGCCGCGGTGCCGAGCACCGTGCTCGTCACGGGCGAGAGCGGCTCCGGCAAGGAGCTCGTCGCTCGCGACCTCCACCGGCTCGGCCGCGCGCCGTCGGAGCCGTTCGTCGCGATCAACTGCGCGGCGCTTCCCGAGCAGCTCGTCGAGAGCGAGCTCTTCGGGCACGAGAAGGGCGCATTCACCGGCGCGGTCGGCACGCGGCTCGGCGCCTTCGAGGCGGCCGGCAAGGGCACCCTCTTCCTCGACGAGATCGGCGAGCTTCCCCTCCCCGCGCAGGCCAAGCTCCTCCGCGTCCTCGAGGACCGGCAGGTGACGCGGCTCGGCAGCACGCGGCCGCAGAAGGTCGAGGCACGGATCGTCGCCGCGACGAACCGGGACCTTGGGGAGGAAGTCGCCGCCGGGCGCTTCCGGGAGGACCTGCTCTTCCGCCTCGACGTTCACCGGATCGAGGTGCCCCCGCTCCGCGAGCGGCGCTCGGACATTCCCGCGCTCGCCGAGCGATTCCTCGCGGCCGTCTGCTCAGAGTTCGGCGTGCTCCCCAAGCGGCTTTCGGGCGAGGCGGTCGAGCGACTCATGGCGTACGAGTGGAAGCGGAACAACGTGCGCGAGCTCCGGAACGCCGTGGAGCGGATGGTCGTCGCAGCGGACGGCGAGGTGATTCGGGTGGAGCATCTGCCGGGAGAGATCCGGGGGAGGGCGGACGAGGCGGACAAGGCGGACGAGGCGGACGAGGCGGACGGTGGACCGGCGACGTTCCAGGCGCTTCGCACCGACGCGGAGCGGCGGATCGTCCTTGCGGCGCTCGAGCGCCATGAGTGGCACATCACGCGTACCGCCGAGTCCCTCGGCCTCGCCGACCATTCCAGTTTGCTGAAACTCATGCGTCGGATTGGCATCACCAAACCATCGTGAACCATGGAGGAGCGGCCCTCTCCGCGACTCCGCGCCTCCGTGGTTCACAAGGGTCCGGATGGACACGTGGCGGTGATCAGGGACGTGTCCCCCGGTACACGAAGTCGGGGTTGGCGGTGGCGCGGCTGCGCTGCGCAGTAGTTCGTAACTTCCTGCGGGATCACGATCTCCGACGACATCTCCGCACCTTGGCATATCTGGTCCCCGCCTTGCCTTCTCCTTCGGTGTCCGCGCAGGTCCACCGGCGCATCGCGCCACACCGAAGGAGCAGACCATGTCGAACCGCCGCAGCTTTCCCATCGTGATCGTCGCCGCGCTCGTGCCCGCCGCGCTCGTCGCCTGCGGCACGGACGCCCCGAAGGCGCCGATCACCACGACCTCCGCGGGCGCCGTTTCGCCCGCGGCGAAGCCGGAGCCGACCGGCACGGTGCAGATCGACCCGGCGCCGTCCGCCGCCGTCGCCTACGAGGACGCCGAGTCGGCGTACCGCTCGGGGCACTACGACGAGGCCGTATCGCTCTTCACCGCGTACACCGGGCGCCGCCCCGACAACGTCTGGGGCCACTACATGCTCGGCCTTTCCGCCTGGAAGGCGGGGAACCTGGCGCGCGCCGCCGAGTCGTTCGACCGCGCGCTCGCGCTCGACTCGACGCACGTGAAGAGCCTCCTCAACTCGAGCCGCGTCTTTCTCGAGCTGAACGAGACGGAGCAGGCGCTCGAGCGCGCAGGGCGGGCGCTCGCGATCGACCCGCGCTCGGCCGAGGCGCTCCGGCTCGAGGGACGGGCGCTGCACAACTCCGGCCGCCTC
>DASUXZ010000040.1:0-3612 GCA_036377655.1 Gemmatimonadales bacterium
GTGCGCGAGAAGACGTGGTGAATCCCCGGCCGGCCGTTGGCCGTGGGCGGGCCCTCGTAGAACACGAACGGCGTGCCGCTCCGGTTCTGCTCGAGCGATTGCCGGAAGAGCCCCTCGGCCCGCCACTGTTCGAGCAGCCGCTGCTCGAGGGCGTTCGCGGATCCCTCCGGCCACTGCGGAAAGCTCATCGCTCCACCTGCGCCTCGAGCCCGGCCAGCTCCGCCAGCTGCCGCTCGAGCATCGCGCGGAGGCCCGCGACGTACGCCGCGAAATGCACCTGCGCCTGCGCCGTGCGCTCGCGCACGAGCCGCTCGTCCCCCTCCGCCTGCTGGAGAAGGAGCGCCGCCTCGGCCCGCGCCTGCGAGATCAGCGCTTCGGCCTCGCGCTCGGCGGCCGTGCGGCTCTCGTTGCGGAGCTGCTGCGCGGCGACGAGCGCCTCGTTCATCGCCCGCTCCCGTTCCTGGAAGCTCTGGAGCTGCTCCTGCATGCTCCGCACGCGCTCCTCGAGCTTCACCTGGTCGCGCCGGAGCGTATCGAGCTCGTCGGCGGCTCGGCGGAGCAGCTCGTCCACCTCGGCGCGCACGTACCCGCGGAGCGCGTGCCCGAACTGCGCGCTCCGCAGGTCCTGTGGCGTGAGGCGAAAGACGCTGTCGTTCATTGCCGCTCCCCGAAGAGGACCGTGCCGAGGCGGACCATCGTCGCGCCTTCGCTCACGGCGGCTTCATAGTCCTGGGACATGCCCATCGAAAGCTCCGGGAGCCGGTGACCGGCGCCCTCGGCACGGTCCCGGAGCTCGCGAAGCATCCCGAAGGTGCGCCGCTGCCCCGCTTCGTCCGCGTCGAAGGCCGCCATCGTCATCAGGCCCTCGACCCGAAGCGCCGGGAGATCCGCGACGGCATCGAGAAGCCGGTCCAGCTCCGCCGGCTCCACGCCGCCCTTCTGCGGCTCACCCGAGCAGTTCACCTGCAGGAGCACGCGCTGCCCGGCGCCATCGGGGGCCCTGCGTGCCAGCTCCACGGCCAGGTCGGCGCGGTCCACCGAGTGGATGACCGCGAAGCGCCCGGCCGCGTGCCGCGCCTTGTTGCGCTGGAGCGTCCCGATCAGGTGCCACTCGACGTCTGCGCGGCTCCGCTCCTGCTTGGCGAGCGCTTCCTGGACGCGGTTTTCGCCGACGATCCGAAGTCCCGCCCGCGCGGCGGCCTCGACCGCCTCCGGGCCGTGCGACTTGGTCACCGCCACGATCCGGACCGGATGGTCGAGCCCCGCCGCGAGCTGCCGGCGGGCCATGACGTCGCGAACCTCCGCGAGCCGCGCGGCCAGCCCCTCGTAACCCATAGCCCCTAAAGTTAATCGGCTCCGAGGGTTCCGAGTAGTCGGCCGGCTCTTATGGCGTGGTGGATTCGGCCGCCGCGGGGGAGTCCCCGGGCATGAGCTGCTCCAGCTTCAGCTGGTCGAGGACGGAGGAGAGCTGCGGATCTGGGTTGAGGCGCGCCGCCCGCTCGAGGGAGCGGAGCATGCCCTCACGGTTTCCGACGGCGTCGTAGGCGAATGCGAGGACGGTGAACGGATAGCCGAGCGTCCGGGCCATGCTCTCGGACGTCGGATCGAGCGGCTCCGGCTCGCCCTCGAGGAGGCCGGCGTAGCGGTAGGTGTCCCAGACGAGCCGGGCGGTCCGGTCCACGTCGATCGGCAGGCTCCCGAACGCCGAGCCGACGATCCCCGGCTGGGTCGTGTCGGGCGGCGTCGGGAGGATCGCGTACCCGAGTCCCTGCTGCACCACGCGATCGGCGAGCCCGCCGAACGAGCGACCGGCGGTGACCGACCAGACGATCGGGCGCCGGCCGAGGTTCTGCTGGATCACGCGGATCGCCACGATGTCGCGGGGCTGCCCGATCTCGCCGGGCCCGTAGGTCCGCGTGAACCCCGGAAACTCCACCGAGGCGCCGTTCTGCCAGAGCTGCGAGATCGCGGCGCCGCTGAACGACGCTTCGATCTGCTCGTCGGTCATCGTGTGCACGGGCCAGTCGGGCTTCGCGACGCTCGAGTCGCGCCAGATCGGCGGCAGCGCCGCGGGATCGAGCTCGCGGATCGGGTTGTCGCGCAGCTGGCGGATGTACCAGTCGGTGTTGGCGAGCGCGAGGCAGACGATCGTCACGTCCCGCCGGATCCCCTCGACCTCCTGCGCCCACCAGAGCGGGAAGGTGTCGTTGTCGCCGTAGGTGAAGAGGATGCCGTACGGCGGCGTCGTGTTGAGGAGGTCGTACGCGAAGTCGGCCGCGAGGTGCGCATCGGGGCCGTGCCTGCGAGACGCGGCGTTCCAGTTGAGCCCGAGGGGGATGAGCGCGCCGGCGAGCAGGAGCGCCGCTGCCGGCTGCGGGACGCGCCGGGACGCGATGGCGCGGCGCACGAGATCCGCGAGGCCGATCCCCGCCCACACGCCCCAGACCACGAAGCTCACCACGAAGAAATAGTCCCGCTCGCGAACCTCGTGGTCCTCGAAGTCGGGATAGAGCTCGTAGCCCTGGCTGAAGCCGGGCTTGAAGTTCATGTAGGCGACGAGCCCGAGCCCCGTCACGAGGAACAGCGTGAGGAGGAGCCACCACGCCGGCCGGTCGCCGCGGCGCTGCGCCGCCGACCCGCGGAAGCCGAGCGCGAAGTAGATCAGCGTCACGACGATCCCGAGCCGGTTCGACGACAGGATCCTTCCCCACTGCCAGTGGAAGTACAGGATGTAATTCTGCAGCTGGAGACTGATGAGCGAGAGCGTGCGCCCGGGATTCCCGGCGCCGCTCAGCTCGGTCGGATCATCGAAGGGCGTCCGCGGCGGATACTGCGCCCGCCGGATGACTGCGAGGAGCGCCTCGAAGGTCGAGGGATCCGCCTCGTTGAGGATCGGGTCCTGCGCGGCGCGGATGAACAGGTACAGGTACGGCGTGATCCCGATCGCCGCAATGAATAGGGTCGCGACCGCGAACCCGAGCGAACCGGAGATGCCCGCGAACGCCGCAGCCGCGAGGAAGCAGAAAAGCCCGACGAGCGTCAGCGTCGTGCTGCCGAGACCCGTCCCAATCAGGAGCGCCCAGACCCCGGCGACCACGGCGAGCTGCGCCCACTCCTTCCGGCGCTCCACCGGGTCGGCGGACGGGCCGTACCGGAGCGTGGCCCAGATGAACATCACCACCGCAGGACCGACGAGGAGCGCGAGAAGGTGGTTCCCCATCGAGATCCCGCCGAGATACACGATGAGCAGGAGGATCCTGGGCGCCGTCGGGTCGCCACGGCGGGCGCGCCATACGTGGCAGAGCCAGCAGATCGCCGCGATGGTGAACGTGGCGATGCCGTAGACTTCCGTCTCGTTCGAGTTCTGCCAGTTGGTGAAGGTGAACGCGCCGAGGAACGCCGCGGCGGCGGCCCCGCCGACCCGCACGAGCCGCCCGGAGGCGGCGTCCAGGTCCGCCGCGAGCACGCGGAGCGACTCGTGGGCCACGAGGAAGAAGAACCCCGCCGCTCCTGCGCTCAGCACCGCGCTGAGGAGGTTGGTGCGCCAGGCGTATTCGCCGAACGGGACGATCGCCGCCCACACGTGCGTGATGATGACGAAGAGCGGCGTCC
>DASUXZ010000041.1:0-8568 GCA_036377655.1 Gemmatimonadales bacterium
CCAGGGCCGCCATGCGAAGAGCCCGATCGCCGCGACGGCGAGGACCCCGGCAGCCACCAGCGCGCCCCGTCCCGGCCGGCGCGCGACCTCGAGGGCGGGCACCGGCTGCGTGCTCGTCGGCGTCACGGCGCCGCTCACCATGAGCGGCTCGAGCGCGGTCACGAGCTCGTCCGCCGTCTGGAACCGATCGGCGGGACGCTTGGCGAGGCAGCGCATGATGACCGCCTCGAGCGCAGGCGAGAGGCCGCTCCGCACCGCGCCGAGCGGCGTCGGCTCGCGCGTCACGTGCGCGGCGAGCGTCTGCTGCGGGTTGAGTCCGTGGAAAGGCGGATAGCCGGACAGCATCTCGTAGCCCATCACGCCCATCGCATAGATGTCCACGCGGCCGTCCATCTGCGGATCGGCGGAGGCCTGCTCGGGCGCCATGTACGCGGGGGTGCCGAGCGCCACGCCGGCGGTGGTCATCTGCTGGCGACCGGACGCCTCGGTCACGGCCTTCGCGACGCCGAAGTCCATGACGAGCGCGTGGCGGCCGGAGAGCATGATGTTCTCCGGCTTGATGTCGCGGTGCACCACGCCGGCGGCGTGCGCCGTCGCGAGCGCTTCGGCGATCTCGGTGAGGAGCCGCACCGCATCGGCGACGGGCAGCTCGCCGGCGCGCGCGAGGCGGTCGCGCAGCGTCTCGCCTTCGACGTACGGCATCACGTAGTAGAAGAAGCCGCCCGCTTCGCCGGAATCGAGCACGCCGAGGATGTGGGGATGCTGCAGCCGGGCGGCGACCTCGATCTCGCGGGTGAAGCGCTCGGAGCCGAGCGAGGCGGCGAGGTCGGGCCGGAGGACCTTCACGGCGACCCTGCGGTGGTGCTTCAGATCTTCGGCGAGGTACACCATCGCCATCCCGCCCTGGCCGAGCTCGCGCTCGATGCGGTAGCGGTCGGCGAGCGCGGCGGCGAGGCGGTCGAGCGGCAGCGGGGTGGTGATGGGGACGTCTCTGCTGGGGGTGAGGGAAGCTACTTCTAGCCCGTCCTGGCCGCCAACCGGCCCATGCGCTCGCGCGCTTCCCGCACCTTCGGCTGGAGCTCCGGGTCGGCGTTCCGCCAGAGACGAACGACCTCGGCGTACTGCTCCGAGGCCTTCGGCAGGTTGCCGCGCGCCTCGTAGAGCTCACCCAGGCGGAAATGAGTCGCTGGTCGGAGCACCGCGTCGTCGAAGGGGTCGGCGATGAGCGTGCGGACGAAGCGCTCGTAGTATGCAATCGCGGAGTCCGCATGCCCGGCACGGTCGTGCGCGAGGCCGGTGTAGTACACCGATGTCCGGAGCGGGATCGAGAAGCGGTCCTTCGCCGCCGCGATGAGGCGGAGTGCCTCGTCCGGCCGCTGTTCGGCGAGCGCGACGGCGGCCGCGAAGCGCGCGTGCGTTCCGACGGAATCGGGAACGGAGGCAGCGAGATCTCGCGCGAAGCCGCTCAGCGCGGCACGGGCCGCGGGCGCGTCGTCCACCAGCATCGCTGCGATCGCCACGAGGTCCCAGTCCCGCTCCTCGGGCGCCATCGAATCCATGGGGTATTGCGAGAGGGTACGCTCGAGGATCGAGCGGCCGCGCGCCGGATCGCCGAGCACAGCGGCGTACGCGACGCTGTCGATCATGAACGCCTGCATCCCGATGATCCGGGGCTCGATACGGGCGCGGGCCTCCGCGGTGCGGCGGCTCCAATCGAGACCCTCCCGCCAGCGGCCCTGCAGCTGGAGCGTCGCCCCGAGCCTCGCGCCGGCATAGACCGGATCGCGCGTGCCTGGGCGGCGCGCGACCTCCAAGCCGATGCTGTCCACCGCGGCGAGATCCTGCCGCGCCCACGCGATGTACCAGTCGCCCAGCCAGAGGGCGTTGCTGCCAGGAAACCGCTGCGCCCATGCGGCACGGGTGGATTCCAGCTCGGCGATCGGGCGGCCGAGCCGGATCTGCTCGATCATGGCGTTCGTGAAGGCGCCACCGAAGGTGCGGGGAAGGCGAGCCACGCGCTGGTACAGCTCGAGCGCGCGCTGGCCCTGGTACCGCTCGCCGTAGATCACGGCCGAGTTGTTGAGCGCGCTCGTGTTGAGGGAGTCGAGCCGGATCGCCTCGCCGTAGGCCTGGAGCGCCCGGTCGTGATCGGGGTCGGGGCCGCGGGTGTAGTAGTACCCCTCCGTGAGCAGGCGTTCCATCTCGGTGAGCCGGTCGCGATGGCGGTACGCCGTGGCGATGGCCGCAAGCGCATCGGCGCGGTTGGTCCGCTCGTTCGCAAGGAGCACCGAGAGCTTGCGCCACGCCATCGCGAAGGCGGTGTCGAGCTGCACCGCCTCGCGGAGGAGTGCGATGCCGCGATCGAACTCGCCCCGTTCGTCGGCGAGGAGCGAGCCTTCGACGTACTTGCGGAGCGCCGCGAGCGAGGGCGTCGTCACGCGCTCGAGCTCGGAGCTCGCGCGAATCGTCCGGAACGACTCGCCGGCTTTCTCGCGCACCGAGCGGGAGAAGGCGCCGAGCGCGGTGATGAGCTCGTCCTCGCCTGCCGCCGTCTCGCGGAAGGTGGCCAGCTCCTCGCCGTTGAGGGCCGAGACGAGGCGGCCACTCACGACGTAGCTCTGCCCGATCTGCACCACGGCGCCATCGAGGACCGCCTTGGCGCCTTCGCGCGTCGCGATCTCGCGCGCCACCTCGAACGGGACAGCACTCTCCGTCGGCCGGTCCATGAGCCGGAGGATCTCGCGGATCGAGGCGCGGGTGAGCACGCGCAGCTGCGACGACTGCGCGAGGTCGGTCCTGAGCGCCTCCGCCACGGTCGGGCCGAGCGTCGAGTCGTTCGCCGGCGACCGGAAGTCGGCGACGACGAGGGTCTCGTTCTCGCCGAACGCACCGGTGCTCCGGAGCGAGGCGGCGGGGCCGATGCCCATCGCGCGGCTCACCATGAAGCCGAGCACGAGGACGGCGAATGCGGCGAGCGCGGCGGTGCCGCCGAGCCAGGTCCGGCGCCACGAGACGTGGGGGCTCGCCTTGAGCGCGAGCGTGGCGAGCGTGCCTTGCGCGGCGGACGGCGTGCCGCCGGGGGTGAGCGTCGGGGTCGCGGTGAACGCCTTGTGCGCCGAGCGCTGCACGAACGCGGTGAAGGCGATGACGGGGAGCCCGGCGAGCATCACGCCGATCGAGCCGGGGAGCACCCACCCCGGAAGGCCGATCACCTCGGTGGCGGCCCACGCCGTCACGATCACGGCGGCGGAGGCGGCGGCCCAGATGGCGAACGCCTTCGTGAGCCTGACCCGGCCACCGCGGAGGATCGGGGGAACGGCGCCGTAGTTGCCGCTCGACGTGACGGTCTCGAGCACGCGGACGAGCTCACGCGCCTGGCCGGGGCGGTCCGCCGGGCTCTTGGCGAGGCACGCCATGATGAGGTCGCCGAGCGCCGGGTTGAGGTCGGGGCGGAGCTCGAGGATGTCGCGCGGCTTCTCCATCAGGTGCGCCGCGACGAGCCGGGCCGGCGACTCCGCCTGGAAGGGCGGGTGTCCCGCGAAGATCTCGTACGCCATGACGCCGAAGGAGTAGATGTCGGCGCGGTGGTCGGTGTCGCTGTCGCCGGCTGCCTGCTCCGGCGCCATGTACATCGGCGTCCCGATCGAGGTGCCGACCTGGGTGAGCGTCGCCTGCGTCTCGCCGGCGGTGCGGGCGGCGTTGATGGCCTTGGCGATGCCGAAATCGGTGACGGTGGCGCTGCCGGAGGAGAGGAGGACGTTGTCCGGCTTGATGTCGCGGTGGACGATGCCGCGCTCGTGGGCGTAGGTGAGCGCGCGGGCCACGTCGCGGAGGATGCTCACCGCTTCGCCGGTGGGGATCGGGCCCTGGCCCAGGCGGATGCGGAGGCTCTCGCCCTCGACGTACGGCATCGTGAACCAGGGGAGCCCCTCCACCTCGCCGCTCGCGAGCACCGGGACGATGTGTGGGTGCTGGAGCCGGGCGGCGGTCATCACCTCGCGGCGGAAGCGCTCGACGGAGATGCCGGCGAGGAGCTCGGGGGCGAGGACCTTGACCACGACCTCGCGGCCGAGGGCGCGCTCGGTGGCGACATAGGTGCGGGACATCCCGCCGCCGCCGAGCTCGCGGGTGAAGTCGTGCGTAGCGCTCAGCGCCTGCTCGATCGTGCTCCGCAGGTCGGACATGGGGGGCCTTGTGGGGGTGCCTAAGTATGCGGCGGGGGAGCGGTTGGCGGTAGACTGTAGGCGGTAGACGTGGGGGTTATTCGCCCCGCAGCCTCGCGACCAGGCCGGGCAGGTTCTGGATGACCATGACCCGCGTGGACGGATTGTTCCGGACCATGGTGAACGTCGAGCCATCCGGGGAGATGTCGAAGTTGGCGTGCGGCGTCGCGGTCGTGATGTCGGCGATCGAGAAGAGCGAGCGGCGTGAAACGACCGCCGGTGCCGACGTGCCCTCGATGACGGCGAGCGCCAGCTCGGGGAGCGCGCCGGTGCCGCTTCGGTAGAAGAGCTCCCGGCCGTCCGGGCCCCACACCGGCTCCATCCCGCCGTCGATCGAGACCTGGATCGCGATGCCCCCCTGTTCCAGTGCCCGCACGTAGACCTCGTTCCGTCCCGACTGGTTCGAGACGTACGCGAGCCAGTGGTCGTCCCGCGAGAGCGCCGGGTGCGATTCCTCGAATCGTGACGCGAGGAGCGGCTCGATCGGCCCGCGGCCCCCGTTCCGGACGATCCCGATGTCGCTTCCGCCATCCGGAGCGAAGCCGGGGCCCGTGGTGACGAGCCCGCTGCCGTCCTTGAGCCAGATCCCGGTATACCCGACCTGGTTGGAGGTGAGCAGCGATTCGGCCGGCGCGGTGCTGCCGGGACGGGTGCGCCAGATGCCGAGCACGCCGTTGCGCGCCGAGATGTAGGTGAGCTCGCTCCCGCCCGGGGCCCAGGTCGGGTCGTGGCCATCGCGGTGGAAGGTGGCGCGGGCCAGGGCGCCGGAACCGAGATCGGCGATCCACACGTCCCGGCCATCCCCGGACGTGAAGTCCACCGCGATCCGCCGGCCGTCGGGCGCGAATCGCGGCGAGTGGAAGTTGCGCCGGTCCGGTACCGCGGGACGCGCCGCACCGCTCCGGTCCACGAGCATGAGCGAGCGCTCCGCCTCCGGGAGGTAGATGACGGTGCCGGTCGCGGACATGTCGAACTGCGCGACGCCGGTTCCGGTGAGGCTCACGCCGGAAGCCACCGTGACCGGTCGCCCCGTCACTTCGCCCCGCTTCGCGTCGAACGCGATCGCCTCGAGCGTGCCGTTGGTGAGGGCATACACGAGATAGCCTGCCCCGTACCGCGCCTGCACCACGTCCTGGTTGACGAGCGGCCGCGTGGTGCCGGATGCGAGGTCGAGCAGCAGCAGCGGCCCCGTCGACGCGCCGAAGGGCCGTGAGAGCACGAGCGCGGTCCGGTCGCCGGGAAGCACCTGCATCGGCTCCAGATTGGCCTCTCGTCCGCCGAACGGGCGGGTGACCGTGTTGTCCAGGGCAAGGCGGCCGAGGCCGCGGTCCACATCGCCCAGGCCGTCGAACCAGACCACGCCGTCGGACCCCCACGCCACCGGGTTCCGTGCGATGCCGACCTCGCGCGGCAGCGTCCGCCCGTTCCCTCCCTCGATCGGAAACCGATAGGCCTCCTGCGTCGCCGCGATCGTCCCGATGAACTCTGTGCCATCCGGCGACACGGAGTAGCTGGCGACGAAGGGCGGGACGCCGGGAACCGCCACCGCTTCCTCCTCGTCGAGGCGGCGGCGCATCGTGATGACGTTGCCTTCGACGATGCTGGCATAGAGCAGCGTGCTGCCGTCGGGCGTGATGGCTATCTGGCGCAGCAGCGCGCCGCTGGCACCGCCGAGCGCCGGGACGAGGACCGCGAGGCGCGAGGG
This sequence comes from Gemmatimonadales bacterium, assembly GCA_036377655.1. Taxonomy (GTDB): domain Bacteria; phylum Gemmatimonadota; class Gemmatimonadetes; order Gemmatimonadales; family GWC2-71-9; genus CAMLLJ01. The sequence goes on from DASUXZ010000041.1 coordinate 5,929, forward strand.
CGGCGCCTGCGGTGCGGCCTCGCGCCTTGAAAGGCTCCACGCCGCGACCGCGAGCGACGCCACCGTCACGACGGCCATGATCGCGAGGGCCGCCGTCGCACGGCGCGAGCGCCCGGCGGCACGCGGCGGGACGGCCGCAGGCATGGCGACCGTGGCCTCGGGCGGCGGGTATGCGGCGGGGGCAAGCGCGTCGCGGAACTGCGCGGCCGAGGCGTAGCGGTCGGCGGGAAGCTTGGCGAGCGCGGTGTGGATCGCGCGCTCGACGTGGGACGGGACGGTGTCGCGAAGGGCGTGCAGCGGCGTGGGCCGCTCGGTCATGATCTTCGCCACGATGGCCTGCACCGTCGAGCCGGTGAACGGCGGATCACCCGCGAGCATCTCGTACGCGACGGCGCCGAGGGCGTAGACGTCGCTCCGCGCGTCGATGGCGCGCTCGCCCATCGCCTGCTCGGGGCTCATGTACTGCGGCGTGCCGAGCGAGAGCCCGGTCTGCGTGAGGCGGGAGCCGCCCGCCTGCTGCACCGCGAGCGCGATCCCGAAGTCGGCGACGAGCGCGTGGCCGCTCTGCAGCAGGATGTTCTCCGGCTTCACGTCGCGGTGGATCACCGCGTGCTCGTGCGCGTAGCCGAGCGCGTCGGCCACCTCGCGCGCGATGCGGACGGCGTCGTCGACCGGCAGCTGGCGCTCGCGGTCGAGCCGGGCGCGGAGCGTCTCGCCCATGACGCGCGGCATCACGTAGTAGAGGAGCCCGCCCGCCTCGCCCGAGTCGAGGAGGGGGAGGATGTGCGGATGCTGCAGGCGGGCCGTCGTGCGGATCTCGCTCAGGAAGCGATCGCTCCCGAGCGTGGCGCCGAGGTCGGGGTGGAGGACCTTGATGGCGACCTCGCGCTCGTGCCGGAGATCCTCGGCGAGGTACACCGTGGCCATGCCGCCCTGGCCGAGCTCCCGCTCGAGGCGGTAGCGGTCGGCGAGGGCGGCCGTGAGGCGGGCGGAGACCTCGTGGGTCGTGATCGGGGTGTCGAGTCTGGGGTCGGTGGAAGTTACGGCCCGGGAAGGCGAGCGCTAGGTCGGCGGCGCCTCGCAGCTGATGTCGTAGACGACGGTGCCGGTGCCATTGGGCGGGACCTGCACCGACCGGAGGGTGCCGCCCGACACCGAGCAGAGGGGGCTCACGTTCGTGAGGTTCACCGAGTGCGTGCCCTCCGGGACGCCCGGGATCTCGATGTTCGCGTTCACGCCGATCGTGGCGACGGGCTGGTCGTCCAGCGTGACCGAGTATCCGTCGGGGTCGGTCCCGGGGCCGCTCGTCATCGTCCAGACGCCGATCACCCCGACGCCGGGCGGCGGCGAGTTGAGCACGGTGAACCGGGCGATCTGGCTCCGCCGCGTGTTGTCCGACGCGTCGCGCGCGACGGCGACGAGCTCGTGCGGACCGTCCGGCACGCCGGTCGTCTCCCACGCAAGGTTGTAGGGCACGCTCGTGACCTCGGCGCCGAACGGCACCTCGTCGAGGAGGAACTGCACGCCGGCGACCGCGCGGTCGTCGGCGGCCGTCGCCTGGATGAGCACCTCGCCGGCGAGGATCGAGCCCGGGAGGGGGAAGGTGATCACGGCGGTGGGCGGCGTCGTGTCGGGATCGATGATTTCGGTCTCGCCGCCGCAGGCGGCGACCAGGAGCACTGCCGGAGACAGGGCGTGCCGGACGTGACGAAGCAGGGCCATGGCGGCAGGCTCGATGTGGGGGAGACGAGGTGGTCGGGAATGATGAATCGAGTCAGCTCAAGGTACGGGTCGGGGATCGGAACCGCCATCGGTCACGCCGCGGCGGGGTCCGGAAGGCCGATGTCGTATCCGCGCCCCGGTTTCCGTGATATGATATGGCGCCCGAGAGTCACTCCCCCTTCCTGGGCGCCTCCACATTCCAGGAGACCCGAGCCATGCGACCGTCGAGTCTGCAATGGGCCCTCGTCGCACTCGCCGGAACGGCCGGACTGGGGACGTCCCCGGGAAGCCTGCACGCCCAGGGTTGCGAGCCGATCCGGTTCACGACCCCCGTGAGCCTCGGCGGGGAAGGCGAGGCCTATCAGCCGAGCCGTGAGTGGCGGGTGACGCTGGCCTACCGGCGGCTGATCTCGAATCAGTGGTTCATCGGGTCGGAGGAGAACGGAAGCCTCGCGCCGGGTGGTGTGGCCCCGGAGTTCCGGGTCCATACGTTCGTCGCGGACGTCGCGTACTCGTTCAGCGATCGCTTCCGGGCGCGGGTCAGCGTGCCGTTCTCGACCGGATCGCTCTCGCGCATCTGGCCCGACGGCGTCCGCCACGACCAGGAGGCCAGCGGCATCGGGGACATCAGCGTCCAGGGCGAGTTGTGGCTGCTCGAACCGCGCACGCACGGCCGAGGCAACGTCGCCGTCGGTCTTGGCGTGAAGGCGCCGACCGGGAGCCATACGAAGCCGAGCCAGTTCTTCACCGCTTCGGGCCCGGTGGATTTTCCCGCGGACCAGACGATCCAGCCCGGCGACGGCGGATGGGCGATCCTCACGCAGGTGCAAGGATTCCGGCAGCTGTCGGAGGCGGTCTCGCTCTACGGATTCGGATCGTACATGATCAGCCCGAAGGCGCATACCGAGGTCGTGATGA
>DASUXZ010000042.1:0-5575 GCA_036377655.1 Gemmatimonadales bacterium
GTGAAGCGGGTGAACCGGCGAGCGGCGGCGAAATCGTCGGCGTCGCGCCAGACGCCGGTGGCGATGCCGGCGAGGGCGGCGGCGCCGAGGGCGGTGGTCTCCACGATGTCGGGCCGCTCGACGGGGATCCCGAGCAGGTCGGCCTGGAACTGCATGAGCCAGTCGTTTGCCGCCGCACCGCCGTCCACCCGCAGCACCGGAATCGCCCGCGACTCGGCCATGGCCTCGAGGAGCTCGAGCGAGCTGAAGGCCATCGCTTCGAGTGCCGCGCGCACCAGGTGCTCCCGGCGGGTGCCGCGCGTGATGCCGGTGATCGTGCCCCGCGCGTCGGCCTCCCAGTGCGGGGTCCCGAGCCCCACGAACGCGGGCACGAGGTGGACGCCGCCGGTGTCCGCGACGCTCCGCGCCATCGCGTCGGAATCGGCCGCCTGCTCGAGGAGCCCGAGGTGGTCGCGGAGCCACTGGATCGCGGCGCCGGCGATGAAGACGCTTCCCTCGAGCGCGTACGCCGGCTCGCCCCGCGAGCCGCACGCCGCCGTGGCGAGGATGCCCTTCGGCGGGTCGGGCACCCTGTCGCCCGCGTGCACCAGCAGGAAGGCGCCGGTGCCGTAGGTGTTCTTCGCGAGGCCCTCGGTGACGCAGCCGAGACCGAAGAGCGAGGCCTGCTGATCCCCCGCGATGCCGGCGATCGGGAGCGACACGCCGAGGTGCGCCCTGGCCGACTCGGCGACGACTCCGCTCGACGGGCGGATCGCGGGGAGGATGGCTTCCGGAACGCCGAAGAGCGCGAGCAGCTCGGGATCCCACGCGCGCGCCCTGAGCGAATAGAGGAGCGTGCGCGATGCGTTGGTGTGATCGGTCGCGTGCACCGCCCCGTCGGTGAGCCGGGCGATGAGCCAGCTGTCGATCGTCCCCGCCGCGAGCTCGCCCGCCTCGGCGCGGCGCCGGAGCGCGGGTTCCTGCAGCAGCCACTCGAGCTTCGTGGCCGAGAAGTAGGGATCGGCCACGAGCCCGGTGCGCGCGCGGAGGAGCGGCTCGGCGCCGTCGCTCACGAGGCGGCGGACGCGCTCCGCGGTGCGACGGTCCTGCCAGACGATCGCGGGCGCGACGGGGCGGAGCGTGGCACGATCCCAGAGCACGACGGTCTCGCGCTGGTTCGTGATGCCGATGGCGACGGGCGCGGCGCGCGAGGCGGCGATCGCCTCGCGGGCGGACGCGACGGTGGTGCGGAAGATCTCCTCCGCGTCGTGCTCCACCCAGCCGGGCTCGGGGTAGTGCTGCGCGAACTGGCGCGAGGCGGCGCCGAGGAGCGCGCCATCGTCTCCGACGACGAGGGCGCGGGAGCTCGTGGTGCCCTGGTCGAGGGCGAGGATGGGCATGGGCGTAAGATACGTTAGCTTTGAGCCCACACCTCAACCACGATCCCCATGGCCTTCTCCGCGCTCCTCTTCGACGTCACCGACGGCATCGCCCGCATCACCGTCAACCGCCCCGACAAGCTCAACGCCTTGAACGCCGACGTGATTCGCGAGCTCGGCGAGGCGGCGGCGCAGCTGGAAGGCGACACGGCGATCCGGGGCGCGATCCTCACCGGCGCCGGCCCCAAGGCGTTCGTGGCAGGAGCGGACATTTCGGAGATCGCGACGCAGAACCCGGTGAGCGGCCGGCAGCGGGCGCTCAACGGCCAGGCGGCGTTCCGGCGGTTCGAGCGGTGCGGGAAGCCGGTCATCGCCGCGGTGAACGGCTTTGCCCTCGGCGGCGGCTGCGAGCTCGCGATGGCGTGCCACATCCGGATCGCGAGCGAGGGCGCCAGGTTCGGCCAGCCCGAAGTGAAGCTCGGCCTCGGTCCCGGCTACGGCGGCACCGTGCGGCTGCCGCGCCTCGTCGGCCGCGGGCGCGCGCTCGAGCTGCTGCTCACCGGTGCGATGATCGACGCGGCGGAGGCGTACCGCATCGGCCTCGTCAACCGCGTGGTCCCGGCGGACCAGCTCCTCCCCGCCGCGGAGGAGATGCTCCGCGCGATCCTCGCCAACGGCCCCCTCGCCGTCCGCGCCTGCCTCGAGTCCGTCACCGCCGGCGCCGACATGTCGCTCGACGACGCCCTCGCCTTCGAGGCGAACCTCTTCGGCGTGCTCTCCGGCACCGAGGACATGCGGGAAGGGACGAAAGCCTTCCTGGAAAAGCGGAAGGCGGAATTCAGCGGCAAGTAGCGAAAGGGCTTCGACAGATCGGGCGGTTGCCGGTAACGGCCGCCCGTCAGGTCCCCGCCTGACGGCCTTCCATCCTTCCCCCGTTCCCTCCTTCCATCACCACTCCCGACCACCCCCTTTCCCCCTAGTATCGCCCCCCCCTTTCGACTATTTTTCGGGGATGCCGAAACATCCCCTCGGGGCCCTCCAAGCGCCCGCCTGCAAACGACTTCTGGCGGGGGCGGGGGTCGCCCTCATGACCTGGGGATGCGTCGAGCGGGCCCGGATCGGATTCGAGCCGGAGGACCCGGAAAACGTGGGCCCCCGCGCCTCGATCGACGTGCCCGCGGAAGCGGAGATCACGGTCCCCGCGGGCCCCACGTTCGACGTGACCGGCCGCGTGTCCGACCGGGACGGCGTGGACACGGTGTATTTCGAGCTCTTCGGCGTGCCGGAACAGTTCCAGCCCCATGCGCCAGGCGAGTTCGACGACACCGTCCGCTTCTCGCTGCCGATCGGCACGAGCGGGCGGTCCGGCGTCGAGGTGACGGTCCTCGTCTTCGGCACCGACAGCGAAGGGCTCCGGGGCGACACGGCGCGCCGCCGGATCGTCATCGAGTAGCGGCGCATCGCCCGGTGCGGCTCGAGCGGCTCGTCGCGCGCGGATTCAGGAACCTCGCGGACATCGACCTGCCGGTCCCGGCGGACGGTGTCGCCCTCCTCGGCGCCAACGGACAGGGGAAGACGAACTTCCTCGAGGCGGTGTACTACCCGGTGCTCTTCCGGTCGCTCCGGGGGGCGCCCGACCGCGAGATCGCCCAATTCGGCGGCGGCGGGTTTCACGTGGCGGTCGAGGCGGTGGCACGCGCCGGGCGCCGGACGGTCGCGGCCACCTGGCAGCCGGGCACGCGGCGGAAGCGGCTCGGACTCGACGGGGTCGAGGTGCCGCGGGCGTCGGATGCCGTCGGGGGCTGGGTCGCGGTGGCCTTCCTCCCGGGAGACGTGGCGCTCGCATCAGGCGGCGCGGGCGAGCGGCGTCAGTACCTCGACCGGATGCTCTCGCTCGCGAGCCGCGACTACCTCCGCGCCCTCGCCCGTTACCGCGCGGCGCTCGTGCAGCGGAACTCGGCGCTCCGCCTCGGCAGGTCCGATCTCGCGCGCGCCTTCGATGCGCCGCTCGCGGACGCGGGCGCCGTCGTGGTGGCGCACCGCCTCTCGTGGCTCGAGGGCCGCGGGACCCGGTTCGCGGAGGAGCTCGCGGGCCTGGGAGAGCCGATGAGCGGATCGCTCCGCTATCGCGGCAGGTCCGAGCTCGCCGACCGGGAGGCATGGGTGCCGCTCCTCGATTCCACCGCACAGCGCGACCTCGCGCGCCGGACCACGACGGCCGGCCCGCACCGCGACGACATCGTCGCCGAGATCGGCGGGCACGAGCTCCGGGCGTACGGGTCCACCGGGCAGCAGCGGACGGCGGCGCTCGCGCTCAAGCTGCTCGAGCTCGACACCCTCGCGGCGGCGCGGGAGGACGAGCCGGCGCTCCTCCTCGACGACGCCTTCGCCGAGCTCGACCGCGGCCGCCAGGAGCGCCTCGCCGAGCGGCTCTTCACGGCGGAGCGGCAGGTGTTCGTGACGGCGCCGCGCATGGACGAGCTCCCGCGCGGGCTCGGGATCGAGGTGTGGATGGTCGAGGGGGGAGCGATCGCAACGCGGCAGGGCGCCGGGGCAGCGGGACCCGCGGCATGACGAAACCGCCCCGCCCCACCCCGCTCGCCGAGGCGCTCGCGAGCTACCTGCAGAAGCAGGGGCTCGTGAAGCGGATGCAGCAGGCGGGGATCGTGGAGGAGTGGGCCGAGCTCGTCGGGCCGCAGATCGCGGCGGTGACGGTGCCGGAGTCGGTGACGGCGGACGGGATCCTCCGCGTGCGCGTGGCGTCGTCGGCGTGGGCGCAGGAGCTGAGCCTCATGTCGCCGCGGATCCTCGCGCGGCTCAACGACGGGCGGAAGGGGCGGGTGCGGGAGGTGCGGTGGGTGGTGGGGCAGCCGGTGGGCGGACGGGACGGACGAGGCGGACGAGACGGACGAGACGGACCAGGCGGGCGAGGCGGAGGAGGCGGAGTGGATGGCTGAGTCGGGGGCGGTATCAACCAGGAATCAGGAGCGGGAATGAGCGCGAGCGTGCAGCCGCAGTACAAGGCCGAGTCGATCCAGGTCCTCAAGGGGCTGGAGGCGGTGCGGAAGCGGCCGGGGATGTACATCGGGTCCACGTCGGAGAACGGTCTGCATCACCTCGTGTACGAGGTGGTGGACAACTCGATCGACGAGGCGCTCGCGGGGCATTGCGACGAGATCGCGGTCACGATCCATGCCGACAACTCGATCACCGTCGCCGACAACGGCCGCGGGATCCCGGTGGACGTGCACCCGGTCGAGAAGATGCCGGGCGTCGAGCTCGCGCTCACCGTGCTCCACGCGGGCGGCAAGTTCGACAAGAGCAACTACAAGGTCTCGGGCGGCCTCCACGGCGTCGGCGTGTCGGTGGTGAACGCGCTGAGCGAGCGGCTCGAGGTCATCGTGGACCGCGACGGCAGCCGGCACCACATGCAGTTCGTGCGCGGCAAGACGACGAAGAAGCTCACCGTCCTCGGCAAGGCGAAGTCCACCGGCACCACGGTGCGCTTCAAGCCCGATCCCGAGATCTTCACGGTCCTCGAGTACAACTACACGACGCTCGCCGACCGCCTCCGCCAGCTCGCGTTCCTCAACAAGGGGATCCGCATCACGCTCAAGGACGAGCGGGAGGGCGGGAAGGCGGAGACGTTCTACGCCAAGGGCGGGCTCGTCGAGTTCGTGCAGTGGCTCAACCGGAACAAGAAGGCGCTGCACCCGAAGCCGGTCTGGTTCGCCACCGAGAAGGACGACGTCGAGGTGGACCTCGCCCTCCAGTACGAGGAGGGATACAACGAGAACACCTTCACCTTCGTGAACAACATCAACACCCACGAAGGCGGCACGCACCTCACCGGCTTCCGCTCGGCGCTCACCCGCACGGTCAACGACCTCGCCAAGAAGTCGGGCGCGCTCAAGAAGGAGGGCTTCACCCTCTCGGGCGACGACATCCGCGAGGGCCTCACCTGCGTGCTGCACGTGAAGGTGCGCGAGCCGCAGTTCGAGGGGCAGACGAAGACGAAGCTCGGCAACTCGGAGGTCGAGAGCATCGTCAAGACGGTGGTGAACGAGCACCTCGGCAGCTACCTCGAGGAGCACCCGCCGGTGCTCCGCGCCATCGTCGAGAAGGCGGTGAGCGCGGCGCGCGCGCGCGAGGCGGCGCGGAAGGCGCGCGACCTCGTCCGCAAGAAGTCGGGCCTCGAGAACGCGGTGCTCCCGGGC
>DASUXZ010000043.1:0-7443 GCA_036377655.1 Gemmatimonadales bacterium
GAGCATCGTCATGGCGACGCGCGTGAGGCGGGCCTCGGTGTAGCGGTAGGCCGCCGCCGGGTCGCCGTCCACCGAGCCGAAGTTCCCCTGCCCGTCGATGAGCGGGTAGCGGAGCGAGAAGTCCTGGACCATGCGGACCAGCGCGTCGTAGACCGAGCCGTCGCCGTGCGGGTGGTACTTGCCGAGCACGTCGCCCACGACCGTGGCGGACTTCTTGTACGCCCGGCCAGGCACGAGGCCCAGCTCGTTCATCGCGTAGAGGATGCGCCGGTGCACCGGCTTGAGCCCGTCCCGCACGTCCGGCAGCGCGCGCGAGACGATGACGCTCATCGAGTAGTTGATGAACGACTGCTGCATCTCCTCTTCGATGAGGCGGGGCAGGATCCGTTCGCGGGAGTTCGGTGCGGTCATGGGCGCTGATGTCGGAGGAAGCCGGGCTCGGCGAGCGTGCCGGGAAACAGCGAATAATAACCGAATCGGGGGGCGGAGGCAATGGGCAAGGCGCTACCTAAATCATTGAAGAAGCGTTAGTTACGCTGCCGTGCCCGCTCGCCGCGATCGCCGGCCCCCCGGCCGTCGTCGAGGGGTTGCCGCCGAGCCCCGCCGGTCATTTGCCGTTCGCCGCTTTTCCCCGTACCTTGCCTCTTCCATTCGCTCCCCGGACATCGATGCGACACCTTCTTCTCGGCGCCGCCCTCGTTGCTGCCTTCGCCTGCTCCCCCGGCGGCACGCCCGACGATTCCCGGAACACCCCCGCCGCCATGACCGATTCCGCCGACGCCGCAAGCTGGCGCACGCTCTTCGACGGCACCTCCACCGCAGCGTGGCGCGGGTTCCAGATGGAGTCGCTGCCCACCGGCTGGCAGGTCGAGGACGGCTCGCTCGTCCGCGCCGGCGGCGGCGGCGACATCATCACCCGCGACCAGTTCGGCGACTTCGAGCTCGAGCTCGAGTGGAAGGTCGCCGACGGCGGCAACAGCGGGATCATGTACCGCGTCACCGAAGCCGACAGCAGCACCTACCGCACCGGTCCCGAATACCAGGTCCTCGACGACGCCGCCCATCCCGACGGCGGCAACCGCCTCACCTCCGCCGGCTCCGCGTACGGGCTCTACGCCGCCCCCGCCGGCGTCGTGAAGCCCGCCGGCGAGTGGAACGCCGCGCGCATCGTCGCCCGGGGCGCGCACGTCGAGCACTGGCTCAATGGGCAGAAGGTCGTCGAGTACGAGCTCTGGAGCCCCGACTGGGAGGCGAAGGTGAAGGCGAGCAAGTTCGTCGAGTGGCCGGGCTACGGACGGTCGCCGCGGGGGCACGTGGCGTTGCAGGACCATGGCGATCGCGTGGAGTTTCGGAATATCCGGATCAGGGAGATGTAAGTATCGGTGAGAGGTGAGAGGTGAGAGGTGAGAGGTGGCTCTCGCCTCGCCCCCACCGCTCACCTCTCACCTCTCACTTCTCACTTCTCACCTATACCCCCCGTCCCCCCGTGAACAAGACGAAACTTTCAGTCCTCATGTTCCTCCAGTACTTCATCTGGGGCAGCTGGTTCGTCACGATGGGGACGTACCTCACGCAGACGCGGGGGTTCAGCGAAGGCCAGGTGGGGCTCGCCTACGGGGCGACGGCGATCGCGGCGCTCGTCTCCCCCTTCTTCCTCGGCGTCGTCGCCGACCGGTTCTTCGCCACCGAGAAGCTGCTCGCCGTCCTGCACCTGGTCGGCGGCGCGATCATGTGGTACCTGAGCACGCTCACGGAGTGGAGCGCCTTCTACCCGGTGCTCATCCTGTACGCGCTCTGCTACATGCCGACGCTCTCGCTCTCGAACTCGATCTCGTTCCACCACGTCCAGGATCCGGCGCGGGAGTTCCCCGCCATCCGGGTGCTCGGCACCATCGGCTGGATCGTGGCCGGCATCATCGTCGGCAAGGTGCTCAAGGCGGATGCGCTCGCGATCCCGATGCGGGTCGCGGCGATAGGGTCGGTGGCCCTCGGGTTCTTCTCGTACCTGCTCCCGCACACGCCACCCCGCGCCGCCGGCGCCCCCTTCAGCGTGCGCGACGCGCTCGGGCTCGACGCGCTCGGCCTGCTCCGGGACCGCTCGTTCGCCATCTTCGTGCTCGGCTCGTTCCTCCTCTGCATTCCGCTCCAGTTCTACTACACCTTCGCCAATCTCTTCCTCAACGAGATCGGCGCGCCCGACCCGGCCTTCATCCAGACGTTCGGGCAGATGTCCGAGATCGGGTTCATGCTGCTCCTTCCCTTCTTCCTGAAGCGGTGGGGCATCAAGACGATCATGCTGGTCGGCATGCTCGCCTGGTCGCTCCGGTACTTCGCCTTCGGGGCGGGCGACGCGGGGAGCGGGATGTGGCTCATCTACCTCGGCATCCTGCTGCACGGCATCTGCTACGACTTCTTCTTCGTGAGCGGGCAGATCTATACCGACCAGCAGGCAGGACCGAAGATCCGGGCGGCAGCGCAGGGGTTCATCAACTTCGTCACGAACGGCGTCGGCTACTTCATCGGCGCCTTCGTCTCCGGCCGCGTCGCCGGCGCCCACCGCGTGGGCGAGGGTCACGACTGGCCCGCCATCTGGCAGGTCCCGGCGATCGGGGCGCTGGTGATCCTCGTCCTCTTCGCCCTCCTCTTCCGTCCGCGCCGCGAGCCTGGCGCTGCTTGACAGTTTTTTCGAGCGCGAAGCCGCGAAGACGCGAAAGCACGAAGCAGCGTGGATGTGGTCTCGACGGGGAGCTCCGATGATCGGACTCGCGGGGAGCCCACAACAAGTCTCTTCTTCGCGCCTTCGCGTCTCCGTGGCTTCGCGTTGAGATAGAAAATCTTCCTTAATTACCTGAGGGGGACATGACGGTTTCGAGACGTGACTTCGTCGGATCGACAGCCGCTGCGGCGGCGTTCACCATCGTGCCGCGGCATGTGCTCGGGGGGCCCGGGTATACGCCGCCGAGCGACAAGCTCAACATCGCCTGCATCGGTGTCGGCGGGATGGGCAAGAACGACGTGGACGGCGTGAGCGGCGAGAACATCTACGCGCTCTGCGACGTGGACCAGAAGGCCGCCGAGGAGAGCTATCGCAAGAACCCGAAGGCGAAGCGCTACACCGACTATCGCGAGATGCTCGCCCGGGAAGCCGGCAACATCGACGCGGTGACGGTCTCGACGCCCGACCACTCGCACGCCGCCGCCGCGATGCTCGCGCTCAAGGCGAACAAGCACACCTACTGCCAGAAGCCGCTTGCCCGGACGCTGCACGAGGTGCGCGCGCTCGCCGCCCAGGCCCGGAAGACGAAGGTCGCGACCCAGATGGGCAACCAGGGCCACACCTTCGACGGCACGAAGCAGCTCCGCGAGTACGTCGAGGCCGGGGCGATCGGCACGGTGCGCGAGGTGCATTACTGGACCAACCGCCCCATCTGGCCGCAGGGGATCGACCGCCCCACCGAGCTGCACACCCCGGCGCCCACCCTCGACTGGAACCTCTGGCTCGGCCCCGCCGCCGACCGGCCCTACCACCCCGCCTACGCCCCGTTCCGCTGGCGCGGCTGGTGGGACTTCGGCACCGGCGCGCTCGGCGACATGGCGTGCCACGGCATGGACGCCGCCTTCTGGATCCTCGACCTCGGCTATCCCGAGCGGATCATCCCGGAGTCCACCGCCCTCTACACCGAGGCGGCGCCGAAGGCGTCGCGCGTCGAGTACCAGTTCGCGGCGAAGGGCTCGCGGCCGGCCGTGAAGGTGGTCTGGCGCGACGGCGACTTCCGCCCCCCGCGTCCGCTGTCGCTCCCGGTCGAGATGCAGTGGCCCATCGCCGACATCGGCGGCCAGCTCTGGGTGGGCGACGACGGCATGATCGTGGCCGGCATGTACGGCGAGAACCCGCGCCACCTCGACCCGAAGCGCGACGAGGAGCTCAAGGCGAATCCCCCCGCCGAGAAGTATGCGCGGTCGAAGGGCGTGTACGCGGAATGGATCGAGGCCTGCAAGGGCGGCGCCCCGGCGCAATCGGACTTCGGCGGGCACGCCGGCGCCCTCACCGAGATGGTGCTCCTCGGCTGCCTCGCGGTGCGCGGCGGCAAGACGCTCGAGGTGGACGCGAAGGGCACGATCACCAACGTCAAGCTTCCGGCCGACTGGATCACGCCCGAATACCGGAAGGGGTGGGAGCTGTAGGGTGCCGGCAGGAGCGCGTCCGACGCACGTCTTCTTCGACATCGGCGGCGTGCTCGGTACGAACGGATGGGACAGCGACCAGCGCGCCGCCGCCGCGGCGCGCTACGACCTCGGCCCCGAGTTCGACTCCCGGCACCGCGAGATCGCGGGCGACTGGGAGCTCGGCCGGATCACCTTCGACGAGTACCTCGACGTCGCCGTCTTCTACGAGCCGCGGAGCTTCACGCGCGAGGAGTTCCGCGCCTGCATGCTGGAGCAGAGCCGGCCGTTCCCGGAGTGCATCGAGCTCGCGCGGCGTGTCGGCGAGCGCCGCGGCGTCCGCCTCTTCACGCTGAACAACGAATCCGCCGAGCTGAACCAGCACCGGATCGGCGCCTTCGGGCTCGCCGGGATCTTCGACGCCTTCTTCAGCTCCTGCTGGATGGGCGTGCGCAAGCCGACCGGCGAGATCTACGATGCCGCGCTCGCGATGGCCCAGGCGGCGCCCGGGACGTCGCTCTTCATCGACGACCGGCGGCAGAACCTCGCTCCGGCGAGCGCGCGCGGCATGCAGACGCTGCTCTACCGGGACCCGGAGCAGCTCGAGAACGCGCTCAGGGAATCCGGATTGCTCTAGCCCGGTACCGGGAGGCCATGTGAAGGCGTTCCTCCGCAACAACGGCCTGTCGCTCACGCTCTTCGGCCTGTTCCTCGCCTGCCAGGTCGGCCTCAGCTTCGTCGGGTTGCAGCACGAGAACGCCGAGCTCGCCGATCACGGCCAGGCGGCGATCGGCTACGGCGCGTACGTCACGAGCGGCGGGTTCCTCGAGGCGACGATGGAGAACTGGGAGAGCGAGTTCCTGCAGATGTTCGCCTACGTGATCCTGACGGCGATCCTGTTCCAGAAGGGCTCGGCCGAGTCGAAGTCGCCGGATGGGGACGAGGAAGTGGACCACGATCCGCGGATGGCGCGGAACCCTGACCGGCCCTGGCCGGTGAAGCGCGGAGGCTGGGTGCTGCGGCTCTACGAGCACTCCCTCAGCATCGCGCTCTTCCTCCTCTTCGCCGCGAGCTTCTGGCTGCACGCCGCCGGCGGCGCCCGTGACTACAGCGAGGAACAGCTCCTCCACGGCAGCGCCGCCGTCACCACCCTCCAGTACCTCGGCACCTCACGCTTCTGGTTCGAGTCGCTCCAGAACTGGCAGAGCGAGTTCTTCTCGGTCGGCGTGCTCATCGTGCTGACGATCTACCTCCGCCAGCGCGGCTCGCCGGAGTCGAAGCCGGTGGCGGCAGGGCATGGGAGGACGGGGTAGGCGGACGAGACGGACAAGGCGGACGAGACGGACAAGGCGGTAGGTTCCGCCTCGTCCGCCTCGTCCGTCTCGTCCGCCCTGTCCGCCCCTACGGCGTCGCCCGCTCGTACGGCGCAACCTGCTCCGCCACCGTCTTCCGGTCGCCCACCACCACGATCGGCATGGCCTCGGGCCTCAGGTGCTCGCGCGCGATGCGCTGCACGTCGGCCGGTGTCACGGCGAGGACGCGCTGGACGTACGTCGACAGGTAGCTGTCCTCGAGTCCCTGCAGGTCGGCCCACCGGAGGATGCCCACAATCCCGCCGCGCGAGCTGTTCTGGAGCGTGAAGATGCCCGCGAGGTTGTTCTTGATCCCGGTGAGCTCGTCCGCCGGCGGCGGGACCGCGCGCAGGCTGTCGATCTCGTGGAAGATCTCCTTGAGCGAGGCGCCGGTGACGTTCGTCGTCACGTCCGCCTGCTGCGCCCAGTGCGAGACCTGGTGGTAATCCGACACGCTGCTGAACGGCGAGTAGGTGTACCCCTTGTCCTCTCGGATGTTCCGGGTGATCCGCGACCCGAACGCCCCGCCGAGGAGCGCATCGGTCACCTCGAGGGCGACGTAGTCGTCGTCGGTCGGGTCCGGCACCGGGATCCCGAGGATGAGCGTCGACTGCACCGCGTCGGGCCGGTCGATGAGCGCCACCGTGCGCCCCGTCTTCGGCGCCGGCGGGTTGCTCGTCGGCGGGTTGCCGGGGGCCCAGTCGCCGAACGCCTCGCGGATGGCGCGCTCGGTGGCCGCCGCGTCGAACACGCCGGCGACGTAGAGGTGCGCGCGCGCCGCGCCGAAGTTCTTCGCATGGAACTGGCGCACCTGGTCGATCGTGTAGCCCTGCAGCATCGCCTCGGTGGGATAGAGGCGGCCGTACGGGTGGTCGCCGTACAGCAGCTCGAGGAACTTCTCCTGCGCGATCGGCTGCGGCTGGCTCCGCGCGATCGAGAGCGACCGGAGCCGGCTTGCCTTGATGCGCGAGAGCTCGGATTCCGGAAGGAGCGGGTTCCGCGCCACGTCGGCCACGAGCCGCACCATGGCCGGCGCGTGCTCGCCGAGCACCTCGCCGCCGATGTTCGTCATGTCCGAGCCGGCGCCGACGGAGATCTGCCCGCCCATCGCGGCTACTTCCTCCGCGAGGCGCGCCGCGGTGCGCGACTCGGTCCCCTCCATCATGAGGTCCGCCGTCGTCTCCGCGAGCCACGTCTCGTTCGCGGCCTGGTCGATGCGCCCGGTCCGGACGCCGAGCCAGACGGCGGCCTTCGGCACGGTGCCGTAGGGCACGAGCGTCACCGCCATCCCGTTCGGGAGGGTGAACTCGCGCTTGGCCGGCAGCTTGAGGTTCTTCGGCGGCGCCACCGGGGGCGGCGTGCTTCGCTGGGCGGACACGGCGGCCGGTGCGCCGAGCGCGAGCACCGGCACGAGGGCGAGCGCGAGGAGCCGGCGAGTCGGGATATGCATGGTGATCTCCATTACCGGGTGCCGGCCGCCGGCGCCGCGCCGCGGGCCGCCGGGACGACGGTGAGGATCGTGCGGTTCGTCGGGGCGAGGTACTCGCGCGCCGTCCGCTGGAGCAGCTCGGGCGTCACCTTCGCGAATTCCGCCTCGAGGCGGTTGATGCGCGACGGGTCGTCGTCGAAGAGCGCGAACGAGGCGAGCAGGTCGGCCCGGCCGAAGCCGCCGAAGTTCTCGAGCTGGGAGTAGAGATTCGAGCGGAGCTTGACGAGCGCACGATCGAGCGTCGCGCGATCCACCGGCCGCGACCGGAGCCCCTCGATCGCCGCGTCGAAGCCCGCGACGAGCGAGTCCGCCGGCTTGTCGGCATCATGGAAGGCGGTGACGATCCAGAGCATCGGCCCGTCGTAGTTGTACATGTTGCCGAGGCCGTAATTGATGCCGGCGCCGACGCCGCCCGTGAGCGCGCGCTTCCGCACGACT
>DASUXZ010000044.1:0-6931 GCA_036377655.1 Gemmatimonadales bacterium
CCGTTCCGGTCGAGGATCGGGCCGCGCGGCGGCTCGAGTGGAATCGCGCGGAGGCGGTTGGTCTCGGCGCGGAGCTGGTACTTGTCGTGCTGCAGGATCTGCGTGCGGAAGAATGCGCCGATCAGGATGGCGAACACGAGCGAGAGCACCCACCGCGCCGCGCTGGCCCGCTCCCGCACCTGGTACGAATCGAAGCCGTTCATGTCAGACGTCCAGCCGGATCTCGAGCCACTCCCGGACGATGTAGAGCACGAGCATCCCCGCGACCGCGGTGGTGAGGCCCTGCAGCGGTGCGATCACGAAGATCTCGCGGAACACCGATCCGCCCGGCGCCCCGCTCGCCCCGACGACGATGAGGTTCCGCACCCAGACGCCCGCAAAGAACATTCCCGCGTGCACGAGGATGT
Organism: Gemmatimonadales bacterium; assembly: GCA_036377655.1. Taxonomy (GTDB): domain Bacteria; phylum Gemmatimonadota; class Gemmatimonadetes; order Gemmatimonadales; family GWC2-71-9; genus CAMLLJ01. The sequence continues at coordinate 408 of DASUXZ010000044.1, forward strand.
TCTCCGCGAAGAACACCGCGCGCCCCCACGATGCCAGGTACCCGACCACCGTGTGGGCCAGCATCCCCGCCCCCACCCGCGCCGGCGTGAGAGCGTCCGCCACGAGCCCGAGGACGAGGCCGGCGATCGCCCCGACGCCCGGCCGGCTACCCATCGCGATCACGAGCAGCGCGATCACCAGGAAATCGGGCGCAATGCGGGCATCCCAGAGCCTCGGCCGCAGGTAGAACTGCAGCACGATGAGGACGAGCATCACGAGGGCGAACCCCGCGCGGTTCCCGCGGCCGAAGCTCATGGCGTCGTATCCGGCGGCGGCGCCGACGAGTCCCGGCGCGCGGCTGCGGAGTCCGGGCGCCGCGGCGCCGCGGCCGGTGCCGCCGGCCGTTGCGTGGCAGGCGCCACTGCCGGTGCCGGCGACGCGGCGGCCCGCGCGAGCGAATCGCGCAGGTGCGCGCGCACCGAGTCGGCGATCCCGGCCCGGAGGGCGGAGTCCGCAGCGGCCACCCGGGCGAGCGAATCGGCGCGCGCGGCCGCGAGGATCGAATCCGCCGGGAACGCGTCCGAGAGCGAATCCCCCCGGTCGAGGACGACCATCACGTGCGAGACGGCGCTCGGGTTGGCCGCGGGCAGGAGCCGGTACACGCGCTCCCACCCCTCCTGCTCGCGCGCCACGCCCTCGACCCTCCCGACCGGGATGCCCTTGGGGTACACCCCGCCGAGTCCCGACGACAGCACGAGCGTTCCCGGCGCGAGCGTGTCCCGGTAGCTCGCCGCGCGGAACTCGAGCGCCGCCTCGCTCGCCACCGTGCCCGTCGAGGGCGCCACGAGCCCGAAGACGCGCCCGTCCGCCGTGAAGGCGCTCACGCGGAACTCGGGATGCGCCCACGTCATGACGGTCGCGGTGCGCGTTGTGACGTTGAGGATCACGCCGACCAGCCCTTCCGGGGCGATCACCGGCTCGAACCCGCGGACGCCATCCTCCGACCCGACGTCGAGGAGCAGCATCCGGTCGTCGGTCGCCGACGGCTGGTGCAGGACCTCGGCCGCGGCATGCCGCAGGCGTACCCGCCGGCCGAGGTCGAGGAGCTCGCGCAGGCGCCGGTTCTCGGCGGTGAGGAGGGGAACGGCCTGCGCAGCCGCGGCGGTGGAGTCGCGCTGGGAAACGACGGCGGCGAAGCGCGCGCGGCTCGTCCGCCCCTCCTGCGCTCGCGCCTGGAGCCAGATGGCGGGCGTGAGCACGGTCTCGCGGAGCGACGCGGCGATGCCCTGCCCGAGCGCCGGAGGGAGGAGGAGGATCACGAGGGAAATGGCGACGCAGACGAGGAGCGTCGCCGTGTCGCGCCGGGAGTACGTCCGATCCGACGCGGTGAGCATGGTCAGATGGAGAGGACGCTCTTGTACTTCTCGTAATCGTCGAGGATGCGGCCGGTGCCCCGCACCACGCAGGTGAGCGGGTCCTCGTCCACGTGGATCGGCAGGCCGGTCTCCTGGGCGAGGAGGATGTCGAGCCCGCGGATGAGCGCGCCGCCGCCGGTCATCACGATGCCCCGGTCCACGATGTCGCTCGCGAGCTCGGGGGGCGTGATCTCGAGGGCCCGGCGCACGGCGTCCACGATCTGCTGGATCGGCTCCTGCACCGCCTCCCGGATCTCGGACGAATGGACGCGCACCGTCTTCGGGATGCCGGACACGAGGTCGCGGCCCTTCACTTCCATCTCGCGCTCGTCGCCGGTGGGCGCGGCGGAGCCGATCTTGATCTTGATCTGCTCGGCGGTCGGCTCGCCGACGAGGAGGTTGTAGTTCTTGCGCATGAACTGGACGATCGCCTGGTCGAGCTCGTCGCCGCCGGTGCGGATCGAGGTGTCCGACACGATGCCCGAGAGCGCGATCACCGCGATCTCCGTGGTGCCGCCGCCGATGTCGATCACCATGTTGCCCGTCGGCGTCTCGACCGGCAGGCCCACGCCGATCGCCGCGGCCATCGGCTCCGCCACCATCAGCACCTGCTTGGCACCGGCCGTTTCCGCGGAGTCCCGCACCGCGCGCCGCTCGACCTCGGTGATGCCCGAGGGGACGCAGACGATCACCTTCGGCTTCACCCGGAAGACGTGCTTGTCGATGATCGTCTTCAGGAAGTAGCGGAGCATCTTCTCGGTGACGTCGAAATCGGCGATGACGCCGTCCTTGAGCGGACGCACCGCGATGATCCCCTCCGGCGTGCGGCCGAGCATGCGCTTGGCCTCGAGCCCGATGCCCTTGATCCGGCCCGTCGCCTTTTCGATGGCGACGACGGACGGCTCGTTGAGGACGATCCCCTCGCCCTTCACGTAGACCAGCGTGTTGGCCGTGCCAAGGTCGACGGCGATCTCGTTGGCGGGCAGCAGCGAGGAGAGGCTCAGGGATCCAAATTTCATCAGGGGCCGCTGGGTCTGAAGGGCGCGGAGGAGTGGGGCCGACCTAAGCTAACGGACGCCCTAAGATTCAACAAGACCACGAGTTACGACCGGTCACCTGCCGGTGCTTCCGAACCCGCCGGCGCCCCGGCCACTCGTCGGAAGCTCCTCGACCGTCAGGAACTGTACAGCGGACACCGGGGCGAACACCATCTGCGCGATGCGCATCCCGCGCGTCACCTCGAAGCGCTCCGACCCCAGGTTGACGAGCGCGACCTTGAGCTCGCCGCGATAGTCGCTGTCGATCGTCGCCGGACTGTTGGGAAGCGTGATGCCGTGCCTGAGGGCGAGCCCGGACCGCGGGCGGAGCTGGCACTCGTATCCCTCGGGAATCGCGATCGCGAAGCCGGTGGAGATGAGCCGGCGCTCCATCGGGTCGAGTGCCGCGTCCTCGGCGCTCGCGAGATCGAGGCCCGCGGAGCCGGGCGTCGCGGCCGCGGGGAGCGGAAGGCCCTCCCCGTGCGGCAGGCGCGCGAGGAGGACCTCCAGCCGCATCAGAGGACCTTGTCCACCGCCACGAGCGGCATTCCGAACGCTTCGGCGACGCCGGGATAGACGACCTTGCCGTCCACCACGTTGAGGCCGAGCCGGAGCGCGCGGTCGTCGGCGCAGGCCTGCTTCCAGCCGTGGCGCGCGAGGCGAAGCGCGTAGGGAAGCGTCGCGTTCGTCAGGGCGAGGGTCGACGTGCGCGGGACGCCGCCCGGCATGTTGGCGACCGCGTAGTGCAGGATGCCGTCCACGAAGTAGGTCGGCTTCTCGTGCGTCGTCGGCTTGATCGTCTCGACGCAGCCGCCCTGGTCCACCGCCACGTCGACGATGACGGTACCCGGCTTCATCGTCTTGAGGTCGTCGCGCTTGACGAGGTGCGGCGCCTTGGCGCCCGGCAGGAGCACGGCGCCGATCACGAGGTCCGCGCGCCGGATCGCCTCGAGGATGTTGTACCGGTTCGAGTAGACGGTGTCCACGTTGGCGGGCAGCACGTCGCTCAGGTAGCGGAGCCGGTCGAGCGAGATGTCCATGATGGTCACGTGCGCGCCGAGCCCGGCGGCCATCTTCGCCGCATTGATGCCCACGACCCCGCCGCCGATGATCACGACCTCGCCCGGCGCGACGCCGGGGACGCCGCCGAGGAGCACGCCGCTCCCGCCGAAGACCTTCTCGAGATACTTGGCCCCCTCCTGCACCGCCATGCGGCCCGCCACCTCGGACATGGGCGTGAGGAGCGGCAGCTCGCCCGTCGGCAGCTCGACCGTCTCGTACGCGAGCGCCACCGCGCCCGAGTCGATCACCGCGCGCGTCAGGTCCTCGGCCGCGGCGAAGTGGAAGTACGTGTAGATGAGCTGCCCCTTCCGCATCCGCGGCCACTCGACGGCGATCGGCTCCTTGACCTTCATGATCATGTCGGCCTTCTGCCAGACCTCGTCCGCCGTGGGGAGGATCGTGGCACCTGCCGCGACGTAGGTCTCGTCGCTGAAGCCGCTCCCGGCGCCGGCGCCCTGCTCGACGTAGACGGTATGGCCGGCCCCGACGAGCGCTTCCGCACCCGCCGGAACGAGCGCGATCCGGTTCTCGTTGGTCTTGATTTCCTTCGGAACGCCGATGAGCATCGTCTTCTCGTAAGGTAGGAGAGTGGCGGGCGGCTACGCCGGCCCGAGCGAAACGACGGTCTGCCGGCCGGGCGCGAAGAACTCGGCGGCCACGGCGGCGGCATCCGCCGCGGTGACCGCGTCGACGCGGCGAAGCATCTCGTCCAGCGTATGGTACCCGTCCTCGTGGAGCTCCGAGCCCGCGAGGCGGCCCATGCGGCTGAGCGGGTTCTCGAGGGCCAGCATGATCTGGCCCTTGAGCTGCCGCTTGCCGTCGGTGAGCTCGTCCCCGGTGAGGCCCGCCGACGCGAGGCGCCCGTATTCCTCGAGGATCGCCTCCCGCGCGGCGGCAGCCGTCGCGGGCTGCGTGCCGACGTACACGCCGAGCTGCCCGGTGCTCTGGTAGAAATGCTTGTAGGCAAAGATAGCGTAGGCGAGACCGAGCTCCTCGCGCACGCGCTGGAAGAGGCGGCTGGACATCCCGCCGCCGAAGACGTTCGTCAGGATGGCGAGCGCGAAGCGGCGCGGATCGCGCACCGCGAAGGTATCCGTCCCGAACACGAGATGCGCCTGCGTGGTGTCCTTCGGCTCCGCCCGCTCCGCGCCCCGGGTGGCGGGCGCAGCGCCGACCGGCGGCCGGGGCGGACGCGGGGAGCCGTCGTCGAACCATCCCTCGCGCGCGAGCGATGCGAGGAGCCGGTCGTGATCGACGTTGCCGGCGGCCGCGATCACGCAATTGCCGGGATAGTACGCGCCGCCGTGCAGTGCGCGGAGATCCGCGGCCTCGAGCGCGGTCACGGAATCGCGGGAGCCGAGGATCGAGTAGCCGTACGGATGCTCCGGCCAGAGCGACTCGGCGTGCAGGTCGAAGACGAGATCGTCCGGGGTGTCCTCCACCCCGCTGATCTCCTCCACGACCACTTTCCGCTCGGATTCGAGGTCCTCGGCGCGCAGGAGGGGCCGGCGCACGAGGTCGGTGAGGATGTCCACGGCGAGCGGGAGGTCGGCGTCGAGCACGTGCGCCTGGTAGCTCGTGTGGTCGCGCCCCGTGTAGGCGTCGAGGCTGCCGCCCCGGACCTCGAGCTCGAGCGCGATCTGCCGCGCCGAGCGCCGCTCGGTGCCCTTGAACACCATGTGCTCGAGGAGATGGGAGACGCCCATCTTCTCGCGCGGCTCGTGCGCGCTCGCCGAGCGGACCCAGATCCCGGCCGCGGCGGACCGGAGCCCGGGAAGCCGCTCGGAGAGCACGACGAGCCCGTTCGGGGCCGCCGTCCGGTGCAGCCCCTCGTCGAGGCGGTCGGTCTGCACCCTACTCCTTCGGGAGCAGCGCCTTCCGGGAGAGCTTCATGCGCCCCCGCTCGTCCACCTCGAGCAGCTTGACCTGGACGATGTCGCCCTTCTTGACGACGTCCTCGGTCTTCTCGGTGCGGCCGTGCTGGAGCTCGCTGATGTGGAGCAGCCCCTCGACGCCCGGGAGGATCTCCACGAACGCGCCGAACGCCGTGGTGCTCTTCACGGGTCCCTCGTAGATCTTGCCCACCTCGGGCTCGGTCGTGATGGCCGCGATCATCGCGCGCGCCTTCTCGCCGGCGTCGCCGCCGACCGCCGCGATCGTGATGAGCCCGCTGTCTTCGATGCTGATCTTGGCGCCCGTGGCGTCCTGGATCCCGCGGACGGTCTTGCCCTTGGGCCCGATGACGTCGCCGATCTTGTCCGGCTTGATCTGGATCGTGATGATCCGCGGGGCATACTTCGAGAGGTCGGTGCGCGGCTCGGGCAGCGCCTTCTTCATCTCGCCGAGGATGTGGAGGCGGCCCTTGCGCGCCTTCTCCAGCGCCTCGGCCATGATCGCGAGGTCGAGCCCCTCGATCTTGATGTCCATCTGGATCGAGGTGATGCCCTTCTCGGTGCCGGCCACCTTGAAGTCCATGTCGCCGAGATGGTCCTCGGAGCCGAGGATGTCGGTGAGGACGGCGACCTTCTTGCCTTCCTTGATGAGCCCCATCGCGACGCCGGCGCAGGCGGCCTGCATCGGCACGCCCGCGTCCATGAGCGCGAGCGACCCGCCGCACACCGTCGCCATGGACGACGAGCCGTTCGACTCGAGGATCTCCGAGACGACGCGCAGCGTGTAGGGGAAGGTGTCGTAGTGCGGGAGCAGCGGATGGAGCGCCCGCTCGGCGAGCGCGCCGTGGCCGATCTCGCGGCGGCTCGTGCCGCGGATCATCTTCACCTCGCCGGTCGAGAACGGCGGGAAGTTGTAGTGCAGCATGAACGACTTGGTGGTCTCGCCCGCCACGTCGATGCTGTCGAGCCGCTGCTCGTCGTCCGAGGTGCCGAGGGTGACGCTCACGAGCGCCTGGGTCTCGCCGCGGGTGAAGAGCGCCGAGCCGTGCACGCGCGGCAGCACGCCGGTCTCGATCGTGATCGGCCGGATCGTGTCGAGGTCACGGCCGTCCACCCGCTCTCCCTTCTCGAGCACCTG
>DASUXZ010000045.1:0-7431 GCA_036377655.1 Gemmatimonadales bacterium
TTCAACGCCTGGGGCGACAAGTACCCGCCGTACGACCTGGACGACGTCGTGCCGTCCCGCATCGGCGCCGAGCTCGGCATTCCCGTCTTCCATCCGGGCATCATCCTCGAGGGTGGATCGATCGACGTGAACGGCCGCGGCTCGCTCCTCACCACCGAGGCGTGCCTCCTCAACGAGAACCGGAACCCCCATCTCGGCCGCGCGGAGATCGAGCGGTACCTGCGGGACTACCTCGGCGTCCGCACCATCCTCTGGCTCGGCGATGGCATCGTCGGCGACGATACCGACGGCCACATCGACGACATCTCGCGCTTCACCGACGAGCACACCATCGTGACGGTCGTCGAGGACGACCCGGCCGATCCGAATTACGAGCCGCTGCAGGCGAACCTCGCGCGGCTCGGCGAGCTCCGGGACCAGGACGGCGACCCGTTCAGGATCGTGACGCTCCCGATGCCCCGGCCCCTCGAGCACGACGGGCAGCGGCTTCCCGCATCGTACGCCAACTTCTATATCGCGAACGACCTGGTCCTCCTCCCCACCTACGATCCCGAGCGCGACGAGATCGCGGCGGCGACGCTCCGCGGCCTCTTCCCGGGCCGCGAGGTGATCGGCATCGACTGCATCGACCTCGTCTGGGGCCTCGGTGCGTTCCACTGCGTGAGCCAGCAGTGGCCTTCCACCCGAACCGGTTGAGCATGCCCGCCCTCATCGAGTGCGTCCCGAATTTCAGCGAAGGCCGGAACCTCGACACCATCCGCCGGATCACGGAGCGCATCGAATCGGTCGATGGCGCCTCGCTCCTGCACACCGATCCGGGAAAGGCCACCAACCGCACCGTCGTGACCTTCGCCGGGGAGCCCGAGGCCGTCGTCGAGGCCGCGTTCCGCGCGATCGCGGCCGCCGCCGAGCTCATCGACATGCGCCATCACCATGGCGAGCATCCGCGCATGGGCGCGACCGACGTCTGCCCGCTCGTGCCCATCTCCGGGATCTCGATGGAGGAAACGGCGGAGTGGGCGCGCCGCCTCGGCGAGCGCGTCGGGCGGGAGCTCGGGATACCGGTCTACCTCTACGAGGCGGCCCAGCCGGACCCGGCGCGGAAGTCGCTCGCGGCGATCCGGGCCGGCGAGTACGAGGGACTCGCGGCCAGGATCACCCGCCCCGAGTGGAAGCCGGACTTCGGCCCCGCCAAGTTCAACGCGCGCTCCGGGGCCACGGTCATCGGCGCGCGCGGGTTCCTCGTCGCGTACAACGTCAACCTGAACACCACGTCCACGCGGCGCGCCAATGCCGTCGCCTTCGACGTCCGCGAGGCGGGCCGCCCGAAGCGGGAGGGACACCCGCTGACCGGGAAGATCGTCACCGCGCCCGACGGCTCGCCCGTCAGTATTCCGGGCGAGCTCAAGGCGGTGAAGGCGATCGGCTGGTTCATCGAGGAATACGGCATCGCCCAGGTCTCGATGAACCTCACCGATCTCGGCGTCACGCCGATCCACGAGGCCTTCGAGGCGGTGGTGCGGTCGGCGGAGCGGCGCGGCATGCGGGTGACGGGCTCCGAGCTCGTCGGGCTCGTCCCGCTCGACGCGATGCTCGAGGCCGGCCGCCACTTCCTCCGGAAGCAGCAGCGCTCGCTCGGCGTGCCCGACGCGGAGCTCATTCACATCGCGGTGAAATCGCTCGGGCTCGATGAGCTCGCGCCGTTCGCTCCCGAGGAGCGGATCATCGAGTACCGGCTCCGGGGAACGGCGCCGGGACGGCTCGCCGGAATGTCGCTCGTTCAGTTCGCCGACGCGACGGCAGCCGAGACGGCCGCACCCGGCGGCGGATCCACCGCAGCGCTCCTCGGCGCCCTCGGCGCGGCGCTCGGCACGATGGTCGCCAACCTCTCCGCGCACAAGCGCGGCTGGGACGAGCGGTGGGAGGAGTTCTCGCGCTGGGCCGAGCGCGGCCAGGAGCTCAAGCGGGAGCTGGTCGCGCTCGTCGATGCCGATACGCAGGCGTACGAGCGCGTGATGGCCGCGATCGGCATGCCGAAGGGCACCGCGGAGGAGCAGGCCGCGAGGCGCGCGGCGCTCGAGTCCGCGAATCGCGGCGCCATCGAAGTGCCGTGGACCGTGATGCGGACGGCCTTCGACGTGTTCGACCTCGTGGAGGCGATGGCCGAGCACGGCAACCCCGCCTCCGCGTCGGATGCGGGCGTCGGCGCACTTGCGGCGCGTGCGGCCGTGCGCGGCGCATGGCTCAACGTCCGCACCAACGTGGCGGGCCTCAAGGACCGGGGCCCGGTCGCCGGGATCCTGGCGGAGGGGGAGCGGCTGGAGCGCGAAGCGGCTGAACGGGAAGAGAGGATCCTGCAGATCGTCGAGCGGAAGTTCGGCTAGCGCTTTCCTTCGGACCCGGCCTCGGCGACGGTTCGTCCGCCGATCACCGTCCTGAGACAGGCGTTCGGACGGAAGTGATAGAGCCAGGTGTTCACGTCCGGCGCGTCCATCACGCAGAAATCGGCTGCCTTCCCCGGCTCGAGCGAGCCGCACTCCTGTTCGAGCCCGAGCGCCCGGGCGCCGAGGATCGTGCTCCCTTTGAGCGCCTCCGCGGGCGTCATCCGCTGCATCGTGCAGGCGAGGGTCAGGGCGAGCGGCAGGTGATAGCTCGGCGCCGAGCCCGGGTTGAAGTCGGTCGCGACCGCGACGGCGACGCCCGCCTCGATGAGCCGGCGCGCGGGCATCGCGCGCTGCGCGAGGTAGAGCGTGGCGATGGGGAGACTGACGGCGACGACGCCCGCCGCGGCCATCGCCTCGATTCCCTTCTCGCTCACGCACTCGAGGTGATCCGCTGACAGCGCCCCGACCTCGGCGGCGAGCTCCGCTCCCCCGGACGACGTGAGCTGGTCGGCGTGCAGTTTCGGCGCCAGGCCTGCCGCCCTCCCCGCGAGCAGCACTTCGCGGCCCTCATCGACCGAGAACGCCGTCTCCTCCACGAATACGTCGCAGCACCGGGCCAGCCGCTCCGCGGCGATGGCGGGGATCATCTCCTCGATGATGAGATCGAGGTAGCGGCGCCGGTCCGCCCGATGCTCCGGGGGCACGGTGTGCGCGCCGAGGAAGGTCGGAACGATGCGGGCCGGCCCGGCGGCCGCGAGGCGGCGGTAGGCGCGAAGGAGCGCGAGCTCCGTCTCCGTGTCGAGCCCATAGCCGCTCTTGCACTCGACGGTGGTGATGCCGAGGCGGATCATCTCCCGCAGGAAGCCGCCGGCCCTTTCGGCCAGGCCCTCGTCGCTCGCGGCCCGCGTGGCGCGCATCGTGGACGCGATCCCGCCGCCGTCCCGCGCGATGTCGAGGTAGGAGTCGCCACGGATGCGCCGCTCGAACTCGCCGGCGCGCCAGCCGCCGAAGGCGAGGTGCGTATGGCAGTCGACGAGGCCCGGGGTCACGAGCCGCCCGCCGGCATCGGTCGATCGCGCGCCCTCGAGCTCCGGCGGCAGGTCACGCTCGGGGCCGGCCCACCTGATCCTCCCCTCCTCCCACGCAAGCGCTGCGTCGCGCACCGCGTGGATGTCTCCCTGGCCGCCGGCGGCGCGGCAGGTGGCGAGCATGCCGATGCCGCGGAGGACCTCCATCAGCCGTTGATCATCGGCAGGTCGATGCCCCGCTGGCCCGCGGTCTCGATCGCGAGCTCGTACCCCGCGTCCGCGTGGCGCATGACGCCGGTGCCCGGATCCGCGGTGAGCACGCGCGCGAGCCGCCGTCCTGCGGAGTCCGTCCCGTCCGCCACGGCCACCATCCCCGAATGGATCGAGTACCCGATCCCGACGCCGCCGCCGTGATGGAGCGACACCCAGCTCGCGCCGCACGCGGTGTTGAGGAGCGCGTTGAGGAGCGGCCAGTCGGCGATGGCATCCGATCCGTCCTTCATCCCTTCCGTCTCCCGGTTGGGTGATGCGACGGACCCGGTATCGAGATGGTCGCGGCCGATCACGAGCGGGGCCTTCACCTTTCCCTTCTTCACGAGCCAGTTGAACCGCTCGCCCATGATGGCGCGCTCGCCGTACTCGAGCCAGCAGATCCGTGCCGGAAGGCCCTGGAAGTGCACCTTCTCCCGGGCGGTGCGGATCCAGCGGGCCAGCGCCTGCTTCTCCGGGAACGTCTCGAGGACGGCGTCGTCGGTCGCGGCGATGTCGGACGGATCTCCCGAGAGCGCGGCCCAGCGGAATGGCCCGGCACCGCGGCAGAAGAGCGGGCGGATGAAGGCAGGCACGAAGCCGGGGATGTCGAATGCCTCCCGCATCCCGCGATGGTCGGCCACCTGGCCGCGGAGGTTGTTGCCGTAATCGAAGGTCACGGCGCCCGCCCGCTGGAGGTCGAGCATCGCCCGGACATGGACCGCCATCGAGTCGAGCACGCGGGATTCGTAGCCGGCCGGATCGCGGCTCCGCTCCTCCTGCGCCTCTCCGAGCGTGAGGCCGGCCGGGATGTAGCCGACGCGGAGATCGTGCGCCGACGTCTGGTCGGTGAGGACGTCCGGGACGGCGCCGCGGCGGACGAGCTCGGGAAGCACGTCGGCGATGTTGCCGACGAGGCCCACCGACAGCGCCGTGCGCGTGCGCTTCGCCTCGTCCACGAGCCGGAGCGCTTCGTCGAGGTCGTGCGAGATGCGGTCGCAATAGCCCGTCTCGACCCGCCGCACGATCCGCGATTCGTCCACGTCCACCCCGAGGAACGCCGCTCCATTCATCGTCGCGGCGAGCGGCTGGGCGCCTCCCATGCCGCCGAGGCCACCGGTCACCACGAGTCGCCCGGCGAGCGATCCGCCGAAGTGCTGGCGGGCGCACTCCGCGAACGTCTCGTAGGTCCCCTGCAGGATGCCCTGCGTCCCGATGTAGATCCACGAGCCGGCGGTCATCTGGCCGTACATCGTGAGGCCGAGCGCATCGAGCCGGCGAAACTCGTCCCAGGTGGCCCACCGCGGCACGAGGTTGGCGTTCGCGATGAGGACCCGCGGCGCTTCGTCGTGGGTCCGGAAGACCCCCACGGGCTTTCCGCTCTGCACGAGCAGCGTTTCGTCGTTCTCGAGGCGGCGAAGGGTCTCGACGATGCGGTCGAACGACGGCCAGTCCCGGGCCGCCTTCCCGCCCCCGCCGTACACGATGAGCTCCTCCGGCCGCTCCGCCACCGCCGGGTCGAGGTTGTTCATGAGCATCCGGAGCGCCGCCTCCTGATGCCAGCCACGGCAGGAGAGCGCCGTGCCGGTCGGGGCGCGGATGATTCGGCTCGCGGTGGAAGTCATGGGCAGGAAACTAGGGCGGAATGGCCGAAGGACGGTAGGGCGATCGTGACACCGATTCACGCCAGGTGGCGTATACTACACTCGTAGAACACTTTGGAGCTATCCTGCTGCAACCTCGCAGGTGATTCTCCTATCCAATCCCTTGCATGACGACCCCGACCCGCGGAGTTCGAGCCCTGCGATTCGAGCCGGCCCGCCAGCGAGCGAACGCGGATGCCGTCGAGGCCGCCCTGGCGGCCGCCGGGGATGCGCATGCCTTCGAGCGGCTCTATCGGGCCCACGTGGGCCGGATCCACTCCCTCGCGCGGCGGATGCTGAGCGAGGACGAGGCGGACGAGATCACGCAGGACGTCTTCGTCCGCGCCTGGCAGAAGCTCGGCACGTTCCGCGGGGATTCGGCCTTCGGTACCTGGCTCCACCGGCTCGCCGTGAACGTGATGCTCGCCCGAAGGTCGGAGCTCGGAACGCGGCGGAGCCGCTACTACGACACCGACGAGCCGCTCGGGGAGCTCGCGAGCCGGCCGACCGCGCCGGAGGACTCGATGGACTTCGAGGAGGCGCTCCAGCGGCTTCCCGACGGCGCGCGGCAGGTCTTCGTCCTGCACGATGTGGAAGGTTACCGGCACGAAGAGATCGCCGAAATGCTGGGGCTCGTGGTGGGAACGTCGAAGTCACAGCTGCACCGGGCGCGCATGGCGCTGCGCCGGCACCTGGAGCGATAGGCAAATGTCGAATCACTGGACCGACCGGCTGTCCGAGTACCTCGATCGCGAGCTCGCCGTCGCCGACATGGCCGAGGCCGACCGGCACCTCGCGAGCTGCGCCGAGTGCCGCGCGACGCTCGCCGAGCTTCGGGAGGTTCGAAGCCGCGCGCGGCAGCTGGCGGCCAGGTCGCCCGGCACGGATCTCTGGCCCGCGATCGCGGCGGCGATCGGCGCGGAGCCCGCGGTGCGGAGCGCCGAGGTGCGCCCGATCCGCTCCCGCCGCCGCTACGCCTTCTCGATGCCGCAGCTCGCCGCCGCGGGGATCGCCCTCGCGGCGCTGTCGGGCGCCGGCGTGTGGCTCGCGACGACGGGTGCTCCCGGGGCGCCCCTCGCCGTGTCACCGGCGCCCGACGCACCTGCCGGCGCGCAGGACGTGCCGCTCCAGGCGGCGTCGCTCCGCGCCGCAGCGACGTACGCTGCCGCGATCGGCGACCTCGAGGCCGTGCTCGCCGACGGGCGGTCGCAGCTCGACGCCTCGACGATCCGGGTCATCGAGACGAACCTCGCGCTCATCGATTCCGCGATCGCCGAGGCCGAGCGCGCCATCGCCGCCGACCCGGCGAACGCCTACCTGAACTCGCATCTCGCGCGCACCATGCAGCGCAAGCTGGACCTACTTCGGCGGGCTGCGACGCTCGCCACGACCCGGAGCTGAGAGGACCGCGTGCTACTCGCGACATTGACTGCCCTGGCGCTGGCCGCCTTCCAGGGCGCCGACACGGTGAACATCGACGTCGAGCGGGGCGACCGGATCGAGGTGGACAACCATGAGGGGAGCATCACGGTCCGCGCCTGGAACCGGAACACGGTCCAGCTCAGGGCGCCCCGCGACGCCTTCACGATCGAGCGCGCCGGCGGCCAGGTATCGGTCGAGCAGGACTGGGACCAGGGTGGCCCGCGGAGCGTCGCGCTCGAGCTCTCGGTGCCGGCGTGGATGGCGCTCGAGCTCAGCGGCGTCAACACCGACATCACCGTCACCGGCGCAGGAGCGGGCGTGTCGGCCGAAACGGTGTCCGGCCGGATCACCCTCGAGGGCGGCAACGGGATCATCGAGCTCGTCTCGGTCGAGGGGCGCGTGTCCGTGACCGGGTTCACCGGCAAGCTCGAGGCGGTCTCGGTCAATGAAGGGGTGCTCGTGCGGCGCGGCAGCGGCTCGATCCAGGCGGAAAGCGTGAACGGCGACGTGACGCTCCTCGACATCCGGTCCGCCGACGTCGATGCCGAGTCGGTCAACGGATCGATCACCTTCTCCGGCCCGATCCAGGACAACGGCCGGTACCAGTTCGCCACGCACAACGGCGGCGTGACCGTCGGGGTCCAGGAAGGCGCCGACGCGGTCGTGTCCGTCACGACCTTCCAGGGCTCGTTCGCGGCTGGCTTC
>DASUXZ010000046.1:0-14281 GCA_036377655.1 Gemmatimonadales bacterium
CCGAGTTCCCCCGCGGCCGCCCGATTCCCGGGATTCCGCAGGGCCTCACCAACCCGCCGGGGCACGCGGCGAACGTGGACGCCGTCAACGAGGAGCTGCACGCCCCCGCGCGCGGCTGGGCGGGCGCGACGCCGGGCACCCTCGTGCTCGTGGGGATCTTCTTCCTGGCGTTCATGCTCTACTACTTCACCAACTGGAAGGCACTCAGCTTCCTGTGGCGCATCGGCTAGCGGAGGTGCCGGGCGGCGGCCGCCGCCCGGGGTGGGCGCTCATCGCGCTCGCGGCGATCCTGCTGATCACCGCGGCGTGGTGGGCGCTCGCGCTCTGGCCCGCGAGCGCCGAGCCGGAGTGGCTCACGCGCACGCGGGCCGCGTGCTTCGGATCGGAGCGCGGGGGACTGCCCGACGTCTCGGGGTGGATCCTGCTCATCGGCGAGCCGATCGGGATGCTCGGCGCGCTCGTCGCGATCTGGGGCCGGTCGCTCCGGCAGGACTTCGCGTGGCTCACGGCGCGGCCGTTCCGGCGCGCCGCAACCGTCTCGGTCGTCGCCGTGCTCATCGTCGGAACGAGCGTGCTCGGCGCGCGCGTGGCGCGGGCGTGGGAGGGGGGGCTGAACGCGTACGCACTCGACTTCGGCGCGCCCCGCCGCATCGACCGCGCGCCACCCGGCATCTCGCTCGTGGACCAGCACGGGCGGCGGACGGCGCTCACCGACTTCGGCGGGCGGCCCGCGATCGTGACGTTCGCCTTCGGGCACTGCGCCACCGTGTGCCCGGTCATCGTCCACGACCTCCGCGCGATCCGCGCGCGGGCCGGGCGCGCCGAGGTGCCGCTCGTCGTCATCACGCTCGATCCCTGGCGCGACACGCCGGAGCGCCTCGCGACGATCGCCGCCGCGTGGGAGCTCGGGCAGCACGACCGCGTGCTCTCGGGACCGGTCGGCGACGTGAACGACGCCCTCGATGCCCTCGGCATCGCGCGGCGGCGCAACGGCACGACGGGCGACGTCGACCACGCCACGACGGTCTACCTGCTCGACGCGGGCGGGCGTCTCGCATGGCGGGCGGACGCCGGCGTCGCCGGACTCGAGGAAGTGCTCGGGCCGATGTAGGCCTCCCTCCGTGGTCCCCCGGGCGTCACGGCGAGTACGAAACGATCACCCCCTCGCCGAACGCGCCGCGCACGTCCCGCGTCACTCCCCGCATGCCCGACACGCGCAACCGCCGGAGCCGCGGGAGCCGCGCGAGCGCCGAGACGCCCGCGTCGGTGAGGGCGGCGCAGGAGTCGAAGGTGATCTCCTCGAGGGAGTCCATCGTGGCCAGGAGCGCGGGCGTCCGGTCGGTGACGAGGTTGTAGCTCGCGAAGTACTTCCGGAGCGCCGGGAGCCGCACGATGTGCCCGGTGGCCCGGTCGCCGGTGTCGCGGCAGTACATGAGGACGAGCGACTCGAGGCGGACGCACGCGGCGACGTGGCGGTAGCCCTCGTCGGGAACGTCCATCGGCATGAGCTCGGTGAGGGCGGGGAAGTCGGGGAGGGCGGCGAGTCCCGCGTCGCTCACGTTGCGGCAGCTCACCGAGAGGCCGCGGAGCGTCGGGATCGTCGCGAGCGCCGTGAAGCCGCGGTCACGCAGGTTGTGACAGCGGCGGCCCCAGAGGAACTCGAGCGAGCGCGAGCGGCCGAGGGCGGCGAAGCCGTCGTCGCCCGCGCTCGTGTCCTGCACCACGAGGTGGCGGAGGTGAGGGAGCGCGGCGATGGCCGGCATGTCGCCGTCCTTCGCGTCGAAGCTGAGCGCGGTGAGGTGCGGCAGGCGCTGCAGCGGAACGAGCCCGGCGCCGGTGACCCGGAGCGACCCGTCGTCGAGGTTGAGCGCGTAGAGTCCTTCGCAGGCGGCGAGCGCGGCGAGCCCCGCATCGGAGAAGCTGCCGCGGAGGAGCAGCATGTTCGGGTGCTCGTCGTAGCTGAAGAGGCCGACCGGCGGGTCGCCGCCCTGCCACCGGCGGAAGACGGGGTAGTCGCCGAACGCCGGGATGCCCGCATCGGTCACCGCGCTTCCCGAGCGGAAGTGCCGGAGCGCCGGAAGGCCGGCGAGCGCGCGGATCGCGCCGTCACCGGTCCGGGTGCCGGAAAGGTCCACGACCTCGAGCCGCCCGCAGCGGGAAAGGTGTGCGACGCCCGCGTCCGTGATCCGGGTCCACGAGAGCGTGACCCGCTCGAGTGCGGCGGCGCGCCCGAGCGCCGCGAGGCCCTCGTCCCCGATCCGGCACCCGCCGAGATGCACCACGCGGAGCCGCGGCATGTGGGCGAGCGCCCCGAGGCCGGCGTCGGTGAGCGCATGCGAGCCGCCCAGGTCGAGCTCCTCGATGCGCTCGAGCTCGGCCACCCGCGCGAGCACCGCATCGGTCATCTGGCCGTTGGCGTGGAGCGCCGTATGGCCGCGCTCGCGCATCGTGGCGAGAAGCTCGTCCCAGTCGCGGGCGAGCACCGTGGTCGGAAGCTCGAGCGGGTTGCCGTCGCCCGCGTAGAACGCGCCGACCGGCTTCTGCAGGTACGTGCTCCCCGGGGGCAGCGCATCCGTGTGCAGGGCGAGGGCCTCCCAGCTCGTGAATCCCTGCGCGCGTGCCACGAGCCAGCGCGCCTGCGCGAGCGTGATGAAGTCCCCGGCCGCGTCCGCCGCCTCCTCGGGGCCGCCGAGGTCGAGCCGCACATAGCGGCGCATGACCTCCCACGCGCGCCTGTGCCCGAAATAGTTCCAGACGACGCGCATCGCCTCGGGATCCGGCGTGCGGTAGGCCGTGACGAGGGCCGCGGCGATCTCGTCGTAGCGCCGGAGCGCGACATTCTCGAGTCGGTGCTTGAGCGCGGTCCATCCGGGAAAGCCGTGCTCGCGCGCGAGGGCGCGCAGGGCGTCGCGGCGCGACGGCGCATCGGGTGCATGATCGGCGCCGAGCGCCGCGCGGAAGCGCGCCCAGGCATCGGCGTCTCCGCTCCGGAGCGCGCGATGCCAGCGCTTCGCTTCCTGCTTCAGGGTGTCGAGCGAGGTGGCAGGCGTGATGGGCCTGGACATGCGTCCCCCTTCCATGGATGCCCGGGGTCCGCTGAACGGCAGGCTGGAAGAAGGTTCGATGGCGTGCGGCGAACCGGATCGGGTGGGAGCAGGCTCCCTTGCCGCGGACAGGAGGCGCCCCGACGGCGCGCTGACTCCAGTTTCCCGCCGGGCGCCGGCGTTGTCAATGTGTCCACGGCATGTAACTTGAGGCCTCGGAAAGGACCGACCATGACTCCGGAATCCGCCGGCGATCCAGAGCTTCGATTCGACGCGACCCCGGACGCGGATGCCGCCGCGCCGGCCTGTGCCCGCTGCCGGCGAGGCATCGAGGCGGCGTACTACGACGCCGGCGGTGCCATCGTCTGCGAGGGGTGCAAGTCGGCGCTCGAGGCGGAGGCGGTTGCCGGCTCCGCAGGCGGCAGGCTCTCGCGCGCGCTGCTGTACGGGCTCGGCGGCGCCGTGGCCGGCGCGGTGCTCTACTATGCCATCCTCGCGCTCACCGGATACGAGATCGGGCTCGTCGCGATCGCCGTCGGCTGGATGGTGGGGCGGGCCGTGCAGATCGGCTCGCGGCACCGGGGCGGGCGAATCTACCAGGCGATCGCGGTGGGGCTCACCTACATCGCGATCGTGAGCACGTACATCCCGTACATCGTCGGGGGAATCGAGGAGGTCCCCGTCTCGGCCGGGGGCGCGGGCCTCCTCGGCCTCGCGATGGGGATCGGGATGCTGCTCGTGCTCGCCATGGCCGCGCCGTTCCTCGCCGGCCTCGAGAACATCGTCGGCCTCCTCATCATCGGCTTTGCGCTCTGGCAGGCGTGGCAGATGAACCGGCGGGTCCCGCTCGTGATCACGGGCCCGTACGCCGTCGGCGGAGCGCGTGCCATGGTGGCCGGGGAATCGTGACGAGCTCTGCCGCCGCCGTCTGCGCGAGCTGCGGCACCGAGCTCGCGCCGACGCTGCTCCGCTGTCCCGCGTGCCGCGCGCTCGCGCACGCAGCGGAGCTGTCCCGCCTGGCACGCGAGGCGGGCGAGCTCGAGGCGGCGGGCCGCCGCGAAGAGGCGCTCGGCACCTGGCGATCGGCGCTCTCGCTCCTGCCGGCCGACGCGCCGCAGGCGGAGCCGATCGGGCGGCGGGTGGCGGCGCTCGTGCAGGCGGGCGCCGGCGCGGAAGCCGCCCCGGCCCCCCCGGATGCGCTGCGGCGGTTCGGACCGTGGCTCTTCGGCGTCCTGCTGGTACTCTGGAAATTCAAGTTCATCCTCGTCTTCGTCCTCACGAAGGCGAAGTTCCTCCTGCTCGGCCTCACGAAGGCCTCGACGCTGCTCTCGATGCTCGCCGCGGCGGGGGTGTACTGGAGTCTCTGGGGCTGGAAGTTCGCGTTCGGGATCGTGGCATCCATCTACGTCCACGAGATGGGCCACGTCGCCGCGCTCCGCCATTTCGGGATCCGGGCCAGCGCGCCGATGTTCATTCCGGGCTTCGGCGCCGTCGTGCGCCTGCACCAGCATCCCGCGACCACCGGAGAGGATGCGCGCGTTGGACTCGCCGGACCGCTCTGGGGTCTCGGTGCCGCGCTCGTCGCGCTCGGTATCCATCTCGCGACGAACGCGCCGATCTGGGCGGCGATCGCCCGGTTCGGCGCGTGGGTCAACCTCTTCAATCTCCTTCCGGTCTGGCAGCTCGACGGGGGGCGTGGCTTTCGCGCGCTGAGCCGCTCCCAGCGCTGGCTCGCGGTCGCCGCGCTCGGCGGCATCTGGTTCGTCACCGCCGAGCCGCTGCTCTTCCTCCTCGGCATCGCGGGGGCCGCCAATGCCCTCTCGCAGGCGCCGGAAGAGGGCGACAATGCGATGCTCGCCCTCTACGGAGCGCTCGCGCTGCTCCTTGCCCTCCTGAGCCGGGTCGACGTTCCGGCCGGAGCGATCTGAGGGCCGCTCCGGCGCCTACGGCACCCGTCGCACCGCGATCGCGTGCTCCTGCGCGAGCAGCTTCGCCTTCCGCTCGGCGCCCCAGCGGTACTGGCCGGTCTTCCCGCCTGATTGCACCACGCGATGGCACGGCACGACGAGCGCGACGGGATTGCGCGCGCACGCCGACGCCACGGCGCGCACGGCCGACGGCATTCCCAGGGCCTGCGCGAGCTCGGAATACGAGCGTGTCTCGCCGTAGGGAATCCGGCGGAGCGCATCCCACACGCGGCGCTGGAACGGCGTGCCGGCGACGTCGAGGTCCAGCGCGAGCTCCGGCTCGGTGCCCGCGAGGTGAGCGGCGACCGATTCGATCCAGGCGCCGAGGTCCGCATCGGCCGTTCCGGATGAAGAGGCGACCTGCCTCCGCTCCGCATTGGGGAATTCCTCGGCGAGCGCGCGCTCGAGTGCAGCATCGTCGTCGCCCAGCATGACGGAGCAGACGCCGCGGTCGGTGGCCGCCACGAGGAGGCGGCCGAACGCCGTCGGGGCCGTCGTGAACCGGATCCGGACACCCTTTCCGCCACGGCGGTAGGCCGCCGGCGTCATGCCGAGCTGGCGCGCCGCACCCTCGTAGACCCGGCTGCTTCCACCGTATCCCGCGTCGTAGCCGGCGCGGCTCACCGTGCTGCCCGAACGAAGGTGCGCCTTGAGCCCTTCGGCGCGGAGCGCCGCGGCATACTGCGCCGGCGAGACGCCGACCGCGCGCTTGAAGATGCGCTGGAGGTGGTGGGGGCTCACGCCGGCGACCTCGGCGAGCGCTGCGAGGGTGACCGGCTCCGCCGCATGCGACTCGAGCCAGGCGCGAGCCACGGCCACGGCGCGCTCGGCCGCCGTCTCGAGCGCATTCGGCTCGCAGCGAAGGCAGGCGCGGAACCCGGCCGCGGCGGCGTCTCCCGGCGCGGCATAGAAGGAGACATTCTCCCGCCTCGGCCGCCGCGACGGACAGCTCGGGCGGCAGTAGATCCCGGTGCTCCGGACCGCGAAGACGAAGGTGCCGTCGAAGGCCGCGTCGCGCTCCTGCACGGCGGACCAGTAGGTCTCCTCGAGCGTGTGATTCATGCGGAGCGCTCCAGGAACTGCGTCGGCGCGAGCGCCGGCGCGGGGCGATAGGCCGATTCCGGGATCCTCGCGAGCGTGCTCCCGTGGACCCGCTCGCCGAGGCCGTAGAAGTGCTGGAAGCTCATGATGAGCGGCCGCCACCGGTCGGGGTCGATCCTGTCCGCATGCCCGGCGAGCCGGACGCCATCGGTCACGTGCACCCGCACGATCCGCACCTCGAGCGCCACCGACCGGCCGCGGCGCTCGGCGTCCATCACCGCGAGCGGATGCACCGCGGCGAGCTCCGCCTCGAGATGGACGGGGCACTCGGCGACGCGCGGCGGCGCCACGAGCTCGCTCGGCAAAGCGGTCAGCCCGGCGACCGCGAACTTGTCCTTCACGTGGCGGTATCCGTTCTGCGCCTTCCACTCGGGCACCGGATCGGAGCCCGTGGTCCGCGCGAGCCGGTCCACGGCGCCGGCCAGGTCCACCGACGGGAGGCTCAGGACGCACTGGCCGGTCCGCTGGACGTTGGCCGGTGTGTGGGACCGGGCCCCGAAACCGAGCATGCAGCTCCGGCCGAGCCACCAGGCGCTCGACATCGGCGCGAGGTTCGGCGTCCCGTCGGGATTGATGGAGCTCACGAGCACGACGGGCGTGCCGAAATAGAGAATAGCGGGGTCGATCGGGCGGTGCATGAGCGTCTCCTCGTCGGGGTCGGTCGGCCTGCGTGACGGGGACAATCTTCGAGGATCCGTCGCCCGGGACTATCCGGATCGTGCGATCAAACCGGGATGGTGTCGCTCCCACCCGGCGGGGCGGGTGGCGGCCGGGCGCGGGCACCCCTACCATCCGGCATGACACATTCCGTCGCCATCATCGTCGGCAGCCTCCGCCGCGAGTCGTTCAATCGCAAGATCGCACGGGCGTTCGTGGAGCTCGCGCCCGCCTCGCTCGCCTTCGAGTTCCTCGAGATCGGCGGCCTGCCGCTCTACGACCAGGATCTCGAGGACGCCGAGAAGCCGCCGGCGCCGTGGCGGGACTTCCGGGAGCAGGTGCGGGCGCGGGACGCCGTCCTCGTCGTCTCGCCCGAGTACAACCGGTCCATTCCCGGCGTCCTCAAGAACGCCATCGACGTCGGCTCACGACCGAAGACGCAGAACGCATGGAGCCGGAAGCCCGGCGCCGTCATCACGGTCTCGAACGGCGGCCTCGGCGGGCTCGCGGCCAACGGGCACATCCGGCAGGCGCTCATGGCGGTGAACGTCCCCGTGATGCCGTATCCGGAAGCGTACATCGGCAACGCGGCGACGCTCCTCGGCCCCGACGGCCGGCTGGTGAACGAGAGCACCAGGGACTTTCTCCGGAAGTTCGCCGAGGCGTTCGCGCGGTGGGTGGACACCAACGTGGCACGCTAGCGTGCACGGGTGGATCACCGGCTTCATCGAGAGCGGCGGCTATTTCGCGGTGGCCGCGCTCATGTTCCTCGAGAACATCTTTCCGCCGATTCCGTCCGAGCTCATCATGCCGCTCGCGGGGTACTCCGCGGGCAAGGGGGAGCTCGAGCTGCCGTTCGTCATCCTGGCGGGGACGCTCGGCTCCGTGCTCGGCACGCTCCCCTGGTATGGCCTCGGCCACTGGATCGGCGAGAAGCGACTCGAGCGATGGGCGGAGAAGCATGGCCGCTGGATCACGCTCACGCCGAAGGACCTGCGGAAGGCGCACGATGCGTTTCGCCGGCATTGCGGGAAGGCGGTGCTCTTTGGAAGACTCGTGCCGGCCGTCCGGACGCTGATCTCGGTGCCGGCGGGCGTCGCCGGCATGGCGCTTCCGCGGTTCCTCCTCTTCTCGCTCATCGGCTCGCTCATCTGGGCGGGCGCGCTCGCCGTGGCCGGGCATGCCCTCGGTGAGAACCACGAGGTGGTGGAACGCTATCTCGGGATCGCATCCAACATCGTCATCGGCGGTCTCGTCGCCTGGTACCTCTATCGCGTGATCCGGTGGAAGGCGTGAGGCGCCTCCCGCGAGCGCTTGCGGGCCTCCTGCTCGCGGCTGCATGTGCAGGCCCCGCCCCCCAGGGCCATCCCCCGGCGGCTGCAGCTCCGCGCCGCGCGATCCTCGTGAGCTTCGACGCGCTCAACGAGCGGCGAGTTCTCGAGACGCTGCCCGCCGAGGCGGTGCCGTCGTTCCGGCGGCTCTTCGCGGACGGCGCCTGCGCGGAATACGCCGTGCCGGCATGGCCGAGCAAGACCGCGGCATCGCATGCCTCCCTCTGGACCGGCGCTTATGGCGACGTGAACGGGATCGCGGCCAACTGGCAGCCGCCGCTGCCGCGCGACCGGCATGCGATCACCGAAGGCGTTTCGGGCTACGGCTCGGCGGCGCTCAGGGCCGAGCCGCTCTGGATCACGGCCGCGCTCGCGGGGCGCCGCGTCGTCGGGCATCACCCGACGCAGGCCCCGGGGGTTCCCGGCTACGCGCCGGTCACGAGCGGCGACAGCGGCGCGATGGCGCCGTGGCGCGAGGCGGCGCGCGAGGCGCTGCGCGGCGGGCGCGCCCTCGTGCTGAACGGGTACAACCGGCACTACGCACCGGACCTCGCCATCACGGAGCGGACGGCGCCGCCGAGGCCGGCGATCGGGTGGAGGAACCTCGAGCGCCTCGGCGCGATCCTTCCGCCGCGCGAGATCGCGTGGGCGGTCGGGGGTGACTCGGTGTTCGCGCTCGTCTACGGGCGCGGGACGTACACGAGCGTCCTCATCGCTCCCGTGCGCGATGCGGCTGCCGGCGTGACCGCCGAGGCGGCGCCCGCCGACCGGATCCCGGTCCGCGGCCGCCCGCTCGCGCGGCATTTCTCGGCGGCACTGCCGCTGGACGTGGCGGGCGGGCGCATCCACCTGAGGATCCGGGTCTTCGCGCTCGCGCCCGACGCATCGCGCTTCCTCATCTTCCAGCCGGCGGTCTCGATCGTCGAAGGGAACGACCCGGCGGAGGCGCGCGCCTATGTCGACGCGATCGGCGGGTGGATCGGCAACGGGGCGCAGGACCTCCTGATCGGCGGGCAGTTCGGCCCGCGGCTCCAGGACGGCGGGAGCGGCGACGCCGAGCTCCGCTATCTCGAAAGCCTCGAGCTCGTCACCCGCCAGTTCATGCTCGGCAGCGAATGGAGCTGGAGCCGGAGTCCGGACCTCATGGTGGATTATTTCCCGGCCGCCGACGAGGTGGACCACCTCTGGTACGGGTTCACAGCTCCGGAAACGCCGGACATCGTGCCCGAAGTCGCCGCGAAGATCCAGGCGATGCGCGCGCGCGCGTGGGAGCTCGTCGACCTCCGGCTCGAGGGGCTGCTCCGCTTCGTGGCGGCCGAGCCGGGCGCCGCGCTCTTCGTCTCCGGGGACCACGGGATGCGGCCCACCTGGCGGATCTTCCGCCCGAACGTCGCGCTCGCGGCGGCGGGGCTCCTCGCGCTCGACGATTCGGGGCGGGCGGTCGCCGCGCGCACGAGCGCCTACTCGCCGGACGGGCTCTACGTCATGGTCAACACGCGCGACTGGCGGGACGGCACCGTCCCGGCCGAATCGGTGGCGGCCGTGACCCGGCGGGCCGAGCGCGCGATCCGGTCGGTGCGGGGCGCCGACGGCGAGCCCGTGGTCACGCGGACCTGGATTGTGCCCGGTCCCGACACGCTCGGCAGGGGAGGTCCGGTCGGGGGCGAGCTCTATTACGAAACCGGCCCGGGCTACGTCTGGAGCCGCGAAGCGCTCGGGCCCGCGGCCGAGCCGGTCCGCGTCGGCGCCGATCACGGGTTTCCATCCATCTCACCGGACATGTACACCGTCTTCTGCGCGGCGGGCGCGGCCATCGCGCCGGGCCGGCGCGAGGCCGCGCGGACGATCGACGTGGCGCCGACGGTGAGCGCATGGCTCGGGATTCCCGCACCGCGGCACGCCCGGGGACGTCCGGTGCCCGGCCTTTCCGGCGACTGAGTCCGGGAAGGCCGTTCCCGTACGGCAGGTGGCAACCGCGCTCACCCCGAAGTAGTTTGGGAAATCCCTGCCAATCGTCTCCCGCACCCGGACCGCACGTGACCGACGTCCAGCCGGAGCTCGCTCGCGCCCTCGCCGATCGCTACCGCATCGATCGGGTGCTCGGCGAAGGCGGGATGGCCACCGTGTACCTGGCGATGGATCTCAGGCACAAGCGCCCCGTCGCCCTCAAGGTCCTCAGGCCCGAGCTGGCCCACGCCCTCGGCCCCGAGCGCTTCCAGCGCGAGATCGAGACGGCGGCCCGCCTCCAGCATCCCCACATCCTCGCCGTGCACGACTCGGGCGACGCCGCCGGCCGCCTCTGGTTCACCATGCCCTACGTGGAAGGCGAATCGCTGCGCGATCGTCTCGTGCGCGAGCGCCAGCTCTCCGTGGACGACGCGGTGCGCATCGCGCGTGAGGCGGCCGACGCGCTCGATTACGCGCACCGCCACGGTGTGGTCCATCGGGATATCAAGCCCGAGAACATCCTGCTCGCCGAGGGGCACGCGCTCGTCGCCGACTTCGGCATCGCGCGGGCGCTGCGCGCCGCGGGCTCGCCGGATGCGGAAAGGCTCACCCAGACGGGTACGAGCATCGGTACGGCCGCCTACATGAGCCCGGAGCAGGCCGCGGGCGAGTCCGACCTCGACGCGCGGAGCGACATCTACAGCCTCGGGACCGTGCTCTACGAGATGCTCTCGGGCGAGACGCCGTTCCATGCGGCCACGCCGCAGGCCACGATCGCGCGGCGCTTCACCGAGACCCCGAAGCCGCTCCGCGCGGTTCGCGACTCGGTGCCCGAGGTGATCGAGGCCGCGGTCCAGCGGTCGCTCGCGCGGACCGCCGCGGACCGGTTTCCGACGGCGCGCGCCTTTGCCGAGGCGCTCGAGCCGCAGCGCGCCGCGACGACCGTCGTCTCGCCGTTGCCTGCGCGCCGGTTCTCACCCGCCCTCGCCATGCTGCTCCTCGGCCTCCTCGTCGGCACCGGGCTTCTCTTCGCCTGGCGCGAGATGTCGCGTCCGGAGGCGGCCGCGAACCGGGACGTGGCCCGCCTCGCCGTCCTCCCCTTCGAGAACCTCGGTGATTCGACCGACGAGTACTTCAGCGACGGGCTGACGGACGAGGTGCGCGGGAAGCTCTCGAACCTTCCCGGCCTCCAGGTGACGGCGCGGAGCAGCTCCGCCGAGTACAAGCGTACGGCCAAGAGTCCGCAGGAGATCGGGCGCGAGCTCGGCGTGGATTACCTGCTCACCGGCACGGTGCGATGGGACAAGGGCAGCGGTGGCGCCACGAGCCGTGTCAGGGTAAGTCCCGAGCTCATCGCCGTGGCCACCGGCGCGAGCGACTGGGCGCAGCCGTTCGAGGCGTCGATCACGGATGTCTTCCGGGTGCAGGCCGACATCGCCGGCCGCGTGGCTGCCGCGCTCGACGTGGCGCTCGGCGCTTCGCAGCGGGAAGTGCTCGCCGTGCGCCCGACGGCGAGCCTCACGGCGTACGATGCATACCTTCAGGGACTCGCTGCGCGCTCACGGGGCTCGGCGCTCGGCTCGCTGCGGGAAGCGCTCGGACACTACGAGCGAGCCGTCGAGCTCGACTCGGGCTTCGTCGCGGCGTGGGCCGGCATTTCGGACGCGGCCTCGCTGATGTATGCCCAGGGGCAGCTTCTTGCCGAGGTAGCGGAGAAGGCCCGCGCGGCCGCCGACCGGGCTCTGGCCCTCGCGCCCGATCGTCCGGAGGGCTATCGCGCGCTCGGCGATTATTACCGGCGCGTCGCGGCGGATCCGCGAAAGGCGCTCGAGCCGTACGGGAGGGGACTCGAGATCGCGCCGGGAGATGCCGAGCTCCTCAGGGCCGTCGGCCTCGCCGAGCAGGGCATCGGGGAATGGGAGCGCTCCATCGAGCATCTGGTCCGGAGCCTGGCGCTCGATCCCCGCTCGGCCCTGACGGCGGATGTGCTGGGCCAGTCGTATTGCTGGCTTCGGCGTTATCCCGAAGCGATCGCCACGGCCGATCTCGCCCTCACGATGCAGCCCCTCAATCTCGCTTCGATCCAGAACAAGGCGCAGGCGCTCATCGGACTGCGCGATGTCGCCGCGGCCACACGGCTCTTCGAGGAAGCGGCGCGCGGTCCCGACGCGCATACCATCATCGCGTACTTCGCGGCGTACTGGGACATGTACTGGGTGCTGTCGGACTCGCAACAGGCAGTGCTCCGCGGGCTTTCGCGGGAGGATTTCGAGGGAGACGCAGGGATGTGGGGACTCGCCCTGGCCGGAGCGTGGGAGGCCGCGGGCGACATGGCTCGCGCCCGCGCCTACGCCGACTCCGCGCGCATGGCGATCGAGCGACAGCTCGAAGCCATGCCCGACGAGGCTCAGCGGCTGGTACTGCTCGGTGTGTCCCTCGCCTACCTCGGGCGCAGGGAGGAGGCGATCCGCGCCGGCGAGCGAGGTCTTGCCCTGCGGCCCCCTTCGAAGGACGCCGTCTCCGGCCCGTACTTCCAGCACCAGGTGGCGCGCACCTACATCCTTCTCGGCGAGCAGGAGAGGGCGCTCGACAAGCTCGAGCCGCTGCTCGACCGGCCCTACTATCTCTCGGCCGCCTGGCTCGCGGCCGACCCGACGTTCCGGTCCCTTCGGGGGAATCCGCGCTTCGATCGGCTGGTGGCAGGGAGGTGACTGGGGGACGGCCGACTCGTGTAACCGTCCCGTGAGCGATTCGTAGGGTTGGAATCCCCCCAAGGAGCTCTTCCATGCGCGGTGTGATCGTCGGATTGTCACTCGGTGTGCTGGGCCTGAACGGCGCCGCGCTCGCCGCGCAGGCGAGTGGCGCGGCGGCGGCGCCGGCGCCCGCGCTCACGTCCGTCGCCCCCGTGATCATCGGCGAGCGCATGCGCTTCCGCTCCGCGCTCCAGGGCGAGGAGTATCCGGTCATGGTGCACCTGCCGGACAGCTACGGACGGACGACGCACGCCTACCCGGTGCTCTACGTGCTCGACGGGGAGGCGCACTTCCACCACGCGACCGGCGTGGCCGCCTTCCTGGCGCAACAGCAGCGGATTCCCGAGATGATCGTCGTCGGGATCGGGAACACGAACCGCACGCGCGACCTCACCCCGCCGACCGACGACGCGGGCATGCGCGCCAACGGGGCCGGGGGCGCCGACCGGTTTCTCCGGGCCATCGGCGAGGAGCTCATCCCGGAGATCGAGCGGCGGTATCGCACGCTCCATTACCGCGTGCTCGCCGGGCACTCGTTCGGCGGGCTCTTCGCGCTCCACGCCCTCACGACCCGGCCGGAGATCTTCCAGTCGTACGTCGTCATCAGTCCCTCGACCTGGTGGAACCGGCAGTCCCTCGTGAACGGCGTGCCGGCGTTCCTCGCCGCGCACCGGGACCTCCGCGCGTCGCTCTACATCACGACCGGCGACGAGGGCGGCGAGATGCTCGCGAGCGCGCAGCGGCTCGCCGGGATCCTCGAGCGGAATGCGCCGGAGACGGTCGAATGGACCTTCCGCCACATGCCGGCGGAGTCGCACGGCTCGATCCCGCACCGCACGCTCTACGACGGCCTCGAGACGATCTTCGCCGACCTCCGGATCGAGCTCGACACGACGTCGCGCTCCGTGGCCGATCTCGAGCGGCGCTACGAGCGTCTCTCCGCCAAGTACGGCTACGACATTCCCGTGACGGAGCCGGTGATCAACCGCCTCGGCTACGGGCTCCTCGGCCGCGGCCTGCATGCGGACGCGATCGCGGTCTTCACGGAGAACACTCGGCGATTCCCGAAGTCGGCGAACACCTACGACAGCCTGGGCGACGCCTACGAGGCGGCCGGCGAGCTCGAGCCCGCCCGCCGCGCCTTTGCCCGGGCCGTCGAGCTCGCGCGCGAGAACAACGACCCGGTGCTCCAGGTCTCGGCGCAGAAGCTCACGAGCGTCTCGTCGAAGCTCGGGACGTCGACACAGAACTAGCTCGACGCGGAACCAGAAAGGCCGGCCGATGCTGACACCGGAGACGCTGCTGCCGATCCACGGCGCCTTCCCCCTCCTCGACGAGCCCGTGGACGGCTGGCTGCTGTTCGACTTCCGCGGGATCAATCCGGTCATGGCCGCCATCGTCGGCCCGGAGGCGGTCGGATCGCGGCGCGCGTACGTGTACATCCCGGCGAGCGGCGCACCGTCCGCGGTGGTCCACATGGT
>DASUXZ010000047.1:0-3323 GCA_036377655.1 Gemmatimonadales bacterium
GGAGGCCGACGACGAACGCGATCGGCTGCCGCACCCGCATCGGCGCGAACTCCGTGAGGAACACGGCCACGCCGAGGGAGAGCGGCACCGCGATCACGAGGGCGATGAGCGAGGACAGCAGCGTCCCGGCGATGAGCGGCAGCGCCCCGAACCGCTCCGTGACCGGATTCCACTCGCCGGACGTGACGAAGCCGACGCCGAAGGAGCCGATCGCGAGGCGCGACCCGATCCAGAGCTCGTAGACGAGGAAGGCGAGGAGCACCGGAATGCTCACCGCGGCGGCGGTGAGCAGGGTCCGGAATACCAGGTCTCCGGTGCTTCTCCGGGTGAGGCCCGGATCGTCCGCTGCCGGCGCGGGCCCGGCGGTCGCGGGGGCGGGGGTCGCAGTCATCCCGGAAGTTACAGCCGGCCGAGCCGCTCCTGGACCAGCTCGATCACCGGGACGGGGAGCGGGGCGTAGTGCAGGTCGGTCGCCATCCGCTGCGCCTCCGGGGTGATCATCCAGGTCATGAATTCCTTCAGGATCCGCGCCTTGGCCGTGTCCCTCGGCTCGGGACGCACGAGGAGCCAGGTGAACGAGGCGATCGGATAGGCCGCCTCGCCCGGCGGATTCGTGATCGACACGCGGAAGTCGGTGTCGGCGGGCAGCTCGGCCGTCGCGGCGGCCGCCGAGACGCTGGCGAGCGTCGGCTCGACGAAGTTGCCGGCCGCGTTCCGGACCTCGGCGTACGGAAGGCCGTTGCTGATGGCATAGATGAGCTCGACGTACCCGATGGCCCCCGGCGACTGCTTCACCTGCTGGGTGACGCCTTCGTTCCCCTTGGCGCCGAGCCCCGTCGGCCAGCTCACCGACGTGGCGGCCCCGACCTTTTCCTTCCACTCGGAGGAGACCTTCGAGAGATAGTCGGTGAAGATGAAGGTGGTGCCCGAGCCGTCGGAGCGGTGCACCACGAGGATCGCCTCGTCCGGCAGCGCCACGCCCGGGTTGAGCGCCGCGATGCGCGGATCGTCCCACCGGGTGATCCTGCCGAGGAAGATGTCGGCGATGAGGGTGCCGTCGAGCTTGAGCCGCGCCTGGCCGAGCGCCGGGAGGTTGTAGGTGACGACGTCGGCGCCAAGCACCGTCGGGATGTGCATGACGTTGCCCTGCACCCCGGCGATCTGCTCGTCGGTCATCGGCCCGTCGGTGGCGCCGAAGTCCACGGTGCCCTCGGTGAACTGCCGGATGCCGCCGCCCGAGCCGATCGACTGGTAGTTGATCTGGACCCCGGTCTGCCGGTGCCACGCGTCGAACCACTTGGTGTAGACCGGGTTCGGGAAGGTGGCGCCGGCGCCGGTGAGGGCGGCGGTCGTCGAGCTCGAGCCCGCGGCCGAGCCCGCCGGCGCATCGCCCGACGAGCACGCGAGTGCGGCGAACGCCGCGAGCAGGGTTG
The DNA here is from genome assembly GCA_036377655.1 of Gemmatimonadales bacterium. Taxonomy (GTDB): domain Bacteria; phylum Gemmatimonadota; class Gemmatimonadetes; order Gemmatimonadales; family GWC2-71-9; genus CAMLLJ01. The sequence continues at coordinate 1,434 of DASUXZ010000047.1, forward strand.
CGGCGAGCGATCGCATCATCGAACGGCTCCTTCGTGGAGTGGGATGTGGATGGGCCATCAGAACGTGAGCCCCATCTGGAAGAGTGCCTGCGTGCGGGACGCCTCCGCGGCCGGCGTCGGCGCGCCACCTTCGTACGTCACATGATCGATGTCCGCGAGGAGCCGGAGGTTCGGCGAGAGCTGGTAGCCGACGCCGCCGATGAGGCGGGTTCGGCGGTCGCCGGAGGCGTCGCGGTCGGGGTCCGCCACGTCCACCCGGGCGATCACCATGACCGGCGAGTCGGGCACGCGCAGGACCCCGAAGGCGCTCATGACCTCGCCGCGCGCGGTCTCGAGATCGGGGTCGGCCGGGGCGGGCGGATCGTCGGCCCGGTCACGGGTGACCGCATACTCGCCGGCGAGGGTGAAGAGCTTCGAGCGGTACGAGAGCATGCCGAGCGCGCGGCTCCGGATCCCGCCGCCGGTCGGCGAGCCGTATTGGCCGAAGCCGGAGAGCCGGAGCCCGCCGGTGCGGCTCGCGTCGTCGGTCCGCGCGAGGCGCACCGAGACGCGGCCGGCGACGTCCTTGCGCCTGTCGCCGGGCGTCCGGTTGTACCCCTCGCCGTTGTAGACGCCGACCGACGCCGAGATGCCCTCGTCCGCCCAGCTCCCGTCGGCGCCGAGGCCGAAGTCGGAGGAGGTCACGTAGCCGTTCCGGTCGAGCGCCATGGTTCCCTGCATCCGGAAGTCCCAGAGGGTCTCCTCGAAATCGAGCCACGGCGTCTGGATCTGGCCGAGCTTCAAGGTGATGGGGCTTTCGCCGGGGGTGTACGAGGCGTAGGCGTACTTGAGCCGGTAGGACAGCGACCCGTCGGCCAGGCGATAGATGTCCGGCGTGACGCGTGCGCCGACGCCGTGGCCGAAGGAGCCGGTCACGTTGATGTAGGCGCGGGTGACATCGAAGTTGTTGGCGCCGTCCGCCTCCTCCGACGGAAACCAGGCGTAGTGCGCGAAGACCACGCCCCCGACCCGGACGGTCGGCGGCGTCCCCTGCGCCTCGGCGATGGCGGGGGTTGCAACGAGCAGGGCAATTCCGAGCGTTCGCATGCGCGACATTCGTTCTCTCCAGAGAGGGGACCGGGGCAATCCGATCGTGCCGCAGTAACGAAACCCTGTCCGGTAACGAGTATCGCCGGGCAATGTCACGGGGATGTAACGAACGTGCCCCCGCTCGGTCACGAGCGGGGGTGAGGCGGCGTCGATCGGATCAGAAGGAGACTGTGAGCGCGCTCCGGATGCCGGCGACCGGCTCCCTTCCATCCGCGAAGCCCTGGCGCTCGGCGAGGAGCCTGAACTGCGCCGTCGGCGTGAAGTAAAGGCCGACGCCGGCGCTCAGGAGCGTAGTCTCGTCGTCGGCTGCGGCATCGTCCGGGTCGGCCATGTCGAGGCGCGCGACGGGCTCCACGGAGTGGATTGCACGGCGCTCGACGGGAATGTTCCACGCCGCCACGAGCAGGCCACCACGGATCCGCCTCGGCGACGCCTCGAAGGATTCCGCCGACATGAGCTCGGCCAAGGCGAAGAGTCCGGGCTGGCCTGGCTCGCTCCACCCGAGGTCCACGCCCCACCCGGCGTGCCGGACGGTCGGACCCAGCGAGTCGGGGAGTCCCTCGTGCGAGATGGCGGACACGCCGATGGTGAGCCGCCCCGCCGGCGTAACGCCGAGGCGGCCGGCGATGGTCTTGGCGTCGTTCACGTCGCGAGGCGCGCTCTCGCCTTCGCCGTTGTAGATCCCTGCTTCGAGGAGCACACGTCTTCCCGCCCGCGCGATGAGCGCGATCCCGATGTCGCGTCCCGCGAGTCCCTCGTCATCGAAGAGGTCATTCGTGGCAGCCGGAACGAGACCCATCC
>DASUXZ010000048.1:0-6003 GCA_036377655.1 Gemmatimonadales bacterium
CGAGCGGACTGCCGGCGCCGGCGGTACCCGGCTCCGCGTCATCGCCCCGGAAGGCGTCAAGCTGAGCGCGGCGGTGAAGCCGGTCCTCGTGCTCGACCGCGGCGACTCGGTGCGCTTCGACACCACCGCCGTGAGCGACGACTCGCTCTACTACACGGCGCCGCCCGCCGGGATCTTCACCGGCCCCGACGGCGAGCTCCAAGGCGTCCTCCGGGCCGGCATCTGCGACCTCGAGACCGCCACCTGCCGGAAGGTCACGGTCAGGATCTGACTCGCGCCGGTCTCGCTCCGATCCCCGCACGCACGATCGCCGCGCCCCTGATCGCCTCACTCGCGATCCTCGCGCTCGCCGCCGCGAATCCCGCCTCGGCGCAGGCCCCGGACAGCGGCGCCTTCCTGGTGCGGCTCGGACGGGACACCATCGCCCTCGAGCAGTTCTCCCGCACGGCCGACCGCCTCGAGGGTCGTCGGCTCCTCCGCGCCCCGAAGGTCGAGCTCACCCGCTACAGCGCGACGCTCGCTCCGGACGGCTCGATCCTCCGCTTCGAGTCGGCCGCGGTTCCCCTCGCCGGCGATTCCGCCGCCCCCGCGTCCGCCACCGTGGAATTCGGCATGGACAGCGTCCGGGTGACGCTCGTCTCGGGCGAGGGCACACGCGCCTACGCGACGGCGCTCCACACCCGCGAAGGCTCGGTCTTCCTTCCGTTCAGCTACGCCCTCTACGAGCAGCTGGTCCGGCGCACGCTTGGCCGCGGCGTCGACAGCGCGCCGGCCGAGCTCATCTTTCCCGGCGTCCTGGCGCCGCTCCCGACGGGCATCCGCCGCACGGCACCGGACAGCGCGGCGCTCGATTTCTTCGGCGCGCCACTCCGGCTCCGCATCGACCGGGCGGGCCGCATCCTCGGCGCCGACGGCTCGGCGACGACCCAGAAGGTGACGGTGACGCGCGTACGGCGTGTGGACCTGCCGTCGCTCGCCCGGGCGGCCGCGGCCGCCGAGCGCGCGGGGGGGCCGGCGGGACAGCTCTCCCCGCGGGACACGGTGCGCGCCACCGTCGGCGGCGCCGAGGTGATCGTGGACTACGGCCGCCCGGGGATGCGCGGGCGCGAGATCTTCGGCGGCCTCGTCCCCTGGAACGAGGTCTGGCGAACCGGCGCCAACGCGGCCACCGGGCTCACCGTGAGCGCGCCCCTTCTCGTCGGCGGCGCCGAGCTTCCGGCCGGCAGCTATACGCTCTACACGCTTCCCCGGCCCGGCGGCGCCGAGCTCATCGTCAACCGGCAGACCGGCCAGTGGGGCACCGAGTACGACGCCGCCGCCGACCTCGTCCGCGTGCCGCTCGCGCAGCGGACGCTCGATGCGCCGGTCGAGCGGTTCACGATCGTCGTCGAGCCCGCCGGCCGCGGGGCGGTGCTTCGCCTCGCGTGGGACCGGACCGAGTGGACGACCACCCTCGTCCCCGACCCGACGACGCCATGACGAGCTTCCCGAACCTCACGGTCCTGGGCCACCCCCTCATCCAGCACAAGCTGACCCTGCTCCGCGACCGGGACACCACGACGCGCGACTTCAAGCAGCTCGTGAACGAGATCGCCATGCTGATGGCGTACGAGGTCACGAAGGACCTCCCGCTCGAGCCGGTCGAGATCGAGACGCCGCTCGAGCGCATGACCGGGAAGCAGGTGGCCGGGAAGAAGCTCACGCTCGTGCCGATCCTCCGCGCGGGCCTCGGCATGGTGGACGGCGTGGCGCAGCTCATCCCGTCCGCGCGCGTCGGCCACATCGGGCTCTACCGCGACCACGACTCGCTCGAGCCCGTGGACTACTACTTCAAGATCCCGAGCGACGAGATGGAGCGGGACTTCTTCGTGCTGGACCCGATGCTCGCGACCGGCGGTTCGGCCGCAGCCGCCGTCGGCGCGCTCAAGCGGGCGGGTGCCGGGCGCATCCGGTTCCTCTGCCTCGTCGCGGCGCCCGAGGGCGTGACCCGCATGCTCGACGCGCACCCCGACGTCCCCGTCTACGCGGCGTCCCTCGATCGGCAGCTCAACGCGAAGGGCTATATCCTTCCCGGCCTGGGCGATGCCGGGGACCGCCTCTTCGGCACCCGCTGACCGATCGATCCACCGACCGGAGCACCATGGCACCGATCAAGCTGACGTTCTGGGGCGCCGCCGGGCAGGTGACGGGCTCGATGCACCTCGTCGAGGCGGCAGGCGCCCGCATCCTCCTCGATGCCGGGCTCTTCCAGGGCCGGCGGAAGGAAGCCGCCGAGCTCAACCGCGACCTCCCGTTCGACGCCCGGCGGATCGACGCCGTGGTGCTGAGCCACGCGCACATCGATCATGCCGGCCGGCTTCCCCTCCTCGTCAACCGCGGCTTTCACGGACCGATCCACGCCACGGCCGCGACGCGCGACCTCTGCGCGGTGATGCTCGCCGACTCGGCGCACATCCAGGAGAAGGATTTCGAGTTCCTCCAGCGCCACGGGAAGGCGGCGCCCGAGTCGGAGCCGCTCTACACGATGCGCGACGCCGCCCGCACGCAGGAGCTCATCGTCGGCGAGCCGTACCGGCGGATCCGGCACCTCAGGAAGCACGTGTCCTTCGAGTTCACCGACGCCGGCCACATCCTCGGCTCGGCGAGCGTGGACCTCCGGATCAGCGAGGGGAAGCCGCATCGCATCGTCTTCTCCGGGGATATCGGGCGGAGCGGGCTGCCGATCATCCGGGACCCCAATCCGCCCGCGGGGCCGGTCGACACGCTCATCGTCGAGTCCACCTACGCCGAGCGCGAGCACGAGAGCGTCGAGGGAGCGGAAGAGCATCTCGGCGAGCTCGTGCGGCGCGTCGCGAGCCGCGGCGGGAAGATCCTCATCCCCGCCTTCGCGGTGGGCCGCACGCAGGAGCTCGTCTATTCGATCAACGGGCTCTTCCGCCAGGGGAAGATCCCGCGCATCCCGGTCTACATCGACAGCCCGCTCGCCATCGAGGCGACGACCGTCTTCCGGCTCCATCCCGACGTCTTCGACCGGACCGAGCGGCTCGTCGAGTCGGACTCGCCGCTCTTCGACTTCTCGCTCGTCAACTACACCCGCGACGTCGAGGACTCGAAGCGGCTCAACAGCCTGCAGGGGCCAGCGATCATCATCGCCGCGTCCGGGATGGCCGAAGCCGGGCGGATCCTCCACCACCTGAAGAACCACGGCGGCGACCACCGCAACTGCATCCTCTTCGTCGGCTTCCAGGGGGAGCACACCCTCGGCCGGCGGATCCAGGACGGGGCGCGGGAGGTCCGCATCTTCGGCGAGGAGCACTCGATCCGCGCCGAGGTCGAGACCATCGGCGGGTACTCGGCCCATGCCGACCGCAACGAGCTCCGTGCCTGGGTGAAGCGGCTCGGCGGGCCGATCCGGCGCGCCTTCTGCGTCCATGGCGAAGATTCGGCGCTCGCGGCGATGGCCGCCATCCTCAAGTCCGAAGGGGTCGGCGAGGTCCACGTTCCGAGGCACGGCGAGAGCTTCGACCTCGACTGACCTACCGCCCGGCGGGGCCCGCCGTAACTTTCAGCGGTGCACCGAGTCCTTCGCCGCACCCTCAAGCTCGCCGGCCTCCTCGTTCTCGCGATCCTGATCTCCTACACGATCTCGCTCGTGATGGTGCTCGTCGTGAGCCTGCAGGACCAGCGGCGGCCGGTCGATGCGATCGTCGTCCTCGGGGCGGCCCAGTACAACGGCCGGCCCTCGCCGGTGCTCCGCGCGCGGCTCGAGCATGCGCGGGAGCTGTACCAGGAGGGCCTGGCGCCGCGGATCATGGTGACGGGGGGCTTCGGCCGTGGCGACACGACGAGCGAGGCGGAAGTGAGCCGGCGGTGGCTCGTGGCCCGCGGCGTGCCGGACTCGGCGATCGTCGCGCGGCCGCGGGGGAAATCCACCTACGCGTCGATGACCGACGTGGCGGCATGGCTGCATCCGAGGCACCTCCGCACGGTGCTCCTCGTGAGCGATCCCTTCCACATGTCCCGCCTCCGGTTCGAGGCACGGCGGAACGAGCTCGAGGCGTTCACCTCGCCCACCGAGTCGAGCCCGATCTCGGACAACCCGAACCTCGAGCTCCGCTATCTCTTCTGGGAGGGGCTCAAGGCGCCGGTGGCGTGGGTGCGGAGCTGGCGCTGGTTCCGGGGCGAAACCGGGGTCCCGGCATGAACGTACGTGGCGACATCCAATACATAAGGAAAAGGGGTACACGCATGAGATCGCAGCAGAGGGCGCTACCCGTCCTGGCGCTCGCGCTCGGTGCCGCCGCGGCCGGCGGACCGCTCGCCGCCCAGTCGGCGCCACCCGCACCGTCGGCCTCGCTCGAAGTTCCCTACGTCATCGACACGCTCGACAACGGGCTCACGCTCATCGTCCACGAGGACCGCTCGGCGCCGGTCGTGACCGTGAACGTGTGGTACCACGTCGGCTCGGGTGACGAGAAGGTCGGGCGCACCGGCTTCGCGCACCTCTTCGAACACCTGATGTTCATGGGCTCGGAGCACGCCCCGTACCCCGAGTTCGACCGCCGCCTCGAGGCGGCCGGCGCCAACAACAACGGCTCCACGACCGAGGACCGCACCAACTACTTCGAGTCGGGACCGGCCAACGCGCTGCCGCTCATGCTCTGGCTCGAGGCGGACCGGATGGGCTGGATGCTCCCCACGATGGACTCGGCCAAGGTGGACCTCCAGCGGGACGTGGTGAAGAACGAGCGGCGCCAGGGCGTGGACAACCAGCCGTACGGCCTCGCGAACGAGACGATCATCGGGATGCTCTACCCGAAGTCGCACCCCTACTCGTGGCCCGTCATCGGCTCGATGACCGACCTCTCGGCGGCGTCGCTCGAGGACGTGAAGGACTTCTTCCGCCGCTACTACGCGCCGAACAACGCCTCGATCGTCGTGGCCGGCGACGTGCGCGCCGCGGAGGTGAAGGCGCTCGTCGAGAAGTACTTCGGCGCGATCCCGCGCGGGCCCGCGATCGAGCGCTCGGCGCCTCCCGCCGTCCGGCTCGCGGGCGACACCGCCGCGGTGCTCGAGGACAAGGTCCAGCTCCCGCGCCTCTACTACACCTGGCACACCGTGAAGGGGTGGGAGCCGGACGACGCGGCGCTCAACCTCGCCGCGTACATCCTGACCGGCGCCAAGAACGCGCGGCTCACGCAGACGATGGTGTACGACCAGCAGATCGCGAGCAGCGTCTTCGCCTACCAGGACGGCAAGCGCCTCGACGGCGATTTCTCCGTCGTCGCGACGGCGCGGCCCGGGAAGTCGCTCCCCGAGCTGCAGCAGGTGATCGACGCGGAGATCGCGCGCCTCGCGGCGGAGGGCCCGACGGCCCGCGAGCTCGAGCAGGCGAAGAACTCCTACGAGTCGGGCTTCCTCTCGGCGCTCGAGCGCGTCGGCGGGAAGGCCGACCAGCTCAACATGTACTACTACCAGATCGGCGAGCCCGACGGCTTCCAGCGGGACCTCGACCGGTACCGCGCCGTCACCGCCGCCGACGTCCAGCGCGTGGTGCGCGAGTATCTCGCCGGGCCGCGCGTAGTGCTGTCCATCGTGCCCGAAGGGAAGCGGGACCTCGCCGCCCGCCCGCGGGTGACGCCATGAGCACGAACAACGGAACGGAGTCGAGCAGGATGAAGCGACAGGATGCAGGGCTCGGGCCGCTCGCCGCGATCATCGGCCTGGCGGCGCTCGCGGGCTGCGCCTCGGGCGCCGCCCCGGAATCGACGCCGGCGCCGGCGGAGCGGCCCGCCGCGGCCGCGCCCGCCGCCGCGGCGCCCGCCACCGCCACGCCGCCGAGCCTCGGGCCCGCGCCCGAGCTCACGATCCCCGCGGTGGAGCGGGCGACGCTGCCGAACGGGCTGGAGCTCCAGGTGGTGCGCATGCCCGAGGTGCCGCTCGTGCGCGCCCGGCTCGGCATCGATGCCGGCGCCCGCTCCGACGGCAACCGCCCGGGCCTCG
>DASUXZ010000049.1:0-8336 GCA_036377655.1 Gemmatimonadales bacterium
GACGTCCAGCGTCTGCGGAGCTCCGTGCGCATCCGGCACACGCTCGCGGAGCGCGGCGCCGCTCGGCTCTGGGAGCTGCTCACCAGCCGCGACTACGTCCAGGCGCTCGGGGCGCTCACGGGCGGGCAGGCGGTCCAGCAGGTGCGGGCGGGACTCAAGGCGATCTACCTGAGCGGATGGCAGGTGGCGGCGGACGCGAACATGGCGGGGCAGACCTACCCCGACCAGAGCCTCTACCCGGCCAACAGCGTGCCGCAGGTGGTGCGGCGCATCAACCAGGCGCTCCTCCGCGCGGACGAGATCGAGGCCGCCGAAGGCCGTCGCGGCGAGCACGACTGGCTCGCGCCGATCGTCGCGGACGCGGAGGCGGGCTTCGGCGGTCCGCTCAACGCCTTCGAGCTGATGAAGGCGATGATCGAGGCCGGCGCCTCGGGGGTGCACTTCGAGGACCAGCTCTCCTCCGAGAAGAAGTGCGGCCACCTGGGCGGCAAGGTGCTCATTCCCACGAGCCACTTCATCCGGACCCTCGTCGCGGCGCGCCTCGCGGCCGACGTTCTCGACGTGCCCACCATCCTCGTGGCGCGGACCGATGCCTGCAGCGCCAAGCTCCTCACGAGCGACATCGACCCGGCGGACCGCCCCTTCCTCACCGGCGAGCGAACGCCGGAAGGATTCTACCGGATCACCGGCGGGCTCGATTCGGCGATCGCGCGCGGCCTCGCGTACGCCCCCTACGCCGACCTGATCTGGTGCGAGACCTCGACGCCGGACCTCGCCGAAGCCCGGCGATTCGCCGAGGCGATCCGCGCCGAGTATCCGGGCAAGCTGCTCGCATACAACTGCTCGCCGTCGTTCAACTGGCGGAAGAACCTCGACGCCGGAACGATCGCCCGATTCCAGCGCGAGCTCGGCGCGATGGGATACCGCTTCCAGTTCGTGACCCTCGCCGGGTTCCATGCCCTCAACTTCAGCATGTTCCAGCTCGCGCGCGCCTATGCCGACAAGGGGATGTCGGCGTACTCGGAGCTGCAGCAGTCGGAGTTCAAGGCGGAAGGAGCGGGCTACACCGCCACGCGGCACCAGCGGGAGGTCGGGACCGGCTACTTCGACGAGGTCCTGCAGGTCATCAGCGGGGGAACGGGCTCGACGCTCGCGCTCGAGGAGTCGACGGAGAGCGCGCAGTTCTGAGCCCGGCGGCCGGGCGGGGTCAACCGGTGGCCGGCGCGGCCTCGTCGAGACGGTCGAGCAGGAGCCTGAGCGCCGTCTGGGCGGCGCGCTCACGCACCTCCGCGCGGGTGCCGAAGATGACGAGCTTCACCGCGCGCACGTCCTTCCCGATCGCCGTGGCGAACCAGACCGTCCCGACGGGCTTCTCGGGCGTCGCGCCGCCAGGGCCCGCGATGCCGGTGACCGCCACCGAGATGCCCGCGCCGAGACGCTCGAGGGCGCCTGCAGCCATGGCCCGGACCACCGGCTCGCTCACCGCCCCGTGCCGCTCGATGTCGGCCGTCGAGACCCCGAGCAGGTCCGCCTTCGAGCGGTACGAATAGCAGACGACGCTTCCCTGCATCACGTCCGAGCTTCCGGGAGTCTCGGTGAGCCTCGCTCCGACGAGGCCGCCGGTGCACGACTCGGCGACGCCGATGAGCACGCCCGCCCGCCTCGCCCGCTCGAGCACCACGGCAGCGAGGTCGTCCTCCCCTTCCCCGTAGACGGCCCGGCCGGCATGGCTCCGCACCCTCGCCGCGGCGCGGTCGAGGAGCGTCGTCGCCTGCTGCTCGGGCACGTCCCACGCCGTGAGGCGGAGGTCCACGCCGGCCGGCTGCGGGAGGTAGGCGAGGGTGACCGGCGCGATGTCCCGCTCGATCTCTCCCAGCCGCTCGGCGAGCGCCGCCTCCGCCACCCCCACCGTGCGGAGGGTGCGGGAGCGGATGACGCGGGCCTCCGTCGCGCGCGCCACGAGCCGTGGCACGACCTCGTGCCGCATCAGGTTCCGCATCTCGAGCGGGACGCCGGGAAGCATGACCACGAGCCCCCGCTCGCGGTCCTCGAGCCACAGCCCCGAAGCGCTCCCCCAGCGGTTGGGGAGGACGACCGCGCCGCGCGGGACCTGCGCCTGCGTCCGGTTGCTCTCCACCGGCACCCGACCCGCAGTCCGGTACCGCTCGACGAGCGCGTCCCAGAGCGACTCGTCGAACTCGAGCGGCACGCCGAAGAGCTCCGCGACGGTCACCTTGGTGATGTCGTCGCGCGTCGGGCCGAGGCCGCCGGTCACGATCACGGCGCGCGTGCGCGCGAGCGCGTCCGAGACGGCGGCGGTGATGTCCCCGGCGCGATCGGAGATCGTGGTGCGGCGGGTGACCCGGACCCCGATGTCGGCAAGCATCCGCCCCATCTCGGCGCCGTTGGTATCGACCGTGAAGCCGAGAAGGAGCTCGGTGCCGATCGTGACGATCTCGACGTTCATCCCGGGGCCGGTCAGCGGTGGCGACCCGAGAGGAGGTCCCGGTAGCGGTAGATGTAGAGGACGAACGAGTAGATGGTGAGCGCCGTCGCGATGGCGAGCGCCACCGCGACGAAGCTGCCGTGGAAGGTGTTCCAGAAGGCCGCGAAGGGGCTGTGCTCCCAGCCCATCGGCTTCCGCGCGTCGCGGAAGGCGAACCAGAGCATGATCGCGCCGATGAAGATGTTCTGGATCACCGTCTTGAGCTTGCCCGCCCCGTGGGCGGGGATGACGACGCCGCGCCGCTGCGCCCACCACCGGAACGCCGTCATCGCGAGCTCGCGGCCGATGAGGAGGAGGCACACCCAGAGGGGAATGCTGCCCCAGACGGGGATGTCGTAGAGATCGTGCCGCTGGCGCGTGATCCAGTAGATCGGGATGAGCGTGGCGAAGAGGAGGAGCTTGTCCGCGATCGGGTCGAGCAGCTTGCCGATGTCGCTCACCATGTTGCGGCTGCGCGCAAGATAGCCGTCGAACACGTCGCTCACCGCGGCGATCACGAAGATCACGAAGCAGATGAGCTTGGGCCAGTACCCTTCGATGAACGGCAGGAGGGCGATGATCGGCGTGAAGCAGATCCGGACGACCGTGATGATGTTCGGCAGCGTCCACATGGGAGCGCCTCAGCCCAGCGTCTTGACGACGGCCTTGCTGATCGCCTTGAGCGTATCGAAGACGCCCTCGCCGGTGGCGGCGACGGCCTCGAAGTGCGGCGCCCGCTCGTACCACGCCCCGTCCTGCTGCCAGACGAGGTACTCGCCCGGGTGGTCGGGATCGGGGGTGAGGCGCTGCCGCGCCGGGTCCTCGACGGGCCAGCCCGGATTGAGCGCGGCCTGGAGCTCCGCGATCGGCGCGGCGTTCGGGAGGTCGCGCTTGTTGTACTGGATCGCGAACGGGATGCGCGTCAGGTCGTACCCGTGCTGGGTCATGTTGTCGTACAGGTTCTGCATCGCCTCGATGTTGGCTTCCATCCGCTCGAGCTGGCTGTCGGCGACGAACACGACGCCGTCCACTCCCTTGAGGATGAGCTTGCGCGAGGCGTTGTAGTAGACCTGGCCGGGCACGGTGTAGAGGTGGAACTTGACCTTGAAGCCGCGGATGGTCCCGAGGTCCACCGGCAGGAAGTCGAAGAAGAGCGTGCGCTCGGTCTCGGTGGCGAGCGAGATCATCTTCCCGCGCGATGCCGGCGCCACCTTGTTGTACACGAACTCCAGGTTCGTCGTCTTCCCGCCCAGCCCCGGCCCGTAGTAGACGAGCTTGCAGTTGATCTCGCGGGAGGCGTAGTTGATCATCGACATGAGACGCGGTTCCCCTCAGGACCCGAAGAGTTTGTCGATCTCGTCTTCCGCCTCACCCAGGAACCCGCTTTCCACCTGGGGCGCGTCCGCGCCGTCTGCGCGGGAGAACATATCCGTGAAGACCGCATTGAGCTCCTGCACCGCCGTGCGCACGCGGAGCTTCACGAGGCCGAGCGTGGTCTCGTTGTCGAAGAGCACGACCAGGATGACCCGCCGCGCGATGTCGGCGAGGTACATCGACTCGCGCTCTCCCTGGTGGAACAGCGCGCCGAACTCCGGCTCGCCGAGCATCCGCGCGAGCTGGTCGTTGGCGCTGAAATCCGCGGCGGTGAGCGACGCGAAGGCGGTGGGATCGAACGCGACCGGCTGCCCGACGGTGGCGACGAGCTGGCCCGTGCGATCCACGATGAGCGCGGTGCGCGCGCTCGAGTCGCGGAGGAAGGCGGTGAGGATCTCGTCGATCCGCCGCGAGTCGTCTTCCCGGAACGACCAGCTCGAGGCGCCGCTCATGCGCCTGCCCTACGCAAGCGAGGCCTGCATGCGCCGCAGGAGCGCTTCGCCCCGGCGGCGCAGCATCGGCTGCACTTCCCAGGACACGTAGTCCCGCAGCAGGCGCACGGTCTCGACCCCGCCCTGCCCGGCGAGGAACTGGAGCGCCGCCATGCGGCGGAGCGGGTGGCGGCTGAAGAGGTCGCGGCGATGGTGTGCGAGGCGCCGCTGCGCGATGACCCAGCCGGCGGCGAGCCCGACCCCGGCCATCGAGGCGAACAGTGCGCCGCGCGACCGCATCACTGCACCTCCTGGCGCGCCGTGAGCGCATGCGCGAGCGTCACGCCGTCCACGTACTCGAGGTCTCCGCCCATGGGGAGGCCGCGGGCGAGCCGCGTGACGCGGACCGGAAGGTCGGCGAGGAGCTGCTGGATGTAGGTGGCCGTCACTTCCCCCTCCATCGAAGGGTTGGTGGCGAGGATGACCTCACGGACGCCGGTATCGCGCACCCGCGCGACGAGACCCTCGAGGCGGAGCGATTCCGGGCCGATCCCCTCGAGCGGCGACAGCCGCCCGCCGAGCACGTGATACCGCCCGCGGAAGCCGGTGGCACGGTCCACCACCCCGACCGAGGACGCCTCCTCGACGACGCAGAGGAGCGCCGGATCCCGCCGCGGATCGCCGCAGACCTCGCACCGCTCCCCTTCGGACAGGTTGCCGCACTCGGCGCACGGCCGCACCCGCTCGGTGACCGCCGTCAGCGCCCGCGCGAGCGCGGTGACCCGGTCCGGGGACTGCTGGAGCAGATGGAACGTGAGGCGCTGAGCCGTCTTTCGACCGATGCCGGGCAGCCGGGACAGCTCGGCGATGAGATCGTCGATGGCGCTCACCGATCAGAGCGGCGAGGGCCAGGCCGGGGGCTGGATCTTCCGCATTTCCGCCTGCACCATCTCGGCGATGCGCCGCTGCGCTTCCGCGACCGCCGAGAGGACGAGGTCCGAGAGCAGCTCGGCATCCCGCCCCTCGAAGGCAGCCGGGTCGATCGTGATGGCCCGGATGGTGCCCCGCCCGTCGGCGGTGACGCGCACGAGCCCGCCGCCGGCGCTCGTCTCGACCGTGCGGTCCGCGAGCTCGCTTTGTATCTGCTGCAGCCGGCCCTGCATCTGCTGGCCGAGCTGGAACAACTGCTGGATGTCCGCCATGCCCATGTCCGTCTGGGAGCCGGGGACCGGCTCCGCACATTAGATGGCCCCGGCCCGACCGGCAAGCCGTGCCCGAGCCTACTCCACGATCTCCAAATCTAACTCATCCGCCGCTGCGTCGAGGGCCGGATCCCGCTCTCGCAGGCCCTTGAGACGCGCCGCCCGGATGCCGCTCTCCGACATCCGTTTCGCGGCGCTTTCCCGGGGCGGCTCGGCCTCGCCCGCGACCGCGATCCTGAGCCGCACGGGGGCGCCGACGCGCGCCGACACGACCCGCTCGACGATCGCCGCCTGCTGCTCGAGGCGCTCGTGGAAGAGGGGGTTCGGCTCCGTCATGACGACCCGCAAGTCCGGCGCTTCGACCGAGGCCGGTGCGGTGGCCGCGAGCGCCTCGCCGAGAAAGCGGCTCTCGGCGCGGACGGCTGCGACGACGCCGGGCCATGCCCCCCGCACGGCTTCCGCCGTGAACGGGATCCGTTCGGACGGGATGGCGGGGGCCGCCGGGGGCGACGGCGCAGGCGACGCTTCCATCGCCGACAACGCCGCCGTCGCTGGCGCAGCCGCCGGCCGCCCCGCCTCCGCGACCGCCGGCGTGGCCTCCGGAGCGCGGCGCGGCCCCGAATCGCGCGCGACGCGAGGCGCGGCTCCGGGCGCGCCGCGAAGCACGGCAGCGAGATCGACGGTGCGGTCCAGCATGGCCCAGCGAAGGAGGAGCGTCTCGACGATGAGCCGGGAGTTGGCGCTCCGCCGGATCGCCGCCTCGCTCTCGGCGAGGAGCCGGAGCATGCGGAGCACGTCGCCGGGCTCGAGCTCGCTCCGGTACCGGCGGAGCAGGTCGCGGGTGGCCTCGGTCAGCCCCTCGGGCTCCGCGCCGACCTGGACCATGAGGAGCGCCCGGAGGAGCTCCGCGGCGCCGTTCATGAACTCGCCGAGGTCGGCACCCGCGTCCATGAGCCGCTCGACGAGCGCGAAGACGCCCGCCGGATTGCGGCCGACGACCACCTCGAGCATCTCCTGGAAGAGCTCGTCGCCCGCGAGGCCGAGGGTCTCACGCACCCGCGCGGCGGTGACGGTCCCCTCCCCGAAGCTCAGGCACTGGTCGAGCACCGAGAGCGCGTCGCGCATGCCACCGTCGGCGTGGCGCGCGATGACGGCGAGCGCGTCCTCCTCGGCCTCGATCCCTTCCTCCGCGAGCACCGCGCGGAGCCGCTCCCGGATGGCGGCGGGACCGATGCGGCGGAAGTCGAACCGCTGGAGCCGCGAGAGCACCGGCGCCGCCGTCGCGGCGATCTTCTGCGGGTCCGTCGTCGCGAAGACGAAGACGACGCGCGGCGGCGGCTCCTCCAGGATCTTGAGCAGCGCGTTCCATGCCTCGCGCGTGAGCATGTGCGCTTCGTCGACGATGTAGACCTTGTAGTGCGACTCCTCGGAGGGCGCGTACATGGCGCGCTCCCGGAGCTCGCGGGCGTCGTCCACGCCGCGGTTGCTCGCGGCGTCGATCTCGACGACGTCGAGGCTCGCCGAGCCGTTCCAGATCCGGAGGCAGCTCTCGCACTCGCCGCACGGGTCGCCCGACGGCTCCCGGCGCGGGCAGTTGAGCGCCATGGCGAGGATCCGGGCGGCGGTGGTCTTCCCCACGCCGCGGGGCCCCGTCAGCAGGTAGCCATGGCCGACCCGGTCGCGGGCGACGGCGCCGCGAAGGACGGCGGCGACGTGATCCTGCACGAGCAGGTCGGAGAATCGCCTGGGGCGGTAGCGACGAGCGAGAGCGATGGCCATGTAGGGAGGGACGGAAGGCGGTCAGCGTCCGGAAAAGAAAAGTGCCCCAGGCTCCCCGAAGCGACACCGGGCATCGCTTAGCGCTGCTACCGGCGAGGTCCTGACGCGGTTCGCGCGCCGGCGCCCTTCGGACCTGAGGCACATGGAATATAGTCGGACGGTCGGACGGTCGGAAGGTCGGACGGGGCAACCGTCCGACCTTCCAACCGTCCGACGCGCGTCAGCGCAATATCGCCCGCTGCCGCTGCTGCATCCGCCGGAGCTCCCACGTCTCGGCCACGACCCCGCCGAGGAGGAAGACGAGCGCCGTGTAGTAGACCCACAGCACGAAGAGGATCAGCGCCCCGATCGTGGCGTCCCCCGATGCGGCGCGCAGGCCGGCAAAATTGGTGAGGTAGAGCCCGTAGAGGCGCTTCGCGATCTCGAACGCCACGGCCGCGAACGTGCCCGCGAGGAGCGCGGTGCGCCACGGGAGCCGCCGGGCCGAGGCGTACTTGTAGATCACGAAGAAAAGCACGATCGAGAAGAGCACCGTGAGCGCCTCGCCGAGAAACCGGCCGAGGTTGCCGACCACGAGCTCGAACTGGGGATAGCGGCGGCTCAGCGCCGGGAAGAGCGCCAGGGCGGCGGTGAGCGAGAAGTTCACGATGAACAGGAGCAGCGTCACGAGCACCATCGAGGCGTCGCGCGCCTTCCCCACCGCCCACACCGCGAGGAAGTTCCGCCGCCGGCGCGGCCGGAGCGACACGTCGAACACGTGGTTGAGCGAGGTGCGCACCCCGGCGAACAGCCGCGTGCTGAACCAGATGAACGTCGGCACGGCATAGAGCGAGATCGCCCCGGGGTTGCTCGCGATCCCCGTGAGGAGCGCCTCGACGATCCCGAACGGGTCCCGCTCGCCGAGCTCGTGCGGCGGGAGGAACGCGTGGAAGATCAGGCTGAAGTCGGGCGTGGCGACGCCGGCGAGGTGCCGCACCAGCTCGGTGAGCCCGAGGAGCATGAGGAGGACGAAGGGCACGGCGGCGAGCAGGGCATCGAAGGTGAGCCCGCTCGCCAGGAAGGGAA
>DASUXZ010000050.1:0-4272 GCA_036377655.1 Gemmatimonadales bacterium
GCCGGGTCTACCCTGGCCAGCAGCACCGCGCCGACCGCGAAGAAGGCGATGATCGAGAGGATCGCCGACCGGCTCGAGCCGGTGAGCTCGATGGCGACGTAGAAGAAAAGCGGCCCCACGATGCCGGCGAACTTCTCGAACACGCTGAAGAACCCGAAGAACTCCCCCGACTTGTGCCTCGGCACCATGCTCGCGAAGAGCGACCGGCTGAGCGCCTGGGTGCCGCCCTGCACCATGCCGACGAGCGCCGCGAGGATGAAGAAGTGCGTGGCCGACGTCATGAAGTACCCGAGGACGCTGATCCCCGTATAGGCCGAGAGCCCGAGGAAGATCGCCCGCTTGGCGCCGATGCGGCCGGCGAGCATTCCGAACAGGAACGCGAAGGGGACGCCGACGAACTGCACGATCATGATGGCCGCGATGAGCGCGCCCGCGCCGATGCCGATCTCCGTGCCGTACGCGGTGGCCATCTTGATGATGGTCTGGATCCCGTCGTTGTAGATGAGGAACGCGAGCAGGAAGACGAACGCGTGCCGGAAGCCGCGGAGCTCCCGGAAGGTCTCGCCGAGCCGCGTGAAGGCGCCGACGACCGCGCGGCCGGCGCGCGGCTCGTCCGGCTCCCGGCGCCTGGGCGGTTCCGGCACCTTCCGGAAGAGGGGAATCGAGAAGAGCCCCCACCAGACCGCGACGGACACGAACGCGAGCCGGGCCGGGAGCGTCGCCTGGGCCGGGCTCAGCCCCTCGCCCGACGGGAGCCCGAAGAGGCCGGGCTTCTGGATCCACGCGAGGTTGAGCGCGAGGAGGAGGCCCCCGCCGACGTAGCCGAGCGCGAAGCCCGCGGTCGAGACGCGGTCCACCTCGTCCTCGCGGGCCACGTGCGGCAGGAGCGACTCGTAGAAGACGAAGCTCCCGGTGGCGCCGATCATCGAGACGATGAAGAGCGCCGAGGCGAGCGCGAGGTCCCCGTGATGGATGAAGTACATCCCGCCCGTCGCGAGGATGCCCGCCATCATGAACCCGGCGAGCATCCGCTTCTTGTTCGCCGCGAGGTCCGAGACGGCGCCGAGGATCGGCGAGGCGACGGCCACGAGCGCGAGCGCGATCGAATTGACGAGGGAGAGCTGCTGCGTGGCGCGCTCGGGCGCGAGCCCGGCGCCGGCGACGCTCACGAAGTAGATCGGGAAGACGGCCGTCATGATGACCGTCTGCATCGCCGAGGTGGCCCAGTCGTACATCGCCCACGCGCGGAGCTCGGGGCGGGAGAGGCCGAGCCGCGCGGCGAGCCCGCGGGCCGGGGGCTCGGGCACGCGGGCGGGCTCCGGTCCCGGGGCGGTGGATGGCATCGGCAGAATATACGGCGTTCAGCCCGCCGCGCCCATCGCCTCCCGGCGGCTCTTGCGGAGGGACAGGATGACGCCGGTGGACAGCACCACGAGGATGAACCCGAGCGAGATGAGCGTCGGCAGGTGCACCCAGTTGCTGACCGTCATCTTGATGCCGACGAAGATGAGGATGACCGCGATCGCCGGCTTCAGGTAATCGAAGCGGTGCATCATGTCCGCCAGCACGAAGAAGAGCGCGCGGAGGCCGAGGATCGCGAAGATGTTCGAGGTGTAGACGATGAACGGGTCGCGCGTCACGGCGAACACCGCCGGGATCGAGTCGATCGCGAAGACGAGGTCGGTCCACTCGATGACGAGGAGCACGAGGAGGAGCGGGGTCGCCATGAGCGTCCCGCGCATCGACCGCGTGAAGAAGCGCTGCCCGTCGTAGGTGTCGGTGAACGGCAGGATCCGGCGCGCGAGCCGCACCACCGGGTTCCGCTCCGGCTCGATCCGTTCCTCCTTCGACGAGAACATGTGGATCCCGGTATAGATCAGGATCCCGCCGAAGATGTAGATGATCCAGTGGAACCGGTCGAGCAGCAGCGCGCCCGCCATGATCATGATGAGCCGCATCACGATCGCGCCGAGGATCCCCCACTTGAGGACCCTCGGCTGCAGCTCGGCGGGGACGCCGAAGTACTGGAAGACGAGGATGAAGACGAAGAGGTTGTCGACGCTGAGGCTCAGCTCGATCAGGTATCCGGTGTAGTACTCGAGCGCTGCCCGCGTGCCCTCCTTGAGGAGGAGGAACACCCCGAACAGGAGTGCGAGCGCCACGATGCTGCCGCTCCACCGGAGTGCCTCGCGCATCGTGAGGACGTGCGAGTGCCGGTTGAGCACGGCGAGGTCGAGGAAGAGCAGGACCGCGACCGCGCCGCTGAACCCGAGCCAGACTGCGAGGCTGTGCTCGCCCACTCAGCGGCCCGCGGCCATCGCCTCGAGGCGCGCCACCCGCTCCGCCGTGGGCGGGTGGGTGCTGAAGAGCTTCGCCACGCCGCCGCCGTACGCGGCGAGCGGGTTGACCTGGGCGAGCGGCGCCGCCGCCGGCGCCACCTGCATCGGGATGCGGTGCGCCATCGCATCGAGGCGCTCGAGCGCCCGCGCGAGCGGCAGCGGCCGCCCGAGAATCTCGGCGCCGACCCGGTCCGCCTCGAACTCGCGCTGGCGGGAGACGGCGAACTGGATCAGCATCGCGCCGATCGGCGCCAGGATGATGAGCGCGAGCTGCGCGATCGGGTGGCCGCCTTCGTCGTCCCCGCCACCGCCGAACATGAGGAGGTAGGGGAGGTTGGAGAGCGCACCCGCGATGCCCGCCGCGACGGTGGAGATCAGCATGTCGCGATTCCTGATGTGCGCGAGCTCGTGGGCGATCACGCCCTCGAGCTCCTCGGCCGGCATGCTCCGGAGGATCCCGGACGTGACGGCGACGACCGCCTTGTCGGGGCTCCGCCCCGTCGCGAAGGCGTTCGGCTGCTCGTGCGGCGCGATGGCCACGACCGGCATCGGCAGGCCGGCGCGCTGGCGCAGGCGGTCCACCATGCGGTACAGCTCGGGCGCCTCCGCGGCCGTGACCACCTGCGCCCGGTACATCTTCAGGACCAGCCGGTCGGAGAAGAAGTACATGATGAAGTTGAAGGCGCCGCCGATGACGAGCGCCAGGATGAGGCCCTGCGACCCGCCGAGCAGCTGCCCGGCGAGGAGGAAGAGACCCATCAGCCCCGCCATCAGGACGAACGTCTTGACGTTGTTGTGCATCGATTCGGCTCCGAGCCTGGTTGGGCCGCATGACAAGAGCGAGACCTTCGTCCCACTGCCATGGCAGCGCCGGACGAAGGTCTCGCTCTGATGACGGAGGCGCCGGCCTCCGCGTCCCGACCGAACCGTGCCCGCTCAGGCGGACAGTCTTGACGATTCGGCCGTCCGCCGGAATCCGGCGGACGAGCTACTCCCCTTCACTCCCTGAATTCTAGCAGCCGCGGTGTCCCGGATCAATCCGGGGCGGCGGCCTCGAGGGCGGCGAGCGCCGCCGTGATGTTGGCCCGGGCCGCCGCCTCGAAACGGTCGCGGAAGCGCTCGGTGCGGAAGACCGACGGCCAGGCGAGGAACCCCCGGAGGACCGCCGCGCGTCCCGCGCGGTACTCCGCATCCGACAGCGCGTGATACTCCCGCCGGATGGCGCGATCGTAGATCCCGAACCGGTAGGGGTCCGCGCCGAGGATCGAGAGGTCGATGTCGGCGAGCAGCCGGGCGTCCCGCCCGAGCGGCGCGGCCGAGTGCCGGGTGGCGAGGATCATGTCGCCCACGCGCTCCTGCACCTGCTCCGGGACGCCGCCCGCCGAGAGGGCGGCGCGTGCCAGCTCGGCGCTCGCCGCCTCGTTGTCGGGGCGCCCCGGCACGTACACGGCATCGTGGAACCAGATCGCGATCTCGACCTCGTCCGGATGGTCGGCGAGCTCGGCCGCGGCGTCGAGCTCGCGGAGGCACTCGGCGATGTGGCCGATGACGTGATAGTGCCGCCACGGCTCCGCGTACCGCGCGAGAAGGTCGCGGTGGACGGGAGCCGCGTCGGAGCCGGCGCCGAGCCGGCGCCAGAGTGCGCGGAACCTGCGGGTCTTCAGAATGTGAAGCCGAGCTCGATATAGACGCCGTTGCGCTCGTCGCTGTCGGCGAGCGTGACGCTCAGCAGGCCGGCCGGGCGGTCGAACCCGAGCGAGAATCCTCCGCCCACCGCGTGGTGCCAGTCGTCCGAATCCTCCCCGTCCAGCCAGACGCGGCCCCCGTCCGTGATCCCGTGCACCCCGAAATCGAGCCCGAGGAACGGGATCTGGAAGAGGTCGAGCCGAAGCTCCGCCCCGCCGAACACCATGGCGTCGCCGGCAAATCGCTG
>DASUXZ010000051.1:0-6007 GCA_036377655.1 Gemmatimonadales bacterium
TCCGAGCGGGATTCCCCAGTCCCGGAAGTTGACGGCCGCCTCGTCGTGAACGGTCCGCAGGTACTCCGGACTGGCGGAAAAGGTCCGGAGCAGCGCCTCCGTGTCCCGGACGAAGTACGCCGTGCAGTCGAAATTGGTGAGCAGCCACTTGTGCGGGTTCATCACGAACGAGTCGGCGAGCTCCACCCCCTCGAAATGGTGCCGGCACTCCGGGAGCATCGCCGCAGCCCCGGCGTAGGCCGCGTCCACGTGGAGCCACGCCCCGTGCCGCCGAGCGATGTCCGCGACGGCCGGGACCGGATCGACCGCCGTGGACGAGGTCGTCCCGATCGTGGCGACGACGCATGCCGGCCGGATCCCCGCCCGCACGTCCGCCTCGATCGCCGCCGCGAGCGCGTCCGGCCGCATGGCGAACTCCTCGTCCACCGGAACGACCCGCAGCATCGCTGCCCCGTAGCCCGCGAGCTTCACGCCCTTGGCCACCGACGAATGGGCCTCGCCCGACGCATACACGGCGAGGGCCAGACCCGCCGGCGGACCGCCCGCGCCCCAGGCGAATCCGGTGGCCCGCTCCCGCGCAGAGAGGAGCGCCACGAGTGTCGCGCTCGAGGCCGTGTCCTGGATGACGCCCGTGAATTCGGCGGGAAGGCCGAGCAGGTCCCGAAGCCACCGCATCGTCACTTGCTCGAGCTCGGTGGCCGCCGGCGACGTCTGCCACGACATGCACTGCGCGCCGAGCGTGGAGACGAGCATCTCCCCGAGCACGCTCGGCGGGCTGTTGTTCGCCGGGAAATAGCCGAACCAGCCCGGGTGGTTCCAGTGCGTCATGCCGGGAAGGATGATCCGGCGAAAATCCTCCATGATGGCTTCGAACGGCTCGGCGGTCTCGGGAGCGGCCGCGGGAAGCCGGTCGGCGACGTCACCGGGCCGCACGTCGGGCACGATCCGGCCCGGCACCGCCGTGAAATAGTCCGCCATCCAGTCCACCAGCCGGTGCGCCTCGGTCCGAAACTCCTCCGGATGCATGAATCCCCCGCGTTAGATTCGTTCGATGCCCTCGAAGCCACGCCATCTCCGCACCGCATCGGCCGAGCTGTCGTTCGACCCGGATGCCGCCGTCCGCCATCTCCGCCGGGCCGACCCGGTGCTCGGCAGGCTCATGCGCCGCGCCGGCCCCTGCCTGCTTCGGCCGAGCGCCACGCAGAGCCTCTTCCACGCGCTCTCCGAATCGATCGTCTACCAGCAGCTGTCGGGCAAGGCGGCCGCCACCATCTTCGGGCGCGTCGTGGCCCTCTATGCGCCGCGGCGCTTTCCGCGGCCGGAGGATGTGCTCGCGACGCCCGATGCGACGCTCCGCGCCGCCGGTCTCTCCACCGCGAAGACCGCCGCGCTCAAGGACCTCGCCGCGAAGACGCTCGACGGCACCGTCCCCCCGATGGCGCGGGTCCGCCGGCTCCCCGACGACGAGATCATCGAGCGTCTCACCGCCGTCCGCGGGATCGGCGCCTGGACGGCGCAGATGCTGCTCATGTTCCGCCTCGGCCGCCCGGACGTGCTTCCCGTCGCCGACCTCGGCGTCCGCAAGGGATTCGCGCTCACCTACGGCCTCGACGATCTCCCGACGCCGGTCGAGCTCGCCGAGCATGCGGAGCGGTGGCGGCCGTACCGGTCGGTCGGGAGCTGGTACATGTGGCGTGCGCTCGACTGACCGGAAGCCCGCATCATGGATGCTGCTCCTCCTCCTTGCGCTCTGGGGGTGCAGCGACGGCCAGGCGCCCGGCCCCTCCCGCGAATGCGACCGCCGGTCCACGCTCGCCGCCGAAGAGATCGTCGAATGCCTCTACGGCGCGGCGCTCCTCGGCGCGGACGACGCGGCCGTGGCACTCGACGAGCTGTCGGCCGCGCGCCGGATCGCCGACTCCCTGCACGGTACCGGTGTCTACGACGACCTGCTCCGGGCCCGCTTCGTCCTCCGTTCGCTGCAGCACCTGGCCGACCTGTACGACGAAGGCGCCCGCGACTCCGCCCGGCTCCACCGGTGGCTCGACCACGTGGCCGTGAGCGCCGATTTCGTGCGCGGCAACCTGGCGCAGGAGCCGGACGGCTACTGGACGACCGGCCGCACGCCACACATCGCCTGGGTCCATCTCCCGAACGTCGGGATCTTCGCGGATCCGGTGGGAACCGTGACCCGTATCCTCGGTCCCGGGCCGGCGAGCCTGCAGGCGCCGCTCGACGCGCTCGAGGATGCCGGCGAGGCCGTCTGGCGCTACGGAGTGCCGATGTCCGCGGTCTCGACGGCCCCCGTGTGGGAGCTCCACTATCCGGCAATCGCGTGCACCATCTTTCTCCTGCCCCCTCGCCGGTCGGCCGCGGCCCAGACCGCCGCACTTCGGCTCTTCACCGAGCTCGCCCGGCGGACCGGCGCGCCGCAGTGGGTCGCGCGCGCGGAGGCGCTCCTCCCTTCCTTCGAGGCGAGCTGGGCGGAAGGCGGCGTGCGCGTGCCCGGACGGACGGGCGCCTGGTGGGAGGAAGCCGATCCACGCGTCGGGTACTGGCGCTCGGCCGCAGCCGCGGCGATCGCCGTCGCGGACCTGGCCGCCCTCACCTCCGGCGAGCGCGCGCTGCAGCTCGCCGCCGACGGCATCCTCGCGGCCCGCACGCTCGCGCCGTCGTTCGACGATGGCCTCTGGACCCGTGACTGCCTGGCCGGAGGTTATCAGGACCGCGACAATCACGCCCTCTACATCCGGCTCGCCCGGGCGCTGCACGAGCGGACCGGCGACGACTTCTGGCTCGACCTGGCGCTCCGGTGGGAGGGATTCTCGCCGCCGCCCGGCTTCGTCATGGGGGATCCGCGGTCATGAGGTCGCTGCCGCTCCTCCTCCTGCTCGCGGCGGCCGCCTGCGCCTCCGAGCCGACCGCAGGGACGGACGCCGATTCCGACTGTGCGCCGGGTCTCGAGCGGTCCGCGCTCGCGACGCTCGAATGCGCCGCGTCAGCCGGCCTCCTTACCCCTTCCCAGCTCGATCAGGCCGCCGAGGTCCTACTCCGGGCCGAGGCGGCCATCGATTCCCTCGAGGGCCCGATGGGAGGCGCCGACGACCAGTATTACCGCGCCTCGTGGATCCGCAGCGCGCTCGGCAACTTCGCCGCGTTCCATGTCCGCGGCGCGCTCACCGATTCGGCGCGCATCGCGCGCCTCGTGGACGTCGTCGCGGTGAACACCGGATTCGCGACCGGAGGGCTGCCCGTGGCCGGCGAGCGCGTCTTTCCCTCGCGCACGCCCCATCTCACCTGGGTGTTCTACCCGAGCATCGGCGTCTACTTCCAGCCCGTGACCACGATCGAGAACGCCATCGGGATTCCCTTTCCCGATCCCGCCGTCGCGACCGACACGCTCCTCGCGATCGGGAACGCGCTCTGGCAGTACGCCACCTGGCGCAGCGGGGCCGCCGGCGCGTTCCCGGTCTGGGAGTACGACTTCAACTTCCTCTCCGACGTCCAGAAGCGGGCGCCCTGGATCTCGTCGCTCGCGCAGGGCGAAGCGCTCAAGCTCTATGTCGAGCTCTACCGCCGGACCGGCGACGCGGTGCAGGCCGAGCGCGCGCACCAGGTCTTTCGCTCCTTCCGGACCTTCTGGAGCGACGGAGGCATCCTCGTGGATGATACCACCCACGGCTACTGGTGGGACGAGTACGACCCGCGCATGTGGACCTGGAACGGCTCGATGGCGGCGCTCGTGGCGGTGGGAATGTACGCGGAAACGTTCGGCGGGGACGCGGTCGGCATCGCGGCGCGCGGGCAGGACGCGGCCCGCTACTGGACGCCCTCCTTCGATACCGGCGAATGGACCACCTATTCGCTCCTGGCCGGTTACGTGACCGTCGCCTACCAGCGCTGGCACACGATGCTCGCGGGCGCGCTCCACGACCAGACGGGCGATCCGTTCTGGTCCGAAACCGCGAGCCGCTGGGCCGCCTACGAGCCTCCGCCCGGCCTCCTCCAGCCGCCGATGCTTCCGAACGAGGCGGCACGGCTTCCCCACATCGAGTCGCTGCTCGACCGCGCGCGGTGAGCCCCGGTGTGACCCGCTTCACCGACAGCTCGGAGCACGAGCCGTAGCCTGAGGGCAGTGGGCCGGCGCACGTCCCGGCCGATACTCGACTGCCGACAGGAGCCGTTCCCTGCCCTTCCCGCTTTCGCTGCGGCTCGCCGGTGCCGGCCTCGTCCTCGCCGTGCCGGCCGCACCGCTCGCCGCCCAGCTCGATCCCGGCCCGCACCCGGTGACGGTGCAGATCGAGGGGATCGAGGGCGCCGCCGCGGCGAACGTGCGCACCGTGCTCGAGATCGCGCGAGCCGCCGATACCGGTGCGATGATGCTCGACCGCGCCGTGCGCCTCCACCGGAACGCCGATACCGACATCGAGACGGCCCTCGAGCCGTTCGGCTTCTATCGGCCGCGCATCCGGAAGTCGCTGCGGCAGGACGGCGAGGCGCTCGTGGCTCGGTACGCGATCGACCCCGGGCCCGCGGTGCTGCTCACGCGCGTGGACATCCTGCTTCGGGGCGACGGCGCCGGCGATCCCGCCTTCCAGGAGCAGATCGACGGCTTTCCTCTCTCGCGCGGCGACACGCTCCTCCACCTGCCGTACGAGGCCGCGAAGCTCGCCCTCATCACCCTCGCCGCCGACAGCGGATATCTCGACGCGCGATTCGACACGAGCCTGATCAGGGTGGACCGCGAGGCATCCACCGCGGAGATCGTCCTGCACTTCGTCACCGGGCCGCGCTACCGGTTCGGGCCGGTGGCATTCCAGCAGAGCATTCTCGACACCTCCTTCCTCCGGACCCGCGTCCCCTTCGAGACGGGCGACCTGTACCAGCGCGACAAGGTGCTCGAGCTCCAGGCGAGTCTCGCCGAGGATCCGTACTTCGAGCGGGTGGAAGTGATCCCGCGCCCGGAGCGGGCGGAGAGCCTCCTCGTGCCGATCGACGTGGTGCTCGTGCCGCGGCCCTCGCAGGCCTACGAGGCGGGACTCGGCTACGGCACCGACAACGGACCGAGAGGCCGTGCGCTCGCGCGGTTCCGCCGCCTCAACCGGAAGGGCCATCACGCCGAGGCCGAGCTCATCGGCTCGTTCATCGAGCGGAGCGCGTCCGTGCAGTACATGGTGCCCGCCTTCGCCCATCCGAAGGGCGTGCTCACCTTCCTCGCCGGCTACGCGATCCTCAATCCGACGACGAGCGACAGCCGGACCTGGGTCGCGAGCGTCCGGCTGAGCCGTCCGCGCCTCGGCTGGCGCGAGACGTTCTCGCTCTCCTGGCAGCGCGAGGCCTTCCGCGTCGCGTCGGACAGTGCCACCGTCACGCTCCTCCTCCCGGGCGCGAGCTGGGAGCGCACCCGGGCCGACAGCCGGATCTTTCCGCTTCGCGGCCTCCGCACGCGGCTCGACTTCCAGGGCGCGTACGACGGCGTGCTGTCGCCCGCCTCGCTGCTCCGCGCGAGCGCGAACGCCAAGCTGGTCTACGGCCTGGGCGAGCGGATCCGCGCGCTCGTGCGGGCCGACGTGGGGCGGATCTTCACGAGCCAGTTCCGCGAGCTTCCCCCGACGCTCCGCTTCTTCGCCGGCGGCGACCAGAGCGTGCGCGGGTTCGGCTACCAGTCGCTCGGGCCCCGCGACCCGAAGGGCAAGGTGATCGGCGGGCAGAACCTCGTCGTGGGAAGTCTCGAGCTCGACTATCGCATCGCGCCGCGCTGGGCCGTCGCCATGTTCACCGATGCCGGCAATGCGCTCGCCGATTTCTCGCTCGAGCTCGAGCAGTCGGTCGGCGCGGGGATCCGCTGGGTCTCGCCGATCGGGCTCATCCGGGTGGACGGCGCCGTCCCCCTCACCGAGCCGGGCGCCCCGTTCCGGTTCCACCTCTCGATCGGGCCCGACCTGTGAGTGCACGGCGCGTCGCCCGCAACGTCGCGATCGGCCTCGGGGTCCTGGCGCTCGTCGCG
>DASUXZ010000052.1:0-8310 GCA_036377655.1 Gemmatimonadales bacterium
CGTCCCCGCTCGAGCCCGGCGCGTCGCGCAGTTCCACGATGCCGGGCACCGAGTCGAGCAACGAGAGGGCAAGCGGCCACGGCACCCGTACGGTATCGGCGCCGGTGACCGCCTCGAGCGTCACGCCCGAGTCCGGCAGCGCGCGCCCCCGCAGGAGCGCCAGGTAGCGGTCCGGCGCGACGGCCCGGGCGATGCGCCCCGTGTCCCGGTCGAAGGCACGAATGCCCCACGGCACGTCCGCGAGGCGCGCATCCGGCGCGAACGCGACGAGCACGCTGTCGCCGAGCATCAGCCGGAGCCTGGCGCCCGGCGCGGCGCGCACCGTGAGCGGAAGGAACTCGTCGCGCGGCCACACGGCGCGCCCGGTCGGCGCAAGCGACAGGGTGTCGATCCAGGCGCGCGCGCCGCGCGGGTCGAACCGGCGCGGGCGACGCACCGTGAGGTCGAGCGAGCCCGACTCCCGCGGCGTTCGCGCCAGGAGCTCGAGTCGCATGACGCTGTCCGGCGGGAGCGCCACCCAGGCGAGCCACGCGCCGTTCGGCGCGACGCGCACCGGCTGCCCGTTGATGGTGAGCGTCGCGTCCCCGCTGCCGGCGGTGCCGAAGAGGAACGTCGAGTCGCGCGCATCCACCACCGATCCTTCCGCCGGGTACTGCACGCGGAGCCGGAGCGGCCCGATCACCGAGTCGACATCGGGCAGCGTTCCTGCCGCGGCTTCCACGAGCGCCTCCATGGACCGCGACGCGCCACCGGTGTCCGGTGCCTCGGCGGCGGCGGGAACGATCGGCTGCGGGCGTGACCGGCTGGAGCAGGCGGCGAGGAGCGCGGCGGCGAGCGGGAAGGCGGTGCGGCGAGGCATCGGTCCAAGGTACTCAGGCGCCGGAAGTTACGCCAAACCGGCGTTGACGCTCGTCCGGGCGATTTCTAGATTCCCCCATTCCCTGCCGACCAGCCACCGAAAGGCGCTCGCGTGACGCTGCCGGACCGATCCATCGAAAAGCGATCGCGCATGCCCTGGCTGCTCCTTCTCGGGCTGCTCGCCGTCGCGGCGGGGGTCGTGGTGGTCTTCGCGGGCGGGCGGGACCGCGCGGAGGGCGAGCCGGCCGGCCCGGCGGGCGCTCCGCCGCTCGCCGATTCGAGTCCCGAGCCGGATTCCGCCGCGGCACCGTCCGACACCACGCCGGCCTCCCTTCCGCCCACACCGCGGGCGGACACGCCTCCCTCCGATTCCATCGCCCGACCCGACACCGGGCGCCGCACCCCGATCGGCGATCCTGCGGCGCTGCCGCGCCCCGGCGTCACGCTGCCCCGCCCGGGCGCGGATACGGGAGCGCGTCCTTGACCGTCACCGTCTCGGTCTTCGGCAAGACGGATCTCGGGCAGAGCCGCGATCACAACGAGGACACCTTCCTCGTCGCCGACCTGTCGACCGGCAAGGCGAGCCTCCTCCCCGACGTGCGGGACCACGAGCTCGGCCCGCGCGGGTCGCTCTTCGTCGTCGCGGACGGCATGGGCGGCGCGGCCGCCGGAGAGCTCGCGAGCTCCATGGCGGTGGACATCATCTATCGCCACCTCTCGACGGCGTGGGCAGCCGACCCCGACGTGTCGGGCGCACGCTTCGCGTTCCGCGTGCGGGAAGCGGTGGAGCTCGCCAACCGCGAGCTGTACGCCTACGCGCAGGAGCATCCGGACGTCCGCGGGATGGGCACGACGGTGACGCTGGCGGGCGTCTTCGGGACGGACCTCATTCTCGCGCAGATCGGCGACAGCCGCGGCTACCTCGTGCGCGAGGGGCGCGCCATCCAGCTCACCCGCGACCAGTCGCTCACGCAGCGGCTCGTGGACGCAGGCGAGCTCACCGAGGAGGAGGCGGAGCGGAGCGAGCGCCGGAACATCATCCTCCAGGCGCTCGGGCCCGACGCCCGCGTGCGGGTGGACCTGAGCCAGCAGTCGCTCTCGCGCGGCGACCTCCTCGTGATGTGCTCCGACGGACTCTCGGGCTCGGTGAAGAAGGACGAGATCGCCGAGCTCGCCGCGCGCCATCCCGAGCTTCCGGCGCTCTGCAGCGCGCTCATCGACCTCGCCAACGAGCGGGGCGGTCCCGACAACATCACCGTCGTGGCCGCGCGCTTCGGCGGCGACGGGCTCCCCGAGCCAGACGGGACCAGTGCCGTGGGCTACCACAATTTTGCCGTCGACGGGCTCGAGCCGGACACCGACGAACATCCCGCGCCCGCCGAGGCGGTCGAGGCGGCGCCGGCGGCGGCACCGGCGCTTCCCTCCCGCGTCCTCCTCATCGGTGCCGTCGTGATCGCCGTGCTCGCGGCGGCGCTGCTCCTCCTCTGACGGATCCCACCGCGCACGCGTCGCCGCTCCGGATCCGCCTCGCGTGGATCGCGGCGATCGCGTTCTCCTCCGGATTTCCGTTCGGCTTCTTCAACGAGCTCGTTCCCGTCTATCTCCGCTCGCGCGGCACGTCGCTCGAGCTGATCGGCCTCGCGTCGTGGGCCTCCCTTCCCTGGGCGCTCAAGTTCCTCTGGGCGCCGCTCGTGGACCGGGTCGGCTCGCGGCGCTCGTGGATCGTCGCCTGCCAGGTGGGATTCGCCGCAGTGCTCGCGGCGTTCGTGCTCGCCGAGCCGGGGGGCACGCCGTTCTTCGTGCTCCTGTTCGCCTTCGTGGCGCTCTCCGCGACGCAGGACATCGCGGTGGATGCCTCCACGATCGAGCTCACGACGAAGGACGAGCTCGGCCCGGCGAACGGCGTGCGGGTGACGCTCTACCGGCTCGCGATGATCGCGGCTGGCGGCGTGATGGTGGGCCTGTCGGCGGCACTCGGGTGGAACCGGCTCTTCCTGCTCGCGGCCGGGCTCTTCCTCGTGCTCGCCGTCGTGAACCTGAGGCTGCCGACCGCGCAGCGAGCGCCGGCCGCGAACGAGCCGCTCCTCGAGCCCGTGCGCGAGCTGCTCGCGAGCCCGGGGATCGCCGGCGTCGTGCTCTTCGTGCTGCTCTTCAAGCTCGGCGACCTTGCGCTCACGCCGATGGTCAAGCCGTTCTGGCTCGACGCCGGCTACAGCGTGGAACAGATCGGCTGGGTGCAGACGACGCTCGGCGTCGGCGCGTCGATCGTCGGCGCCCTCGCGGGGGGAGCGCTCACCGCGCGGCTCGGGACCTTCCGGGCGCTCTGGATGCTCGGCGGGGCGCAGGCGCTGTCGAACCTCGGGTACTACGCGGCGGCGACGGCGGGAGCGCCGCCCGGACTCATGTACGGCGCGGCGGTGATCGAGCAGTTCACGCAGGGGCTCGGGACGGCGGCGTTCCTCGCCTTCCTCATGAGCCTCTGCAGCCGGCGGCACGCCGCGACGCAGTTCGCGCTGCTGTCGGCGCTCTATCGCGTCGCCGGGATCGGGGCGGCTTCGGTCTCGGGATTCCTCACCGCGCGGAGCGGTTACGCGACGTACTTCCTGATCACGTTCGCGCTCGCGCTGCCGGGGTTCTTCTTCCTGCCGGCCGTGCGCCGCGCCCTCGCGGCACGCGGCGCGAGCGCCTAGGCGGTCCGGCCGAGCCGGGCCAGGAGCCATCGCGCCACGGCCTCCTGCATCGGGCGCTGGCGGTGCCAGGCATGGAGGAGCGGCGCATCCGATGGGATCGCCGCCATGAGGCGCGGGTGCGCGAAGAGCACCACGAGCGCGGCCGCGGGCGTCTCGATGAGCAGCCGGTCGCGCGAGACACGGCCGAACCCTCCCCGTCCCTTCCACGCGCGCGGCTCGGCGAACGCGAGTACTACACGCGACCCTCCCGGCCCGAGCCCGACGCCCGCGGCCTCGAGCGCGGACGCGGTCCAGTCGCTCGGGCTCGCGGGATAGGGCCCTCCCAGATCGTCGTCCACCACCACGAGGTCGAGCGGCTCGCGGAGCGCGAGCCGTTCGCCGCGGACGAGCCCGGCCTCGATGAGGCGGTCGGCGATCTCCGCGCCTCGCCCGCTCGGCTCCTGTGGCGGCCGGTGCTGTGCCGCCCGGGCGACGAGGCGCGCCTGGCGCTCGAGCGCATCGGCGACGCGCTCGGCGCTCAGCGTTCCTTCGTCGAGCGCCGCCGCGAGCGCGCCCACCGCGACGCGCGGCTGCTTCGGGTAGAGGATCAGGTCCACCCCGGCTGCGATCGCCTGCACGTACGCCGCGCCCTCGCTCCGCCCGACGAACGCGCCGTCCATGATCATCGCGTCGGTGACGATCGCGCCGTCGAAGCCGAGCTCGCGGCGGAGGCCGCCGAGGATCTCGGACGAGAGCGTGGCGGGCAGCGAGCCGAGGTCGAGCGTCGGGTAGGCGACGTGCGCCGTCATCACCGCGGCGACGCCTTCCTCCACCGCCGCCTGGAAGGGAACGCGGTCCACGCGCTCGAGGGTTTCGGCGTCGGCCTCGACGACGGGAAGCCCGGCATGCGAATCCGTCGTGGTCCGGCCATGCCCCGGATAATGCTTCGCGCAGGCGATGGCCCCGGCCTCCTGGCATCCGGCGATCCACGCGCGCACGAGCGGGGCGACCTTCGCGGGATCGCTGCCGAACGACCGCGTCTGCACGATGGGGTTGGCCTCGGCGAGATCGAGGTCGGCGACCGGCGCGAAGACCCAGTTGATCCCCGCGGACAGCGCGTCACGCGCCGTGATCGCGCCGGCCTCCCGGGCGACCGCGGGATCGTCGAGCGACGCGAGCGCGAGCGGCGGCGGCAGCTCCGTGAGCCCGGCGAACTGCTGGCCGGCGCCGCGCTCGAGATCGGCGCCCACGAGGAGGGGGCGCCCGGCCTTGCGGCGGAGCTCGTCCGTCAGCCTCCTGACCTCCTCGACGGGCCCGCCGAAGACGATGAAGCCGCCGACCCCGAGCTCGATGGACTCGTCGACGAGGGCGGCCTCGTGCTCGAATCCCGTCTCGTCCGACCAGCGGAGGGCCGGCACCACGAGCCGCGCGACGTTCGGGGTCATGCGGGCGTCACCGATCCGAGAATGCGCTGCCCAGCCGCGCCCGTGGCCGCCGGCAGGTTGCCCGGCTGGCCGTGGACCGTGAGATAGCCGAGGAGCGCGAACGCGACGGCCTCCTTCGCATCGCCGGGGAAGAAGAGGTCGTCGAACCGGAGCAGCGACACCTCCCCGCCGCGCGCCGCGGAGAGGTGCCGTCGCAGGGACGCCATGAGCCCGGGATGATGCGCGCCGCCGCCGGACACGACGACTTCCGCGGGCGGCGTCCAGCGCGTGATCGCGCTCGCGATGCTGCGGGCGGAGAGCTCCACCGCGGTGGCCACCCCGGACGGTCCGGGCACGCGCTCGCCGAGCGCGCGCGCATACGCGTCCCCGAACTTCTCCCGGCCGGTGCTCTTCGGCGGCGGCTCGCCGAACCAGGGATCCGCGAGGAGCTCCTCGAGCACCGCCTCGTCGGCCGTTCCCTGCGCGCTCAGGAGCCCGTCCCGGTCGTACCCGCGCCGGCGATCGACGAGCCGGGTCACTCCGTCGATGATGGCGACGCCGGGTCCGGTGTCGAACGCGAACGCCCCCGTGTCGTCCTCCCGGTGGGCGACGTACGTGAGGTTCGCCATGCCGCCGATGTTGAGGAGCACGCGCGGCGCCGTGCCGCCGAAGAGGAGCACGTCCGCGATCGGCACGAGCGGCGCCCCTTGCCCGCCCGCCGCGCAGTCCCGCGCTCGGAAGTTGCTCACCACGCGCACGCCGAACCGCTCCGCGAGGACGGCGGGCTCGCCGAGCTGCCAGGAAACGACCGGCGGCTCGTGCCAGATCGTCTGGCCGTGCATCGCGATGAACGAGAGGTCGGTCGCGAGCACGTTCGAGCGCTCGAGGAGTCCCTGCACCGCGTCCGCCGCCCATTCCGCGAGGTGGACGTTGAGGCGGGCCAGCGCGGGAGCCGTCGCGGAGGTGAGGCCGGAGCGAATCTCGTCGCGCTCGGTCGCAGAGTACGGGCGGGTGAGGAATCCGAGGAGCGCCGCGCGGCTCGGCCCATCAAAGCGCACGAGCGCCGCGTCCACGCCGTCGAGCGAGGTGCCCGACATGATCCCGACCGCGAGCGTCGGCCGCTCGGTCATGGCGCGTCCATCGGCGGCGGGTCGCCGACGAGCGGGCGGAGGCGGCCATCGCTCTCGGCGATGCGCCGCTCGGCCTCGGAGCGGTCCACGCCGAGCCGGGCCATGACGATCGCGGTCTTGACCCGGCCATCGGCGGAGGCGAGCACGCCGCGCGCCGCCTCCCGCGCGAGCCCCGTCGTCTCCATGACGATCCGCTCGCTTCGGTCCACGAGCTTGTCGTTCCACGCGCGGAGGTCCACCATGAGATTCCCGTAGACCTTGCCGAGGCGCACCATCGCCCCGGTGGTAATGGTGTTGAGGGCGAGCTTCGTGGCGGTCCCCGCCTTCATCCGCGTGGACCCGGTCACGACCTCGGGCCCGACCTTGATCACGACGCACACGTCGCAGGTTTCGCGCAGGAGCGCCGGGGGATCGGTGCACGTGACGAGCACCGTGCGGGCCTCGAGCGCCTGAGCGCGCGAGAGCGCCGCCCGTACGTACGGCGTGGTCCCGCTCGCGGCGATCCCGACGACCAGGTCCCGCGGGCCGACGCGCCGCTCGTCCATGGCGTCGCTGCCGGCATTGACGTCGTCCTCCGCGCCTTCGACCGAGCGGATGAGCGCCGGGGCGCCGCCGGCGATGACGCCGAGCACCATGTCGGGAGGCGTCCCGAAGGTGGGCGGGCACTCCGCCGCATCGAGCACGCCGAGGCGGCCGCTCGTGCCGGCGCCGACGTAGACGAGACGCCCGCCGGCGCGGAAGGCGCCCTCGGCCAGCTCGACGACCTGCGCGAGCCGCTCGGCTTCGGCAGCCACGGCCGCCGGGACGAGCGCGTCCTCGGCGTTGATGAGCCCGACGATCTCGCGCGGGGACGCGACGTCGATGGCCTGGGTGCGGGGATTCCGGCGTTCGGTGAGTCGTGCGTCGCGATAACTCTGGGTCATGACACCCGCGTCGGAGTGTGCAGGAGACGAGACGGCGCTAAATTAGGAGGCGTCAGAGGCCGGGGGCAACCCGGCACACTCCCCCCACGACATCGAGGATCGCGTGCTCCACCGGCTCCCGGCTTACCTCCTCGTCGCGCTCATCCCCTTCCTGCCTGCCTGCGCCGGCCGCGCGGTGCCCGCGCCGCCGACCGCGGGCGGCGAGCAACCGGCTCCCGCCGCCGCGGCAGCCGTCGAGGGAATCAATCCTGCGTGGCGCCACACCGGCCGGTCCCGGGTCACGGTCGGCCAGCGGGCGATGGTCGTCTCGGGCAGCCCGATCGCGAGCCAGGTCGGTGCGGACGTGCTCCGGCGCGGTGGCAATGCGGTCGATGCGGCGGTGGCGGTCGGGTTCGCGCTCGCCGTGGTCCATCCCGAGGCCGGCAACATCGGCGGCGGCGGATTCATGGTGATCCGCATGCGGGACGGTGACGTGAGCGCCATCGACTACCGCGAAGTGGCTCCGGGCAGGGCCACCCGCGACATGTACCTCGACGTGAACGGCAACCCGAGCAGCCTCAGCATCACCGGCCACCTCGCGGCCGGCGTGCCCGGCGCCGTCGCCGGGATGCTCGAGGCCCACCGCCGGTTCGGGAAGCTGAGCCGCGCGGACGTGATCGAGCCGGCCGTGCGCCTCGCGAGCGACGGATTCCTGGTGGATTCGTTCCGGTTCCGCTCGATCGAGAGCGACCGCGAGCGGCTCTATCTCTTCCCCGGCTCGCGCCAGGCGTTCCTGCCCGACAGCGGAGGGCACGCCCCGGCGCCCGGCTCCACCTGGCGCCAGCCCGACCTCGGACGCACGCTCGCCGCGATCCGCGACCAGGGCCGCGACGGGTTCTACCGGGGCCGCGTCGCCGACCTCATCGTGGCCGAGATGGAGCGGGGCGGCGGGATCATCTCCCATGCGGACCTCGAGAGCTACCGCGCCGAGTGGCGCGAGCCGATCCGGATCTCCTACCGCGGCCACACGATCTACTCGATGCCGCCGGCGAGCTCCGGCGGCGTCACGATGGGCGAGATCTTCAACATTCTCGAGGGATACGATCCCCTCCCCCGCTTCGGCACGTCGGAGCTGCTGCACCTCGAGGCCGAGGCGATGCGCCGCGCCTTCACCGACCGCAACATCCACCTCGGCGATCCCGCATTCGTCACGATGCCGCTCGACCGGCTCCTCTCCAAGGAGTATGCCGCCACGCTGCGCGCGCAGATCGGCGAGCGCGCCTCGAAGACGGCACCGTTCGATCCCTCGCTCCCACGCGGGGCCTCC
>DASUXZ010000053.1:0-2581 GCA_036377655.1 Gemmatimonadales bacterium
GGTCCAGCGCCTCCGCCACCGTCTGAACCATGAGAGTCTTGGCGAGTCCCGGGACGCCGATAAGGAGCGCGTGTCCACCGGCCAGAATCGAGGTCAGGATTCCATCCACCACCTCCTCCTGGCCCACGATCCGGCGCCCCACCTGCTCGCGGAGGCGGGTGACCGAGGCATGGAGGCGGGCGAGCTGCTGGACGTCGTCGTGCGGCGGGGAATCGATCGCGGTCATGAATTCCGGTAGATAGGGACAGAGAACGGTACGCCGAACCGCCGCGATAAGTTGCGGTCCAGCCTGAAACGTAGCCGGTTGTACCCCGGTCCGCCGCGCTTGCGAAAAATTTCACAAGCGGGTAGATTCGCGCCCATATGAGGTACCGGAAAGCGCCGGGGTACGAGGTCGGGGCAGGCTACAAGTACGTCTCCCTCGGGCTCACCTTCGCCGGGGGCATCATCCTCTTCATGGGTCTGGGGTACCTCCTGGACCGCTGGATCGGGACGCTCCCCTGGTTCACCCTCGTGGGGACCATCCTCGGCGCGGTGCTGAGCTTCGTCTCGGTCTACCGGCGGCTCCTCGCCGACGAGGCCCGGCACAAGGCCGAGCAGGACGCGGGAAGCCCCTGAGCATCGGGGCCGTCGGGGCCGGCCTCACCGTGCTGGTCACCGGGATCCTCGTGGCCGCCTTCGGCCGGCCGGCGCTCCTCCCGGGTCTCGCGTTCGGCGGGCTCGCCACGGTCATCCAGCTCGTCGCCGGCCGGCTCGTCCGCGCCCGGCTCGACGCGCCGATCGCCGAGTTCGGGAAGCGCTGGGCCGCCGGGATGGCGCTCCGCCTGGGCGGCGTGGTGCTGGTCGCGGTGGCGGCGGCGGCCGCACCGGCGCTCTTTCCGCCGCTGCCGACGGCGTTCGGTTTTCTCGGGGTGCTGATTCCCCTGCTGTTCATGGAGATGCGGTTGGCCCGATGATCCAGGAAACTGCGCACGAAGAGGGCGTGAACGTCGGCGAGCTGGTCATGCACCACACCGCCGATGCGTGGACGATCGACCTCCAGCCGATCACCACGATCCACCTGCCGCGCTTCGCCGACATCCACATCGGCGGGATGACGCTCAATCTCTCGCCCACGAAGCACGTCGTCTTCATGATCCTGGCGGCGCTGCTCGTGTTCCTCACGATGTGGGTCGCCGGCCGGCAGATCGCGCGCTCGCGCCGCGAGGGGAAGGCGCCGAAGGGCTTCGGCAACGCCGTCGAGGCGATGGTCCTCTTCGTCCGGAACGACATCGCCATCGCCAACATCGGGCACGACGGGGCGAAGTTCGCGCCGCTCATCATGGCGCTCTTCTTCTTCGTGCTCTACGCCAACCTGCTCGGCCTCTTCCCGTGGGGCTCGTCCGCCACCGGCAACCTCGCCGTCACCGGCGCGCTCGCGATCCTCGTCTTCCTCACGGTCGAGATCGGCGGGTTCATGAAGCTCGGCCCGAAGGGGTACCTGCGGACGATCTTCCCCGCGGTCCCGGGCCTCGGCGGCGTCGGCGGTGTCGCGATGTCCATCGGCATGGCGCCGATCGAGATCCTCGGCAAGCTCGTCAAGCCGTTCGCGCTCGCGGTCCGTCTCTTCGGCAACATGACGGCCGGGCACTTCGTGATCCTCTCGCTCTTCGGGATCATCTTCATGTTCGGCCATCTCGAGGGGTGGCGCTGGGGGATCGGGCTCGCGACGATGGCGCTCGTCACCGGCATCATGCTCCTCGAGATCATCGTCGCCTTCCTGCAGGCGTACGTCTTCGCGCTGCTCTCGGCCGTGTTCATCGGCCTGATGCAGCACGAGCACTAGACAGGATAGGGCCGCCGGGAGCGCTCCCCGGCGGCCCCTCGTACCCGGCCGGGCGGCCGGGAAAGCCTGCTGGCGAGAGCCGATGGCAGGCCACCGTGAGGCGCCGCGCGGGAGACGCGGGCGGCCGGGCGGGAAGCGCACCGGGAACATTCATCTCCCTGCAACCACCGGGATACACACATGCTGCAGATGCTCGCGCTGGTCCAGGACGTCGCCGCCACCTCGGTCGAGGCGGCCCGCAACAACAACTCGCTCTTCGGCGCGGCCCTCGCGCTCGGCCTCGCCATTCTCGGCGCCGGGCTCGGCCTCGGCCGGATCGGCGGCCAGGCGGCGGAGGCGATCGCGCGCCAGCCCGAGGCGGCCGGCGAGATCCGCGGCGCCGCGCTCCTCATCGCGGTGCTCCTCGAGGGCGCCACGATCATCGCGCTCGTGTTCGCGCTGCTCTTCAAGCTCATCGCGTAAGCGGACGGGGACCTGGATCGCATGCTCAACCTGATGCTTGCCGCGCCCGAGACCGCCGGTGCGCCGGTGTCGCCGTTCGAGGTCAACTTCGGCCTCTTCGTGTGGACGTGGCTCGTCTTCATCACGCTCTTCTTCCTGCTGAAGAAGTACGCGTGGCCGGCGCTGCTCAAGGCGACGGAGGACCGCGAGCGTGCGATCCAGGCCCAGCTGGACGAGGCCGAGCGGCTCAACGCCGAAGCGCGCGCGCACGCCGCCGAGCAGGCGAAGGCGCTCGCGGAGACGCGCGCGTCGGTG
>DASUXZ010000054.1:0-3193 GCA_036377655.1 Gemmatimonadales bacterium
AGGGCGCTCTCCCCTTCGCCTCGGTAGAGATCCCCCTGAAGCGTCCACCGCTCCGCGCCCGGGGCCCCGTCGATCCGGAAGCCGGTCTGGCCGAAGCGCCAGCCGTCGTTCGCGTCGGTGCCGTCGGCGAGCTGTGCGGGATCGCGGTCGCGTCCCCCGGCATAGACGCGGTACGCTGTCCCCTGCCCGAAGGTATTGCCGTAGCGCACGCTGCCGCGGATCGGGATGCGCGTGCCGGTGGCGACGGCGATCCGCCCGCCGTCACTCTCCGCGGCGGGCCGCGTGATGATGTTGATCACGCCGTTCATCGCGTTCGCACCCCAGAGCGTCGCGCCGGGCCCGCGGATCACCTCGATGCGCTCGATCTCGTCGAGCGGGACGGCGACGGCATCCCAGAAGACGCCGCCGAAGATCGGCGAGTAGACGGTGCGCCCATCCACGACCACGAGGAGCTTGTCGGAGAGCTGGTGGTTGAATCCGCGGGCGCTCACCGCCCAGTCGTGCGAGCCGATTCGCGCCACGGAGAGGCCCGGCACGGCGCGCAGCATGTCGGGGAGCGTGGTGGCGCCGGAGCGCCGCAGGTCCTCGCGCGAGATGACCGTGACCGCGGCCGCCGCGTGCGCCACCGGCTCCGGCCGCCGCGAGACCGACGTGATCCGGACCCGCGCGAGCTCCTCGATGTCCATCGCGGTGAAGTCGGCAGGCGGCCGGACGTCGTCCTGCGCGCGGGCGGCGCCCGGCACGAGCCCGGCGGCGAGCGCGAGCGCTGTCGCGCGCAGTCCTGCGGAGCCCCGGCGAAGCCGGGCGATGAGCCGGACGGCCATAGAAGAGACGACGACCCCGAGGTGCAGGGAGTGAATGGCAACGTGGTCGCACGGGCGCGCGTCCGCCCGATCGGAACCCGATTCGCTCGAAGTTATACGGTGTCGGGCGCCCGAAGCTACCGTCGGGCGCGGGTTTAGTGTGACCCAAGGCACTGACGCTCCGCCCATCGGCCACCATTGTGTGATGCCGAACAGACAGCCTCAAAGGAGCGCTTCGATGACGACCCCATATGGCGGCCAGGCCGGCGGAACCTTCGATCAGGCCGGCACCACCACCGAAAGCACGACGACGGCCAGGGACAAGGCCGCACAGATGAAGAACAAGATCGCCGAGGAGGCGCGCACCCGGCTCGAGGAGGCCCGCGAGAAGGCGGGCACCGCGGTCGACGAGAGGAAGGGCCAGCTCGCCGGCTCGATGTCGAGCGTCGCCGGCGCGGTTCGCCGGTCCACCGACCAGCTCCGCGAGGAAGGGCACGACCGGATCGCCGGGTACGCCGATTCCCTCGCGCAGCAGTTCGATCGCGCGGCCGGCTACCTCCGCGAGCGGGACGGACGCCAGCTCCGCGAGGACCTGGAAGGGATCGCGCGCCGGCAGCCGGCGCTCGTGATCGGCGCCGCCTTCGCGCTCGGCGTGCTCGCCGCGCGCTTCCTCAGGAGCTCGGACCGCGAGACCGCGATCCAGCGCTACGACGGGAACGGCGGCTACGGCTCCGGGTACAGCGACTATGGAACGACGGGCTCGGCCGGCGGGAGCGCGGGCGGGTACGGAACCATGGGTCAGGGCGGGAGCATCACGCCGTCCGCGGACCCCGGCATGCCCCCCGCGGGGGGAGGCTTCAATGCCTCAGATTACTAGGGGAGACCGATCCATCGGTGAGCTGTTCAGCCAGCTGAGTCACGACCTCGGCGTCCTGGTCCGCCAGGAAGCCGAGCTGGCGAAGACGGAAATGACGGCCAAGCTCACGAGACTCGGCGGCAACGTCGCGTCGCTCACCATCGGGGGCGTCGTGGCATTCGTCGGCGCGCAGGCGCTCATCGCCGCGGTCATCCTCGTGCTTGCGGAGCTCGGGATCGCACCGTGGCTGTCGGCGCTCATCGTGGGCGCGCTGCTCGCGATCGCCGGCTTCATGATGGTGCAGAAGGCGCGTGCGGGCATGAAGGACGTGAGCCTCAAGCCGAAACGCACGATCGAGACACTCAAGGACGACGTCCAATGGGCAAAGGAGCTGCGGCCATGAACGAGCACGAGCGGCGCGAAGCAGGGGCCACCGGCGATGCCGTGAACCGGGAAGGCCGGTTCGAGGCGCGCGACCGGAGCCCGGAGGAAATCGAGCGGGAGATCGAGGCCACGCGCGAGCGG
Organism: Gemmatimonadales bacterium; assembly: GCA_036377655.1. Taxonomy (GTDB): domain Bacteria; phylum Gemmatimonadota; class Gemmatimonadetes; order Gemmatimonadales; family GWC2-71-9; genus CAMLLJ01. The sequence continues at coordinate 2,185 of DASUXZ010000054.1, forward strand.
ATGAGCCACAACATCGACGCGCTCGGCGAGAAGCTGAGCCCGCACAACCTGAAGGAACAGGCCAAGGACGCGATCACGGGCGCGGCGCACAACGCCGCCTCGAACGTCGCGAACAAGGCGCGGCGCACCGGCTCGCGCATGGCGGACGCCTTCCGTGACAACGCGATCCCGGTCACGATGGTGGGCATCGGCGTCACCTGGATGCTGCTCAAGCGGAACGGTGACGGCGACCGGGCATACACCTACACCGGTCCCGAGCGCCGGGCGGGATACACGGGCTACGGCAGCTCGGGGTACGGCTACGGTTCGTCGAGCCCGGCCTACGGCGGGACCGGCTGGAGCGAGTATGCGGGCGATGCCGAGCTCGAGGAGCGGAACCGCGTCCGCCGCGCCGCGGACAGCGTCGGCCAGAAGGTGAGCGGTGCCGCGCACGCGGTGGGCGACAAGGTGAGCGGCGTCGCGCACTCGATCGCGGACACGGCGAGCAGTGCGGCCCATTCCGTGCGCGAGAAGTCGGGCGACTTCGCGCGCCGCGCCGGCGACTTCGGCACGAGCGCACGCGACCGCGCCCGCGATCTCGGCACCCGGGCCCGCGGCGGCTTCGATCACACGCTCGAGGACAATCCCCTGGCGCTCGCGGCAGGCGCCACGCTCCTCGGCCTCGCCGTCGGGCTGCTCTTTCCCGCCACCGAGCGGGAGAATCGCATGATGGGCCCGGCGCGGGACCGCCTCGTGGACACGGCGCGGGAAACGGCGCGGGAAGTGAAGGATGTCGCGGCCGAGACGGCGCGCGCCGAGGCGGAAGGCCGGAAGTCCGAGCTCAAGGAGACGGCCCGCCAGGTGATCGACCAGGTGAAGGACTCGGCGAGCCGCGTGGCGCAGGAAACGAAGGACGCGGCGGTCGAGACGGCCCGGGAAACGGCGCGGTCGAAGAAGCCGATGGCCTGAGGCCGGGAAAGTGGTGGAACGCGAAACGGGGGCACCGGCTGGTGCCCCCGTTTCGCGTTCG
>DASUXZ010000055.1:0-16328 GCA_036377655.1 Gemmatimonadales bacterium
ACCTGCGTGTAGAGGTCGATCCGCGCGAACACCGTGGTCCGCGCATCGAGCCCGTCGCCGAGCGCCGCCACCATCTGCAGCCGGGTGAAGTAGATGAAAGTGGCCATCACCGTGAGCGTCATCACGTACGCCGCGATACCGGTGAGGTAACCCGACCGGAAGACCGCCCTCACGCCCTCCCAGGCCCCACCCCCAATCGCCCCTCCATCTGCCTCGTCCGCCTCGTCCGTCCCGCCCGGCCGCTCCCCCTGCGCCACCCGGCGCACCGATACGAGCGCCAGCCCCAGCGCCACCACCGACACGAGCAGCAGCGCCGGCGTCCCCAGCGGCTTCGCCAGCTCCGACGCGAGCCAGGGCCCCGCGATCGCGCCCAGCGACCCGCCCACCGCGATCACCCCGAACAGCCGCTTGCTCTGCTCGAGATCGAACCGGTCCGCCATCAGCCCCCAGAACACCATCGTCGCGAACAGGTTGAACACGCTGTACCACACGAAGAACACCATCCCGCTCGTCTCCCCGACCGCCGCCGGCGCGATCACCAGGAGCGCGTAGAAGACGAGGAGGCTCGCAGCGAAGAAGAGGTAGGTGGCGTCGATGAACACGCCGCGCCGGAGCCGGCTCACCAGCAGGCCGAAGACCGGGTTCACGGCCAGGGTCGCCACCGCCGTCCCCACGAAGAGCCACCGCACCGCCTCGATCCCGCTCCGCATGCCGAGCGCGTCCCGCGCGGGCCGGAGCATCATCAGCGCCGTGAGGATGAAGAAGCAGGCGAGCGCCGAGGCGATCACCGGCGCCACCTCCTCCCGGCGGACCTGCGTGAAGCGCTGGAGGAAGGCGGTCATCTCGTCGACGGGTTCGGGGTCACCCTAGTCTGACGTCGACCGGCTCCGGAAAGCGCCAGGTTTTCTGTTCGCGACGTGTTTGGGTTGTGTTGGTGGCGCTGGGAGGCACCTCGGGGAATGCCGGGCGACTGTACATTTCCGGCGTGAAGAAGCTATCGACTCGCATCGCCGCGCTGGCGCCGTCCATCACGGCGGCGCTCATCCTCTTCGCCGTCGGGCTGACGGCGCTGCTGGCGTATCGCGCCGTCGACGCGTCGCGCGCGCAGCAGCAGATGACCGAGCGGACGCTGCGCGAGTACGCCGGCTTCGCGGCCTACCAGCTCAGGAACGCGGCGGGCTTCCGCATGATTCCGCAGTACCGCGGAGCGTTCGAGCTCGTCGTCCGCTCGATCGGCGCCTCCGGGCCGACGCCCCCGCTTGGCGCCGAACGCGCCGCCGACATGATCCGGGCGAGGGGGCAGGTCTGCCGCTGCCTCGAGGGCGTGAGCTTCTATTACCAGGTGACGTTCGCCGACAGCACGATCGACGCCACGGCGTCCGAGCTCGCCACCGCCGGGAACCTGCAGATGATCCGCGACACGGTGCTTGCGCAGGCGCTGGCGCCGCGTCCCCCCGAGCCGCCGCTGTCGAATCCCGGCGCCCCTCGGCCGCCGGGCGTGCCCTTCACGGCGCAGCTCCTCACGGGGATCCTCTCGGAGCTGAACGGGCACCCGTACCTGCTCGCGCAGGCGCTCACGGTGGACTCGGCCGGCCGGCCGCTCGTCGCCTATGGGTTCGCCGTGCCGGCCGAGCTGCCGGTGGGCCGAGTCGTGCAGGCGGTGCTCGAGTCGCAGCCCATCCTGCCGAACACGCTGACCCGCGGCATGCGCATGGACTCGATCCTCGACGTCACGGTCCGCATGCCCTCGGGCAAGGTCCTGTTTGCGACCGGGACGGGCATCGATACGTCCTACGCGGCTGCCGATTCGCTCGAGGGGCGGCTCGGCGGCCTCCGCTTCGAGGTCGCGATCGATCCCGCGGCCGCCGGCATCCTCATCCTCGGCGGCCTCCCGCGGTCGCGCCTCCCCGAGGTGATCGCCACCGCCTGCGTCGCCGTCGCCCTCCTCGGCATGCTCCTCTACATGTTCCGCCGCCAGGAGGAGCTCGCGCGCCTGCGCGACGACTTCGTTTCCGGCGTCTCGCACGAGCTCCGGACGCCGCTCGCGCAGATCCGGCTCCTCGCCGAGTTGCTGCACATGGGGAAGGTGCCGGCCGGGGAGCGGCAGCGGTCGCTCCGGATCATCGACAAGGAGGCGCGGCGGCTCTCGTTCCTCGTGGACAGCATCCTGAGCTACACCCACTCGCGGCGCGGGCGCGTGTCGCCGGTGAGCACCGACATCGCCGGCGAGATCGGCGAGATCGTCTCCGGCTTCGCGCCGCTCGCCGATGCGCACGGCGTCCGGCTCGTCACCCGCCTCGAGCCCGGCATCGTCGCGAGCGTGGACCGGAGCGCGCTCCGCCAGGTGCTGCTCAACCTGCTCGACAACGCGGTGCGCTACGGGCCGGCGGGGCAGGACGTCACGGTCACGACCAGAGCCGAGGGCGACACGTGGACGCTCGAAGTGGCGGATGAAGGGCCCGGCATCCCGGCGGACGAGCGCGAGCGGATCTTCGCGCCCTATTATCGCATGGCGCGCGACTCTGGCGGCGCGGTGGGCGGCACGGGCATCGGCCTCGCCGTCGTGCGGCGGCTGGTGGAGGAGCACCGGGGCAGGGTGCACGTCGCGTCGAGCAACGGCGACGGCGCGGGCGGCGCCGGGCCGGGCGCGCGCTTCGTCGTCGCGCTCCCGATGGAGGTGGCGGGAGTGAACGGGCGATGACGCTGGTACTCGTCGTCGAGGACAATGCCGACCTCGCCTTCGCGGTCACGACGGCGCTCCAGAGCGAGGGATTCGACGTCGCGGTCGCGAGCACCGGCCCCGACGGCGTCGAGCGCGCGCGCGAGCGGAGGGCGGACCTCATCATCCTCGACCTCATGCTCCCCGGCTTCGACGGCTACCGCGTGATCCGCACGCTGCGCGGCGAGGGCATCGAGACCCCGATCCTCGTCCTCACCGCGCGCGGCGAGGAGACCGACAAGGTCAAGGGCCTCCGCCCCGGCGCCGACGATTACGTCACGAAGCCGTTCGGGGCGATGGAGCTCATCGCCCGGGTCGAGGCGCTGCTGCGACGCTCCCGGGTGTCGGGGCCGGCGCCCGCCGTCGTTCCGGTGCTCGATCGCTTCGGGGCGGTCGAAGTCAACCGCACCGCGCGTACCGTAAAGCGCGGCGGCGAGCCCGTCCCCCTCACGCCGAAGGAGTTCGACCTGCTCGTGGCGCTGATGGACCGGGCCGGCGCCGTCGTGCCGCGGAGCGACCTCCTGAGCGCCGTCTGGGGTTACCAGCCGGACGTCAGCACGCGCACCGTGGACCTCCACGTATTCGAGCTCCGGGCAAAGCTCGAGCCGAATCCGGCGCAGCCGGTGCACATCATCACCGTGCGCAAGGCAGGGTATCGGTTCGAGGGTTAGCAGGAGCCGGAGGGCAGCATTGGACGGCGAACCGGCGGGAGGATATTTTCCGGGATCCTTCCACTCAGTCGCTGCGGTATGCCGGGGCCCGGATGCACCCGGCGGAGACGCCATGTTCCGACACCTTTTCGCGGGCAGTATGGTCGGCGTGCTGGCCGTGTCGGCCCCGCCGGGGCTGTCCGGGCAGCGCGCCGCGGAGCGACACGGCGCGCCTGTCGCCCTCGACTCAGGCGCCACGGTGGAGATGATTGCCCGCCTGGAACGGGCCTGGGCCGAGGGGCTCGTCGCGCGCGACTCGAACCGGCTCGACAGCCTCCTGGCGCCCGATTTTGCCCTCCTCGTTTCGGCGAGCGCCGACCGGCCGTATCCGCGCGCGGTCTGGTTCGCGCAGCTCCGCGAATATCGGACCCAGGCCCTGACCATTCGCGATCTCCAGGTACGGCCGATCGGCCCCGACGCCGCCGTGGCCAGCTTCATCGCCGACCTGAGGGCGACGGTCCGGGAAGCCGACCGCAGCGGCGCGTTCTTCATCACCGACATCTGGCGGCGGCAGCCCGACGGCCGCTGGCAGGCCGTGGCGCGCTTTTCCTCCCGGCCGGAAGCGGCCTCGGCGAGCAATCGCGTGCTGCGCGAGCAATCGGAGATGCAGCATCGGCCCTGACGCCCGGCTCCCGAGCGCGCGCGATTCCCGTTACCGATCCTTCCGGAGTGCGATCCCCATGCAGCTGAAGGGCGTCCTTGCCGCAGCGACCACGCCGTTCGACGATGCCACCGGCGACGTGGACATCGCCGCCTTCCGGCGCAATGCCCGGTTCCTCCTCGACGCGCCGCTCGCGGGGCTCGTGCTCTTCGGATCGACCGGGGAAGGGGTGTACGTGGACCGCGACGAGCGTCCCGCCATGCTCCGCGCCGCGCGGGAGATGCTCGGAGAGCGCCTGCTTCTCGCGGGTGCCGGCGCCGAGTCCACGCGCGCCGCGATCGCCCTCTGCCGGGACGCGGCGGCGGCCGGCGCGGATGCCGTGCTGGTCCAGCCGCCCGGGTTCTTCCGCTCGCTCATGAGCGCGCCCGCGCTCGTCGCCCACTACTCCCGCGTCGCAGATGCATCGCCGCTGCCGGTTGTGCTGTACCAGGTGCCGGCGCCCTTCCGGTCGGTGGAGCTCGACCTCGCGCTCGTGGCGCGCCTCGCCGAGCATCCGAACATCGTCGGCGTGAAGGATTCCTCCGGCGACGTCACCGCCATCCGCGAGATGGCGCGGAGCTGCGGCGACGGGTTCGCCGTCATCGTCGGCACCGCCGCCGTGCTGCTGGACGCGCTCGACGCCGGGGCGTGCGCCGGCATCCTCGCGCTCGGCGCCATCGCGCCGCACGAGTGCGCCGAGATCCACCGGCTCTGGCAGGGGGGAGAGCGGGAGGAGGCGGCGCGGCTTCAGGCCGTGGCCGCGCAGCTCCTCAAGGCGGTGGTCGGCCGCTTCAGCGTGCCCGGCGTGAAGGCCGCCCTCGATGCCCTCGGGCTGCCGGGCGGGATGCCGCGATCTCCGATGCAGCCGCTCGGCCCGGCCGAGCGCGCGCTCGTCGACGCGGCGATGCAGGCGGCGTTGCAGGCGCCGCGGCAGGTCTCGTCCTAGTTGGCCACGCGATCCAGGTGCCACCCCGTGTGGATCCAGCGGCCGTCCCGCCGGACGAAGATCTCGGTGCCGCGCCCGGTGATCTCGTGCGCCGCGCCTTCGCGGTCGGTGAGGACGAGGCGGAACCGGGTGTAGAGGACCACGGCGTCGCCGTACTGCTGGAGGACGTTGCGCGGGAACTCGAGCGCCGAGAGCGTCATCCCGCTCTCCGCGAATCCCGCCATCTCGGCGACGGTGCGCGCACGGTCGCCCCACTCGCCGCCGTCCCATCCGAGGGCGATGAGCTCGTCCGGGACGACGCGCTCGAAGCCCGCCCGGTCGTTGGCGAACCAGGTGCGCCACGCCTGCTCGCGCAGGGCCAGGATCTCGCGCTCGGTCGCGGCATCGGGAGCCGGCCCGAACGCCTGGGCATGGAGCGGGGTTGATCCGGCGAACACGACGGCAAGGCACACCAGCGCTGTACGCATATGATCCTCGGTGATGGGGGACGCGCTCCAACTTAGCCCGGAAAGGGGGATGCATGAACGCCGGACGAATCGCGCTTGCGGCCGGGGGCGGCACCGTGGCGTACTTTGCCGCCGGGTTTGCGATGTTCGCCCTCCTGCCCCAGATGATGACCGAGGCGCGGAAGCATGCCGCACTCTTCCGCGCGCCCGAGGAGCAGATGTCCCGGATGCCCGTCATGATGGCGGCCATCCTCGCCGCGATCGTCGCGGTCACCGTCATCTACGCCATGACGTACCGCCAGGGCCACGGGCTCGCCGACGGGGTGCGCTTCGGCGCGCTGGTCGGGCTCTTCGTGGTCTTCGCCTTCGTGGTGCACAACTACGTGAACCTCAATCTCAGTCTTTCGCTCATGCTGATGCAGGCGGCCGCGTACTTCGTCGAATGGACCGTCGTGGGCGCGGCGATCGGCCTGCTCTACCGGCCACCCGCCTGAGCGTGGCCTTCCCGCCGAGGCGCCGATGAGCCCGGACGGACGGACGCTGCTGCGCGAGCTCGCGCTCCTCATCGGCGTGCCGCTCGTTGCCGTGATCGCCATTTGCGTGTGGCTCGTACCGTGGGCGGAGATCATGCGGGAGCTCGACGTCCGGCCCTGGGCGCCGGCGGACGGCAACGTCTTCGCGGCCGTCGAGGGGCGGTGGGACTGGACCGGGAACGAGACGTTCTGCGAGGGCGACTGGCACGACATCACCTTCTCGCCCGACCGCACCACGATGGCGATCGAGCACGCGAAGCCGGTCGGCGATTCGGCGGGGACGATGCAGCGGGTCTGGGTCTACGACATCCTCGAATCCGACAGCTCGCGCATCCGCGGGCGGATCCGGGGCGAGGACCGACTCGACGATGCAGGAAACCCGATCGTCTGGGACCTGGTGCTCACGGGACCGGACGAATACCGCTGGCGCGATACGACGTGGTCGGCGGACGACTACACCGGCGCGGTGCGCCGCTGCCCCGAGCGGACCTCCACCGGCATGGCCGCGAGCCGGTCGAACCGCCGCGCCTCGGCACGGATGGGCCACCAGTCGTAAAGGAAGACCTCGAGTGGCCGCCACATGGCGACCCAGCCGCCGATGAGAAGGCTTTCGCGCCCGATCGCGGCGATCGGGTTGGCCGCCGCCCGATCGTCGAACAGGCTCGCCACCACGAGGGCGAATGCCAGGAACGCGAGCCCGATCGCGAGGCTGATCCGGCCGCGGCGAAAGAGCTCGCGGAGCCGGCGCCGCGCGTCGGCCGCCCTCGCGGCGAAATAACCGGCCACCGCTCCCTTTACGCCGGCCGCGGCGTCGTCGGAGACCGGCTCGTCGGCCACGTGAATCGACAGGCGGAGCGGCGCGTTCCGCGGGGCCTCGGCGGCCCAGCCCACGATGAAGTCCTCCGCCGCGGGGGCGAGGTCGCGCTCGTGAAAGGGCGACGGATCGATCTCGTTGTACAGCTGGCGCAGACTGCGGACGTGCACGTCGATGTCGAACATGTCGGGCCCCCGGTGGCGGGATCCTCCGGCGTACCGCATCTTCGCTGCACAGAATAACACCATCGAGGAGGCTGCATGGCGCGACCGCTGCTCCGTCAGGCCCTTGCCGTCGTCGCAGGATTCGTCGCCGGGAGCGTGGTCAACATGGGCCTCGTCATGCTCGGGCCGGCCGTCGTTCCGCCGCCCGAGGGGGCGGACGTGACGACGACGGAAGGCCTGAAGGCCTCGATGCACCTGTTCGAGGGGAAGCACTTCGTCTTCCCCTTCCTCGCGCACGCACTCGGAACCCTGGCCGGGGCGATCGTCGCCACGCGCATCACGCCCGGCCGCACGGCGGGGCCGGCGCTCGTGGTCGGCGGGCTCTTCCTGCTCGGCGGGATCGCGGCCGCGATGATGCTGCCGGCGCCGCGCTGGTTCGAGGCGCTCGACCTCGTCCTCGCCTACCTGCCCGCAGCCTGGCTCGGCCATCGGATCGCTGCGCGAGGTGCGGACTCGACGGTCGCGAGCGCCTGACCGGTCGGCTGGCGATCGCCGGCCCGGGCGGCATATTTGCGAAGGTCAGCGGGAGGAGCCATGGGATCGAGCGTGCCGGCATCGAAGCTGATCGACGACCGCATCGCCGAGCTCGGCGACTGGCGCGGGGAGACGCTCGCGCGCATGCGGCACCTCATCCGGGAAGCCGACCCGGGCGTCGTCGAGGAGTGGAAGTGGATGGGCACGCCCGTCTGGTCTCATGATGGCGTGATCTGCACCGGCGAGACCTACAAGGCGGTCGTCAAGCTGACGTTCGCGAAGGGCGCGTCGCTGCAGGATCCCGCCGGCCTCTTCAATGCGAGCCTCGAAGGGAACACGCGGCGGGCGATCGACATCCGCGAAGGCGAGATCGTGGACGCGACCGCGTTCAAGGCGCTCGTCCGGGAAGCGGCGGCGTTCAACGGACGGAGCGCCGGCGCGCGGAAGTCACTCAGGGGGAAGGCCGGCTGACGATGCGCCTCGCGATCGGGCGGGTCGGCGCCGCGATACGCCTTCTCGCGATCGGTGCCGCTGCGGGTGCGGTTGCCGGCATGCCGATCGTGCTCTCGGTGTTCGCGTTGCGGGGACACGCGGAGGCGGTCCTGCATCCGCAGCTCTGGCTCGTCGCGGCCTGCATGGGGGCGATCGTCGGGGGCCTCGTGCTCCCCGTCCTCGGCATGACGGTGCTCCGCGCCGTGCCGCTTCGACTGGCCGTCCTGAACCTCGCCGCGGGCGCGGGGCTGGGGGTCGTGGCCTTCGCGCCGCTCAGGAGCGCGGGGCTCGGACTCTTCGCCGGGCTCACGGCCGCCACGGTCCGGCTCGCCCTTCGCCGCGCTGGACCCCGCGCCCCGGCCCGGCCGGCCGGCACCTGACACCCGCCGATCGCGGTCCCGGTCATGCCTGATCCCGAGACGCTCGTATCGCAGTGCTTCGAACTGGGGGAGGCGGTGCGCTATGTCGCCGTGCTCCAGGACGGCGAGCTCCTGATGCGCCAGCGCACCGGGATCGCCGATGCGAGCGCAGGCGAATCGGACCGCTACGAGGAGCTGCTCGTCAATCCGACCATCCTCACCCTGGCCCGGCGGCGCGGCGACATCGATTGCGGCGGCCTCGCCTGGGTGCTCATCCGCTACGGCAACTTCTTCACCTTCGTCCATCCGACGTCCACCGGTCACCTCTCCGTCGGCATCGAGCTCGATGCAGAGCTCGACGCGATCACCGCCGCGCTGGCGCGAACCGCGGGCAACTGGGACGCCGGCGCAGTACCTGCCCGACGGCGCCAGGGCCAGTGACTCCAGACGGACTCGAGCGCTACCTGTTCGAGCACATCCCGCTTTCCCGCGCGCTCGGCCTCCGCGTCGCGGCAGCGAGCCACGACGCCGTCGAGCTCGAGGCGCCGCTCGAGCCGAACCTCAATCACCAGCGGACGGCGTTCGGGGGCAGCCTGTCCGCCGTGGCGATCCTCGCCGCGTGGAGCTGGCTCAGGATGCGGCTCGGCGATGCGGTGGCCGGGGGCAGCATCGTCATCCAGAGCAACTCGATGGAGTACCTGGCTCCCGTCACGACGTCGTTCAGGGCCGTCTGTCGCGCCCCTGGTGCCGAGCGGTGGGCCGCCTTCGAGCGAACCATGCAGCGCCGAAGCCGCGCGCGGATCGAGCTCGATGCCGAGATCCTCGCCGGCCCGGAGCTCGCCGCTCAGTTCAGGGGGCAGTTCGTCGCCTTCACCGCCGCGTCACCTTCTTTCCCGGGTCCAACATGAACCTCGGCGCATTCTCGATCAGCCTCGCCGTGAAGGATCTTCAGGCCTCGAAGGCCTTCTACGAGAAGCTCGGCTTCACGCCCACCGGAGGAAACGAGTCGCAGAAGTGGCTCATCCTCAGGAACGGAAGCCACATCATCGGGCTCTTCCAGGGGATGTTCCCCTCGAACATCCTCACCTTCAATCCGGGGTGGAACCAGGACGGGAAGCAGGTCGATCCATTCACCGACGTCCGTGAGATCCAGCGGGAGCTCAAGGCGAAAGGGGTCGAGCTCACGTCGGAAGCCGACGAAACGACGACCGGTCCTGCCCACTTCTTCCTCGTGGATCCCGACGGGAACCAGATCCTCGTGGACCAGCACCGCTGACGGGACATCTCATGCATCTCGACCTGCCGCATCTCACCTGGTCCGGACCGCCGATCGATGACCGGGAGATCCTCGCCCGCGTGCCGGAGCCCCTCCGGAGCGCGCTCGAGGCGCGGAATGGCTGCCTCGCCTGGCGGGGCGGCTTTCACGTGCGCGGGGCGTGCCGTGAGCCGGGCTGGCACGCGCTCAGGGCCGCGTGGGAAGGCCCCGCCGCCTTTCACGTGCTCTACGAGGAGGTGCTCGAGAGCGACGTCCCGTTCGCCGAGGACGCGCTCGGCGACCAGTTCTTCCTCCGGGACGACGAGGTCTGGCACCTCTGGGCCGAGACCGGTGAGATCGAGCGCCGCGCGCCGACGCTCGACGCCTTCATGGCGGAGCTCTTCGCGGAGCCGACGAAGGCGCTCGCGCTCGAGCCGGTGATGGCGTTCCTCGATGCGGGGCAGCCGCTCGAGCCCGGCCAGCTCCTCATGGCCTATCCGCCGTTCTGCGTGACCCAGTCGGACGACGGGGTCACCCTCACCGCCATCGACACGTTCGAGCGCCGCGAGTTCCTCGCCACCATCTCACGGCAGATCCACGAGCTGCCGGACGGGGCGGAAGTGCAGTTCCGTATCGAGGAATAGGACGCATGCGATCGCGCCTCGGTCGCTGGAGCGGGATCGCGATCGGAGCCGCCGCGCTCCTCCTCGGCGGCTACATGCTCCTCGACGGCGTGCGGGCGCTCGTGGCCGGCGACTACTTCACGCCGAGCTCGGGTGAGCACGCGGGCCAGCTCGGGCCGTGGTCGGGCCTGGTCGCGTCGGCCGGCATCGACCCGCGAGGCACCGGCATGAAGCTCGTCTTCGTGGCGCTCGGGGTCGCGTGGCTCGCCGGCCTCGTGGCCTTCGCCCGCCGGACACCGTGGGCCGGCCGCGTTCTCTCGGTGCTCGGCCTCGCGACGATCTGGTACCTGCCGTTCGGGACGCTGCTCGGATTGCTCGTCGCCGTGCTCGCAAGACGGACGGAGGTGCGCACGTCTCACTCTGCAACCTTTTCGGGCCCATCCTCGTAAGTGTCCGGCGGAAGCATTCTACCCCGGGAGGGACGCATGGCCTCGAGGAGACCGTTCGCCTACGTCGTCGCCGCCACGCTGACGGCGATCAATTTTGCCGGCCTGGTGTACGCCGCGGTGATGGGAGAGCCGTGGCACGCCTTCGGTCACGTCGCCCTCGTGGTGCTCTGCGCCCGCTGGGCGCGCAGTCTCCGGGAGCGTGCGGAAGATCCCGCAGGGTCGTCGGACCGGATCGAGCTGCTCGAGGACGAGGTGAGCCAGCTCCGCGGCGAGCTGTTCGAAGCCCAGGAGCGCCTCGAGTTCGCCGAGCGGATGATGGTGAGCCAGGTCGAGCGCACCCAGATGCGCCACGATCCCTGATGCATCGTATCCGGCAGGAGGACCTGCCGTTCCTGGGAAGCTCCCACCACTTCGTCGGCGCCGACCAGGGCGACGTCGGCATCTCCGCGTTCCTCCTGAGTGCCGGCCCTGGCCGCGGCCCGGGTCCCCACCGCCATCCCTACGACGAGGTCCAGTTCGTCCGCTCCGGCCGGGGGCGATGGAGGGTGAACGGCGTGGAATTCGACGAGGGCTGATTCCCCCTTGCCCGACCTCCAGCCGACCCTCCGGGGCGAGCTCCTCTTGCTGAGACCGCTCCGCCCCGGGGACTTCGACGAGCTCTACGCCGTCGCCTCCGATCCGCTCATCTGGGAGCAGCACCCTGCCTCCGACCGGCACCTCGAACCGGTCTTCCGCGACTTCTTTCGCGTCGGCCTTGCTTCGGGGGGTGCGTTCGCCGTGCTCGACGCGGCGGATGGGCGGATCATCGGGTCGTCGCGCTACTGGGGCTACGATCCGGGCCGGAGCGAGATCGAGATCGGGTGGACCTTCCTGGCGCGCCGGTACTGGGGCGGGCGTTACAATGGAGAGATGAAGCGCCTCATGCTCGACCACGCCTTCGGCTTCGTGGACCGCGTCGTCTTCGTCGTCGGCCCCGCGAACTGGCGCTCGCGGAAGGCGGTCGAGAAGATCGGCGGGGTGCTGGACGGGGTGCGGGTGGATCCCGAAACCGGGCGCGAAACGGTCGTCTATGCGCTCACGCGCGACGCCTGGGAGCGCGCCCGGTGAGCGTCGAGGTCCGCCTCCTCGCGCCGTCCGACGCGTGGGTCTTCGACCACGTCTCGCCGGACGTCTTCGACGAGCCGATCGACGCGCGGTGGAGCGCCGAGTTCCTGGCGGACGCGCGGCATCACCTGGCGGTCGCGCTCGACGGCGCGCTGCTCGTCGGGATGGCCTCGGCGGTGCACTACGTGCACCCCGACAAGCCGCCCGAGCTCTGGATCAACGAGGTCGGCGTCGCCGGCACGCACCGGCGGCAGGGAATCGCGGCACGTCTTCTCGAGGAGCTGTTCATGCGCGGACGCGAGCTGGGATGCAGCCAGGCGTGGGTCCTGGCGGACGAATCGAATCACGCCGCCCATGCCTTGTACGAACGGGCGGGCGGCGTCGCCGCGCGGGAGCGGGCGGTGATGTTCGAGTTCGACCTCCTGGAGGCGCACCGTGACTGAGCGCCGCGGCCTCGCGCTCGTGGCGATGCTCCTCCTGCCCCTGTCTGCCTGCGCGCAGCCGCAGGGCGCCGGCGCAGGCGCGCGCGCTCCCGAGCCGCTCGTGATCGGCGAGACCTTCACGCTCGACTCGCGAGTGCTCGGCGAGACGCGCCGGATCAACGTCTACCTGCCGCCGCCCTACATCGACTCGCCGGCGGCCCGGCTGCCGGTGCTGTACATGCCCGACGGCGGCATCGCGGAGGACTTCCTGCACGTCGCCGGGCTCGTGCAGGTGTCGGTCGGCAACGGGACGATGCGGCCGTTCATCCTCGTCGGCATCGAGAACACGGCCCGGCGCCGCGATCTCACGGGGCCGACGGCGCGCGCCGAAGACCGGCGGATCGCGCCCGTGGTCGGGGGCTCGGAGGCGTTCCGGCGGTTCCTCGCCACGGAGCTGCTGCCCGAGATCGGCCGGCGGTACCGGGTCACGGATGAGCGCGCCATCGTCGGCGAGTCGCTCGCCGGGCTCTTCGTGGTCGAAACCCTCCTGCTCGAGCCGGCGCTCTTCGACACCTACATCGCCTTCGATCCGAGTCTCTGGTGGAACGGCGGCGCGCTCGTGGAGCAGGCGGGCGCGACGCGCCGCGGCGGCAAGGCGCTCTTTCTCGCAACGAGCAGCCAGCCAGAGATCGCGGCGCTCACCCGGCGCTTCGCCGCGGCACTCGCCGGCGCGCCGGGGCTCCGGATCCATCATGTCGAAATGCCGGATGAGTCGCACGCGACGGTATACCACCCGGCGGCGCTCAGCGCATTCCGCGCGCTGTTCCCGCCCGGAGCGGCCCCGTCGGAGCAGCAGTGATGCGGTTCGACCTCGACGACGGCTTCGCGGTGCTCGAGCGGACGCCCGGAACGCTCCGCGCGATGCTCGGCGGCCTGCCCGAGGCCTGGACGACTCCGAACGAGGGCGCCGATACCTGGAGCCCGTTCGACATCATCGGGCACCTCGTTCACGGCGAGCGCACCGACTGGGTGCCGCGCGCCCGCATCATCCTCGGTCAGGGCCCCGATCGGCGCTTCGAGCCGTTCGACCGGTTCGCCCAGTTCCGAGAGAGCGCCGGCAAGTCGCTCGCCGACCTGCTCGCCGAGTTCGCGGCACTCCGGAAGGAGAACGTCGCGGCGGTTCGTGCCTGGAAGCTCGGCGATGCCGAGCTCGCGCTCGAGGGCGAGCATCCGGCCCTCGGCATCGTGACCCTCGGGCAGCTCCTCGCCACCTGGGTCGTGCACGATCTGGGGCACGTCGCGCAGGTCGGGCGCGTGATGGCGAAGCAGTACCGGGATGAGACCGGCCCCTGGCGTGCCTATCTTCCGATCCTCGACCGTTGACGGAGGACATCCCATGTCGGCTCGATCGGTAGCGATCTTCCTGGCGGCGCTGCTCGCGCCCGATGGCTCCGAGGCGCTCGCACAGGCGCGGGGCGGAGCGGCTCCGCCGTCGGTCACCCTTCCCGCGGAGCTCGACCGGGTGCTCCGGGACTACGAGCGGCTCTGGAAGGCGGGCGACGCGGCCGGCCTCGCGGGCCTCTTCGCCGAGAACGGCATGGCGCTCTCCAATGGCCGGCCGCCGGCGATGGGGCGCGCGGCGATCGCGGCCGGCTACGGCATGGCGGGCGGCGACCTCCGGCTCCGCGCCCTGGCGTTCGCCACGTCCGATGACGTCGGCTACATCATCGGCGCCTACCGCTATGGCGATGCCGCCGAGGACATGGGCAAGTTCGTTCTCGCGCTCCGCCGCGGCGCGGACGGCAAGTGGCTCATCGCCGGCGACATCGACAACTCGAACCGACGCCCCGGCCCTCCGCCGTCCGGCCAGTGATCGAGCGGGTGCGCGCCAGGCCCGATCGTGTGCTCGCGGCGCTCGCCGCTGCCGCGACGATCGCATGCGCCACCGGGCACGAGCCGAACGGCTGCGGATCGGATCTCCGGATCTCGGTCGCCGGCGGCGCGGAGATCGAGCTCGAGTGGAACGAGCGCTGCGCGAACGACCTGGCGTCGCCGTATCGTGAACGCGGCCAGGAGTAGTCAATGACCGAAACGTTCGCCATTGCGCCCGCCGGATCCCGCCCGCTCTGGTTCCTCCTGCCGCTCGGGCTCGTCCTCCTCACCGTCCTGGCCATCCTGCTCTCGAGCCTCTACTCCTCGCGCGGAGCGCGATTCGACGTGTCGCCGGACGGGCTCCGGCTCCGCGGCGATCTCTATGGCCGGACGATTCCTGCGATGTCCCTGCGGGCGGGCGAGGCTCGCCGCGTGAATCTGGAGGCTGAAGCGGAGCTGCGGCCGAAGTGGCGCACGCTCGGCACCGGCCTTCCGGGCTACCAGGCGGGCTGGTTCCGGCTTCGCGACGGCCAGAAGGCGCTCGTATATCTCACCGACCGCTCCCGTGCCGTGTACGTGCCGACCACTGAAGGTTATGGGCTCCTCCTGAGCCCCGAGCACCCGGATCGCTTCCTCGCGGCGGTGCAGCGGCTCGGGCGGCAGGAGAGCCGTCGGTGACGGCGCCCCTGGTGACGGCGCGGCCGGGGACGGCCTCCCCAGTGAGGCCGTCCCTCCGCTACCTGCTTCTATCGCTCGCTGCACTTTTTCTTGCCTGGGAAATCCTCGGTACGATCGGCTGGCTGGAGCAGGCCGGGACCCTCGGGGACGGCCTCGCGAAGCTGGTCGAGCCGCTGCGCCGCGATCGCATGCAGCAGGTCGTCACGAGCGACTTCCTACTCATCGGCGCGGTCGTCCTCGTCCTGCTCTGGCTCGACGCTGCGCGCCGAGGGTGGGCTCTCCCGAAGCGCGCAGCGCTCGCGCTCGGCTTCATCGCGCTCGGATCGCCCGTGCTCCTCACGTATCTCGCGCTCAGGAGCGAGCGCGTGGGTGGCGAGGGCAGGGAGACGGTTCCGTGATCGCCAGGGGAATCACCCCGATCCTCAACGTCTCCGATTTCCCGGCGAGCCTCGCCTGGTTCGAGAAGCTCGGCTGGTCCACTTCCTGGACCTGGGGCGAACCGCCGCACTTCGGCGGCGTCTGCTCCGGGGCGTGCATGATCTTCCTCTGTCTCGACGGGCAGGGTGGCCGCGGCCGGAGCGACGTCGCCATGACCTTCGGCCGCGAGGGCGACGATGCCGCGGACCGCGGATCATGGATGAGCATCTGGGTGGACGACGTGGACGCGGTGCACCGGCGCTGCATCGAGCAGGGGCTCGAAGTGACGTGGCCGCCGACCGACATGCCCTGGAACGTGCGCGAGATGCACGTGCGGCATCCGGATGGGCACGTGTTCAGGATCAGCAGGGGGAGCCCGGAGGAGTGATCCGGCATCTCGTCGCCTCTGCCGTGCCGGCCGCCGTGCTGCTGCTGGCCGGCTGCGCGTCAGGAGGGCCGCGCGACGTTCCGGCCGGGTATGCGCCGGCCGCCGCGCGGGACGAGATCGGGCTTGCGAGCTGGTACGGCGCCGACTTTCACGGCAGGCCGACGGCGAGCGGCATCCCGTTCGACCGCCGGGCGATGGTCGCGGCGCATCCCGAGCTCCCGTTCGGCACGCGGGTTCGCGTACACCGGCTCTCGACGGGCGACAGCGTGGACGTCGAGATCGTCGATCGCGGCCCCGCCGCGGGCCCGAGGAGCCGCGGCGTCGTGATCGACCTGTCCGAAGCCGCTGCCGAGCGTCTCGGCTTCATCCGGGAAGGCCGGACGCGGGTCCGGATCCGCATCCTCGACGACGACGCCAACCCCAGCACGGAGACGCCGTGAAGTACCTGCTCCTCGTCTACATCGACCACGACCTCCTCGCTGCGCTTCCCGCAGGCGAATTCGACGCCATGATGCGCGGGTGCCTCGCCCGCGCCGATGAGCTCGAGCGGCAGGGCGTCCTCCTCGACTATCAGATGCTCGAGGACGCGCACACGGCGCGCACCGTGCGCGTCCGTGACGGCCGCACGAAGGCGACCGACGGGCCCTTCGCCGAGGCGAAGGAGGTGCTCGGCGGGTTCAACCTGATCGAGGCGGACAGCCTCGAGGAGGCGGAGCGGATCGCCGCCGGATTTCCATGGACCCGGACCGGCTCGATCGAGGTT
>DASUXZ010000056.1:0-2869 GCA_036377655.1 Gemmatimonadales bacterium
CTGCTTCGGCACGCACCACCTCATGTTCGCCGAGGACGCGAACAGCACGCTCTGGACGAGCGGCGGCGGGCCGGTGATCGGGTGGCTCGACACGAAGCTCTGGGACGAGACGGGCGACGAGGAGCGGGCGCAGGGCTGGACCCCGCTCGTCATGGACATCAACGGCAACGGCCGGCGCGACGCGTATGTCGAGCCGAACATCCCCACCGATCCCGCGCGCGACAAGCGCATCCAGCCCGGGCAGTACGGGGGCGGCCCCTACGCGCTCTCGCCCGCGCCCGACGGCACGGTGTGGGGCACGATGTTCGGATTTCCCGGCGCGATCTTCCGGATGACGCCCGGCCCGAACCCGTCGGAGACCGCGCTCACCGAGGTGTTCGAGATCCCGTGGAACAACCCGGCCGCGCCGAACGTCGGCTTCTCGCCGCGCGGCGGCGACGTGGACCGGAACGGCGTCTACTGGGCCGCGCTCGCGAGCGGGCACCTCGCGAGCTTCGACCGCCGCAAGTGCAAGGGCCCGCTCAACGGCCCGAAGGCAACGGGGCAGCACTGTCCCGAAGGATGGAGCTTCTACGCCGAGCCGCTGCCGCAGCCCGGGAACGTCACGAGCCCGGGGAGCGGCGAGGGGAGCTACTTCGCCTGGGTGGACCAGTTCAACACGCTCGGCCTCGGCGAGAACGTGCCGATCAGCACCGGGAACCAGTCGGAGGGGCTGCTCGTCCTGAAGGATGGTAAGTGGGTGGTGCTCCGCGTGCCGTACCCGATGGGGTTCTACACCAAGTGGCTCGACGGGCGGATCGACGACCCGAACGCCGGCTGGAAGGGCCGCGGGCTCTGGGCGTCGATCAGCACGCGCGCGCCGTTCCACATGGAGGGCGGGAAGGGCCAGACCAGCAAGGCGGTCCACTTCCAGCTCCGCCCCGATCCACTCGCGAAATAGGAGCGACGTTCCATGCACATCCCGGCATCATCCCGGACGCTCGCCGTCGCGCTCGTCACCGCGCTGCTGGTGGCCGCCTGCGGGAACGAGGAGACCGGCGGCCCGACCGACGACGACGACGGGTGGGACATCCGCGCCGCGCTGCCGCGGTCCAACTCGGAGCTCGCGCTCGCCGAAGCGGACGGCAAGCTCTATCTCCTCGGCGGCTATCCCGCGACGCGCGTCACGCAGCGTACGGTCCAGGTCTACGACATCGCGAGCGACAGCTGGACGCTCGGGCCCGACCTTCCGGCGCCGAACAACCACGGGATGGCGGCGAGCGTCGGCGGGAAGATCTACCTGATCGGCGGCCAGACGTCGGACGTCTCGGACCAGGGGTACCAGAACACGGTCTTCGAATTCGATCCGGCGGCCGGCACGTGGGCCACGAAGGCGCCGATGCCGACGGCGCGCGGTGCGGGGGTGGCGGTGGCACTCGACGGAAAGATCTACGTCGCCGGCGGCCGCCCGCCGCGCGGGAACGACTTCGCCGTGTACGACCCGGCCACCGACACGTGGGAGACGCTGCCGAACCTGCCCACCCAGCGGAACCACTTCACCGGCGCCGCGATCGCCGGGCGCCTCCACTTCGTCGGCGGGCGGCAGGGCCACGGGCTCTCGCCCCAGATGACGACGGTGCACGAGGTCTACGACCCCGCGGCGGGGACGTGGACCACGGCGGCGCCGATGCTGCGCGCGCGGAGCGGGATGAACGGGGTGACGGCGCGGGGCTGCTTCCACGTCTGGGGCGGCGAGGGCCCGCAGGGGATGTTCCCCGACCACGACTACTACGATCCCCGGAACGACACCTGGACGCGCCTCGAGGACATGCCGCTCCCCGTGCACGGCGTCTACGGCTCGGCGTTCGTGGACGATCTCATCTGGGTGTCCGGCGGCGGGACCGGCGTCGGCGGGAATCACGGGAGCGTGCACAACCAGGTCTACCGGCCGGAGGTGAGCTGCGAATGAAGACCGCCATCGCGATGGTCGCCATCGTCACGTCCGCCTGCGGGAGCTCGCAGGCCGAGCTCGTCGGCCCGCCGGCCGATTCCTGCGCGTTCGCGCGGCCGGCGTTCGGCGTGGCGCCCGCGGCGGAGCTCGAGCTCTTCGCCTACGACGCCGACGCGCCGCTCGACCTGCAGAAGACCGTGCAGTCCACGACCAATGGCGTCGAAGTGAGCGCCATCTCGTTCGCCAGCCCCGGCGGCGGACGGGCGACGGGGATGCTGGTCGATCCGGTCAACCGCACGGGGCAGCGCCCCGGTATCGTGCTCATGCACGGCATGCCCGGGAACGCCGCGCAGATGGCGCCGCTCGCGACGGCGCTCGCGCAGTTCGGCGCGGTGGTGATCGCGATCGACGCGCCGTTCGCGCGGCGGAGCGGATCGTCCGTGCGCTTCATCGAGGAGGACCGCGCCGAGCAGGTCCAGCTCATCCAGGACCTGCAGCGGGCGGTGGACGTGCTGCGCGCGCACCCGAACGTGGACGACGCGCGGATCGCCTATCACGGCACGAGCTACGGCGGGGCGATGGGCGCGCTCTTCGTCGGCGTCGAGCGGCGGTTGACGACGGCGATCCTCGTGGTGCCGGACGGCGGCCTCGTCTCGCACTTCACCGGGCCCGAGGACGAGAGCTTCATGACGGGGATGCCGTGCGCGACGCGGAACGCCTGGCTCGCGGCGATGACGCCGATCGAGCCGATCCGGTTCATCGCGCATGCGACGGCGCCGCTCCTCATCCAGAGCGGGCGGCAGGACAACCTCGTGCCCGCGGCCGACGCCGAGGAGCTGCACGCCGCGGCGCCGGACCCGAAGACGATCCAGTGGTACGCGGCGGGGCACGGGCTCACGCAGGAGGCGCTCATCGCGAGGCACGAGTGGCTCGTCGAGC
>DASUXZ010000057.1:0-4336 GCA_036377655.1 Gemmatimonadales bacterium
GGATGTCGTGCGCCGCGTACAGGATCCGTGCCGCCTTGTCGGCGGGATACTCGGCCCTGAAATAGCAGAGGAGCCGCGTCCGGAGCCGCTTGGCCTTCCCGACGTAGAGGATCCTGCCGGTGCCGTCGAGCATCTGGTACACCGCAGGCCGGTTCTCTGCCAGCGCCCGCACGCGGGTGCGGAGCTGGCCAAGATCGGTGGCGGGGAGCGCCAGCATGCGGGCGCGGCGCTTCAGTGCTGGCATCGATGGCAGAAGACGGTGGACCGTCCGTCGATCAGGTGCGTGAGCGTGAGCCGGGTGCCGCAGGTCCGGCACGGCTCGCCCTCACGGCCGTAGACGAGGAGCTCGAACTGGAAGTTCCCGCGCTCCCCCGTGCCGGTGCGATAGTCGCGGAACGTGGTGCCCTTGGAGCGGATCGCGGCCTCCAGGATCCGCCGGACCTCACGATGGAGCAGCCGGTACTCGTCGGCGGTGACGCGGTTCGCAGCTCGCGACGGGTCGATCCGCGCCGCGAAGAGCGCCTCGTTCGCGTAGATGTTCCCGACGCCCACCACGTAGCGCTGGTCCATGAGCACCTTCTTGACCGCCTGACGGGACCGCCCGAGGCGCGCCGCGAGCTCGTCCGCCGTGAATCGCTCGTCGAGCGGCTCCGGGCCGAGCGCTGCGTCGTACTCGGCCCATTCGCCCGGCGAGAGGAGGAGGAGCGTGCCGAGCCGGCGGACATCGCGGTAGACGAGCTCGCGTCCGTCGTCGAGCGCGGCGCGGAGCACCGCGTACTTCGCATCCTCCTTCGCGAGCGGCTCTCCGGCCACGAGGAGTGCACCGCTCATCCCGGGCTGGATCACCAGGCGCCTGCCGGTATCGAGCTCGAGCACCGCATGCTTGGCGCGGCGCGACAGGGAAACGATCGTGGCGCCCTTGAGTCCGGCGAGCAGGCCGCGGCGGGAGACGCCGCGAAGGACATCGTCGTGCGAGAGGCGGGCCCGGAGGATCGTGCGGCCGGCGAGCGCCGGGCGCAGGTCGCGCACGATCGTCTCGACTTCGGGGAGCTCGGGCATTCTTCGAATGAAGATAGGACGGAAGGAGGGAAAGACGGAAGGACGGAAGGACGGAAAGTCAGGACGGGCTCATCGGGTCCGCCGCGGCCTGCTGGTTCGGGTGGATGGAGGGACCGCGATCGCGGACGATGAGCGAATAGCCCAGCCAGATGAGGAGCAGCCCGAGGAGCTCGGTGACGTAGAGGACTTCCGTATGACCCATGCGGGTGTACATCCCGCCGATCCCCGGGAGGATCGCGCCGACGGCGATGGCGATGTTCCCCCACATCCGGTTCTCAGCGCCGATCTGGCGCAGGTACCTCCCCGCCGACCAGAACGCGCCGCCGATGAGGAGCACCACGGCATACAGGTTGACGAACGGGGAAACGAGCCGTACCCGCGGCCAGGCGAGCACCTTGCCGCTCAGCCGGTACGGCTCGACCAGCTCGTAATTGATCGGCGAGGCGAGCACGAGCGCGGCCCCGGCGCCGACCACGAGGAGAAGGACGATCGTCAGGCGATCGGCGACTCTGCGCGGGAGGAGAAGGTAGGCCGTGCCCTGGGCGAGCGGCGCGCCGCCGAGGAGCGCGCCGGCGATGTACCAGGCGCGGAAGACCGGCTCGTGCCATCCGAGCAGCGTCGTCAGGCTCTCGGTGAGCGTTCCGGCGCCGTACGCGACGAGCCCGAGAAACCACCAGAGGAGGTACCGCGCTCCCGGGCGCCGGCGCCAGTGCCCCCAGAGCTGGACGGCAAAGGCGGCCGAGAGCACGGTGGTAAGGATGGGGATGTAGCTGACGATCGAGAGTCGCATGGCCCTGGCATGGGGACTCCCGAAGTTGTCTCAGGGCCGGCCGCGTGTCTTCCGGAAGACTACCGAGGGAGGCGCGCGCCCTCCCGCCATCCGATGTCGCGGCGGAGCTGCCGTCCCTCGAAATGAATCCGCTCCGCCGCCTCGCGGCTCCGGCGCCGGGCCTCGGCGAATCCCGGAGCCACGGCGGTCACGTTGAGCACCCGGCCGCCGTTCACCCGGAGGGTGCCCGACTCGTCGCGGTGGGTGCCGGCGTGATAGACCGAGACACCGTCGCCGAGATCCTCCGGCATTTCGATGACGGCGCCGCGGACCGGCGCATCCGGATACCCGGCGGCGGCGAGTACCGTGGTGACCGCGGCGGCGGCCCGCGTGCCGACCGGCTGCACCCGGCCGCCGGTCCCGACCGAGAGGAGCGACTCCGTGAGCCCGCCGTCGAGGAGCGGCAGCGTCACCTGCGCCTCGGGGTCGCCGAGCCGGCAGTTGAACTCGACCACCGAAGGCCGGCCTTCGTGGATCATGAGCCCCGCGTACAGAACGCCGCGGAACCTGGCGCCTCGCTTCTCGAGCTGGTGCAGGGTGGGGAAGAGCACCCGCTCGCGCACCTGGTCGAGGAGGTCCGCCGTCGCGATCGAAACGGGGGCGTACGCGCCCATGCCGCCGGTGTTGGGGCCCTCGTCGCCCTCGAGGAGCCGCTTGTGGTCCTGCGAGGGCGCGAGCAGCTCCACGTTGCGGCCGTCGGTGAGCGCCAGGACCGAGAGCTCCTCGCCGGGGAGGAACGCCTCGATCACGACCTCCCTGCCGGCCTCGCCGAACTCGCCCCGCTCGAGCATCGCGCGCACCACGCCGCGGGCCTCGGCGCGCGTGTCACAGACGACGGCCCCCTTGCCGGCGGCGAGTCCGGACGCCTTCACCACGAGCGGCTCCGCCTGCCGGTCCACGAACGCGAGCGCCTGCCCGAGGTCGGTGAAGGTGCCGCTCGCGGCGGTCGGAACCCCGGCGGCGTGCATCACATCCTTGGAGAACGCCTTGCTGGCCTCGATCTGCGCCGCCGCCGCGGACGGGCCGAACACCGCGCGCCCCTCCGCCTGCAGCCGGTCCGCGAGCCCGAGCGCGAGCGGCGCCTCCGGCCCGACCACGGTCAGCGTGATCCCGTACATGTCCGCCGCATCCGCGATGCGGTCGATGTCGTCTGCGGGAATCGGGAGGTTGGTGGCGAGCGCTGCGGTGCCGGGATTCCCGGGCGCGCAGTAGATGTCCGCGCCCGGGTTCTCGCGGCGGAGGGCTTCGGTGAGCGCATGCTCACGGCCCCCGCCGCCGACGACGAGAAGTCTCACTTCTTCTGCGCGTTCCGGAAGGCGTCGCGCGCGGCACCGGCGGCACGCTTCGCCGCGCCGGCAACCTCCCGCGCCAGCTCCTTCGCCTCGGTGGAGTAGTAGTCCTTCGCCGCCGTCATGTCGTCGCGGATCGGGCGGTCCTTCGCCTCCGCGCCGCGGCGCGTGTACTCGCCGCGCATGATCCGGTCGTACTCGCCCGCCGCCACCCAGCGCTGGAGCTCGGCGGCGCGCACCGTGTGCATCGGGTGCGTGAGGGCGAGCGTGTTGAGGATCTTGTAGACGACGTCGAGTCCCTCGCCCGATTCCGCGTATTCGTGGGCCTGCTGCATGAACGCTTCGATGTTCATCTGGCCCGCGAACCCTTCGCCCCGCCCGCCGCCCGCCATCTTCATGTCGAGCCGCTGCGCCATCACGATGTCCTGGCAGCCCAGGAGCCCGGCGCGATCGGCGGAGAGCTCGGACTTGCGGGACCACTCGAGGAAGGCGAGTCGGACCGGAAGGACCGCGAGCGCGGCGAGCGCCGGGAGGACCCCGAGGCTCACGAGCGCCAGGATGGCCGCGATCGTCGTGTAGAGGGCGTGCCCGCTCATCACGTGGCCGAGCTCGTGGGCGAGGAGCGCGCGGAGCTCACCCTCGTCGAGCACCTCGAGCGCGGCCGAGTGGAGCACGATGAACGGGTCGTCCACGCCGTAGGCGCCGGCGTTGAAGAACGGGGTCTGGGAGACATAGAGCTCCGGGACCTTCGGCCAGTCGAACGTGGTGCAGGTCTCGATGTGCAGGGTCCAGATGTGGGGGAACTGGTCCGGCCCGACGCGGACGGCGTTTCCCTGGAAGAGGAGCCGGATCCCGCGCTCGCCACCAAGGAGGGCGATGACCTTCCGGATGACTTCGTCGACCCCGGGCACCGTCCTGAGCGCCTGAAGGGCCGCCCGGTCGGCGGGATGCTCCCAGCTCACGGCCGCGATCTCCGGAAACGTCCGGCGGGGTCTTGGCGCAGGAATGGAGCCCGTCATCGTCTACTCACTCGGTTGGGGATAACTCGCACTACGCACCACGTATCCGCTTTGTTTCATTTTGAACCACGGAGGCGCGGAGAAGCGGAGGGGGGATTGGAGGTCGCAATGAGTACGGCTCGCGGGGCGGCGATTCGGTG
>DASUXZ010000058.1:0-10852 GCA_036377655.1 Gemmatimonadales bacterium
TTCGTGGTTTCGTGTGAACGGCCAGTGAGACTGAGATGAGCTTCGGCGAAAGCGCGAACACGGAGAAAGGGCGGAACGATTCCGCTCGCGTTGACTCTCCGACCGTCTGAGGAGCTTCCCAAGTTTTTTTGGGGCCTACCCCGGCGTTCCGTGCGCCGGCCGTTCCGGGAACCCACAAAAAAATCATTCCCGATCTCCGCCAGGCCAGCGGAGGCGGTGCTGCCAGCGGAGCCGATTCGTCGTTTCGTGCTTTCGTGTGCCCGCGGTTCCCAACCCGCCGGAGATCTCTCCGCGCCTCCGCGCTTCCGTGGTTCAAAAAAGGATAAAAAAAGAAACGGCCATCCAGTCGTGGCTGGATGGCCGCTTCATGCAACGATTGGCCGAGGGCGGAGCTTGCGCTGCCGTTCTTCTCCCGTTCGCCACCGGCGGTTGCCCGCGCGGGAGGGCGAGTGAGGGGCCTCGACATCGATTCCCAGGCCGGATGGCCGTCCCACCTGGTTCATCGCTGCCAGCGCTGCGAGTCCGGCCGAGTCGCGGATCGACCGTTCGCATGGCACCCCGAGGCGCCAGATCGGGGTGGATGAGGCACGCGACTGGCCTCACCTGTCCGTCCGGGGTGATCACCGGTTTCGCCGACAGCTCGTGACCCTTGGAAGCCCTGAGCCGTCTCCACCGACATCCCGTCCGAACCGCTTTCCGTTCGTTCTCGCAGACCCGGAGCCCGCATACGTGACGAAGAGCGCACCAACAAGATAGGCACTTGCGAAAATCTCGCAAGTGCCTGATTTCATTCGGGTTACGTCACTTTCGTGTGGATGCGGTGTGGAGGCTCAAGTCACTGCCGGACGGTGCGGTTGCGGTCCTCCTCCACATTTTGTTGAGATGTGAATCCACATCTCCGCACCGCAGCCCGGCGTCCGCCGGCCCGGGAACTACCCGGCGAGCGGGTCGGGGCCGGCCCCGAGGGGGCGGTTGGGGATACGCATCGCGCGGAGGTAGTTGTCGAGCGCCCGCTCGTAGCTCCGGATCGCATCGACGACCGTCGCGCCGTACCGGTTGCCGTAGCCGCGGACGTCTTCCCCCTTCCCTGCCTCCGAGAGCGGCGTGAACTGCTCGACGCAACGTGCCGTGGCCGCCTCGAGCTCACCGTACGCCGTGAGGAGCCGCGCCTTTTCCCGTTCGCTGAGCGGCGAATCGGCCGGCGTCTCCTTCAGCACCGCGCGCGGCGCGGCGATGTTGCGCCCGCTCGCGGCGCAGGCGTCGCGCATCTCGCGGGCCCGGCTCACGAGCGAGGCCGCGGACGTGGTGCGAAAATCCCGGCGGAGCCTCGCCGCGGAGCTCGTCACTCCGACGAGGGTGTCCCGAAGGACGTAGGCGGCGTCCCGCATGCGCGCATGCGCGGGCGGGAGCGGACGGCCGGGAAGGACGATCGACGCCTGGGCCGAGAGGCCCGGAGCGGCGGTCAGTGCAAGCAGGACGAGTCCAGCGTATCGCTTCATGATTCCAGGCCGACCTCGATGTACCGCCAGGTCGGATCGCCATCGGTAAAGGTGAAGAGGACGCCCGCGGAGCTCGCCGCGAACCAGCCGGCCACCATAGGCCGGGGCGCGTCCAGCTGCTCGATGATCGGCCCGAGCCAGCGGCGCATGTGCCGGAGCTCGGGCGCCCGCCGCCCAAGGAGCGCCAGGAGCGAGCCGATGCCGGAGGTCGCTCGCAGGAAGTGCGCCACGGCGTGGGCGCGCTGGCGGAACTCGACCGCCTTCACGCCCGGCTCGTCGAAGAGCACCGCGCCCTCGAAGACGTCCATCGGCGGAGCATCAAGCCGGGGGCCAAGATAGACGTAGCAGCGCCCCTGTTCGTCACGTCGCTCGACCACGGCCGCGGCCGTCTCGTGGGTGAGGCGCGCCGCATGGAGCAGGTCGTCGTCCTTGAGGATCCCGACCACGCCTGTCCACTCCAGGGCCGCGAGGGCGTTCTCGGTGGGACACCCCACGCTGTCGTCGAAGGCAAAGAGCCTCGGCGCCTCGCCCGCGCGGAGGACGAAGTGGGCGAGGCCTTCGGCCCGGTCCGTGAAGGTCCGAACGACGAGCGTTCCTGGTGTCGGCATGCCGGAAAGATGGCCCCGCGGACAGGGTGGCGGTAGGGTCGATGCGGCCCTCACGCTGGCGGGCAGCCCGCCCGGCGGTAGGTTAGGAAGTCCTCGCCCGGTAACGGCATGCGCCTCGAAACGAGCACCTACCAGTCGCCCGTCGGGCCGCTCTCGCTCATCGAATCGCCCGAAGGTCCGCTCGTGGTCGAGTACCCCGGTCGCACCGCGAGCCTGCGCTGGGCGATCCGCTCGCGTGGCCGCCCGCCCGCGGTCGAGATCGTCGAAGGTCCGTGCCGCACGACGGTCTCCTGGCTCGACGCGTATTTCGGCGGGTCGCGGCGGGCCTTCCCCTTCCCGCGCCACCTCACCCGCTGGCTCGAGCTTTCGCCGTCGCAGCTCGTGGTGTTCCGCGCGCTCCGGCAGATCCCGTTCGGCGAGACGCGCTCGTACGACGACCTCGCGCGCATCACGCGGCTCCATCCGCGCGTGGTGGGACAGCTCGTCGGCTCGAATCACCTCGCGATCCTCGTCCCGTGCCACCGCGTCGTCGGCAAGAACGGCGCGCTCGTCGGTTACGGCGGCGGCATCGGCCGCAAGCGGTGGCTCCTTTCCCACGAGGTGCGCCACACCGGCATCCGGCTCCGGTGATCATTGACAGATCCCCGAACGGGCACAACCTTATCCCCAAGCCACGACAAGCGATCCGCCGCTCGAACCGTCGCCCCTCAGGGGCCGACCCGCGACATGGCCCGTGCGCGCGGTGGACGGCATCGCTGCAAGGCAGTTACCCGGTCACTCCGGCCGGGGCTTTACCGGAGCCGGAAGGCTCCCGCACAGAAGAGGTCGTTGCAATGGCGAAGGGCACGGTCAAGTGGTTCAACGACGCGAAGGGCTTCGGATTCATCGCGCAGGACGGTGGGAAGGATGTGTTCGTGCATCACACGGCCATCGTTGCTGACGGCTTCCGGTCTCTCGCGGAAGGGGACCAGGTCGAGTTCGAAATCGTCGAAGGACCGAAGGGCCTGCAGGCCGCGAACGTCAGGAAGACCTGAGCCGGCCTCCGGCCGCCGTTCACGACCCGAACGCACCACCCACCGCGCCCGGAGCCGAGCTTCCGGGCGCGGTGCCGTTCTTGCAGCAGCGCTGCCCGGTACGCGTACCCTTCTTCCGCGAAGGACAGGACCCATGCGCTTCCGAATTCTGCACTCGACCACCGCCGCGGCGCTCGCTGCCGTCTCGGCGCTCGTCACCGCGCCGCTCGCCGCGCAATCCGTTGCAGTCGCCAGCAGCCCCTTGGAATTCCTCGGTTTCCAGCCGGGCGCCACGCTCGAGGAAATCGCCGCAAATATCCGGTCGCTCGACGGTGGTACACTCCGCTGCGACCGCGCCCAGGCCGACCGCCGGGTGCACGAGTGCCGGGCCACCGTCACCGATCCGGCCGCCGGCGAAACCGTCCGGGTGTGGCTCTCCGCCATCGATAGCGTGGCGGCCGTGCTGACGGTGTCGGGTGAGGTCGCACCCGACCAGCTCGACCGCTGGCGCACCACCCTCGAGCGGAATTACGGCCGGGTGGACGCCAAGGTGCAGGGTCCGCAGTGGATGATGCAGTGGGTGCGCCAGGGGCGGATGGCGCGCCTCACCTGGAAGATTCAGCGCAACGAGCGCATCGCGTCGGTGAGCCTCGTGGACGGGCGCGTGCTCGACGACTGGGGACGGGAGAGAAGGAGGGCGCGCGGGGGGTGAGGGGAGGTGAGAGGTGAGAGGTGAGAGGTGAGAGGTGAGAAGTGAGAAGTGGGAAGTGAGCGAGCCGCCGCCTCCGGGAGACCCGCGGGCGGCGGCTCGGTAGTTGCCCGCCTTGTGAATTCCCCCGCCTCCTCCTAACCTATTCACGTTCCCCGGCTTCACTCGCGCGCCCCGCGCGCACCGATATCGCCCCGGAGATTCGTCTTGCGCCTCTTGGAGCGCCTCCTGCCAGGGGCCGCGCTGCTGCTGGCCGCGTGCACTGCTTCCGAACCCATCCAGATCGGCATCGCCGGCGCGTTCACCGACCCCATCGGAAAGCCGATGGTGCTCGGCGCGCGCCTCGCGGTCGATGAGATCAACGCGCGCGGCGGCATCGGCGGGCGCCGCCTCGCCCTGATCGAGGAGAACGACTACGGCGACGCCGACTCGGCGGTGGTCGTCGCCGCGCGGCTCTACGACACGGACGCCGTCGCCGTCATCGGCCATCTCTATTCGGGCACGACGCTCGCCGCGGCGCCCGTCTACAACGGCGGCGACCGTCCCATCGTCGCGATCTCCCCGTCGTCGTCGTCGCCCGAGGTCTCGCACGCGGGCGACTACACCTTCCGCGTCTGCCCGAGCGACTTCGCCCACGGCGCGGCGCTCGCCCGGTGGGTGCGGGAGCGGCTCGGCCTCGCGCGCGGGACCATCCTCTACCTGAACGACCAGTACGGCCGCGGCGTGCGCGAGCGGTTCGCCGCGGAATTCAAGCGCCGCGGCGGCGAGCTCGTGGCCGTCGCCCCGTATCTCGGGGACACGCCGGACGTCGCGGCGTACATGGCGCGGATGGCGCAGGACGGGCGCTCGCAGTTCGTCGTCGTGGCGGGCAACCGGAGCGAGGCGGAGGAGGTGCTGCGGCAGATGAATGCGCGCGGGATCGACGTCCCGCTCCTCGGCGCCGACGGCCTCGAGGGGATCGAGGAGTCGGGAGACCTGGCCGAGGGCGTCTACGAGACGCTCGCCTACCTGCCGATCATCGATACGCCGGAGAACCAGCGCTTCGTCGAGGCCTACCGCTCCCGGTATCCCGGGGAACCGCTCCCGAACCAGCCGGCCGCCGCCTCCTACGACGCCGTCCACCTCCTCGCGCGCGTGATCGAGGATGCCGGCGCCGATCGCGAGACGATCCGCGCCGGCCTGCTCGCGGTGAACGAAGCGGCCCCCTTCCTCGGCGTCACCGGGACGATCGCGTTCGATTCCCTCGGCGACGTGCCCACGCGTGACGTCCACGTCGCCGTGGTCCGGAACGGCGCCCTCCGGCTGCCGGGAGCGCAATGATGTTCCGGAGCCTCAAGAGCCGGATCCGCGCCACGATGGCGCTCCTCATCCTGCTCGTGCTCGTCATCGCCATCATCGGGGTCAACGCGATCGGGGCCCTCAACCGCGCCGCCGGGGACGAGCTCGCGCTCGTGGTGAGCGGAAGCGAGCTCAGCACCTCGCTCGTCGGGACGACGGCCACCGAGATCCGTGCCGCGGAGCAGTACCTCGTCCGGCCGGACTCCGCGCTCGTGCGCGAGTTCATCGCCACGGGTGATTCCGCCTATGCCCTCCTCGGACGCTATCGGGATCTCGGCGCGCTCACCACGGAGGACCGGGTGCGGCTCAACGCGATCGCGTCGTCGCAGGCGGAGATCGAGGTCGCCTACGCGACAGCGCACGCGCTCACCGACCTCGGCCGCCCCGCCGACGCGCAGCGCTTCGCCGACCAGGCGCGGGGCCCGGCCGACTCGCTCCTCGCCGAGGTGAAGGCGCTCTCGGCGGCGCAGGCGGAACGCGCGCGCGACCGGGCGGGCGAGCTCGCGGAGCAGGCGGGCAGGCGCCGGGCCTGGCTCGGCCTCCTCTTCTTCATCGTCCTCGCGATCGGCGTGATCGCCTCGACGGCCACGGTGCGCTCGGTGGACCACCCCCTCGCCCGCCTCATCGCCGACGCAGACCGGTTCGGGAGCGGCGACCTGCGCCCGTCGGACGCCCACGACATGCCGACGGAGCTCGAGCGGCTCGCCCTCGCGATGGGCAACATGGCGGAGCGGCTCCGCGGCATCGTGGGCACGGTGGCGCGCGAGGCCGGCGTCATCAGCGGGAGCGCCACCGATTTCTCGGCCATGAGCGAGGAGCTCGCCGCCTCGAGCGGCGAGATCTCGACTGCGATGGTCCGGGTGGCGACGAGCGCGGAGCAGCAGCGGAGCGGCATGGAACAGGCGGGCCGGCTGCTCGAGG
This sequence comes from Gemmatimonadales bacterium, assembly GCA_036377655.1. Lineage (GTDB taxonomy): Bacteria > Gemmatimonadota > Gemmatimonadetes > Gemmatimonadales > GWC2-71-9 > CAMLLJ01. The sequence goes on from DASUXZ010000058.1 coordinate 6,089, forward strand.
AGCTCCGAGCCGCCTCGGTCTCGAACGCGCAGGCGGCTGCGCGCGTCGTCCAGCTCGGCGAGCGGATCCGCGGGCTCGCCGCCGAGCACCGCACCGACGTCGAAGCGGCGGGCCGGACGCTGCTCGACGTGCGCGAGGTGGTGCGCACGTCGGCGAGCCAGGTCCAGGAGCTCACCCGGCAGAGCGAGGCGATCACCGAATTCATCGACCTCATCAAGCAGATCTCGTCGCAGACGAACCTGCTCGCGCTCAACGCCGCGATCGAGGCCGCGCGCGCGGGCGAGCACGGCAGGGGCTTCGCCGTCGTCGCGGAGGAGGTCCGCCGGCTCGCCGACTCGAGCGCTCACGCGGCGGAGAACGTCACGAAGACCGTCGAGTTCATCCGGCAGCAGGTGCGCACGGTGTCGGGGACGATGGAGCTCGGCTCGGGAAAGGTGGCCGGCATCGAGTCGGTGGCGGCGGCGGCGGCGAGCGCGCTCGAGGAGATCGCGCTCGCGGTCGAGGACGTGCACGCCGCGGCGAGCGCGGTGGCGAGCGAGGCCGAGCTCCATCGGAAGATCGTGGACGAGCTCGGGAGCCGGACGGTGCAGGTGGCGCAGAGCGCCAACGAGCACGCGGCGGCGAGCGAGGAGGTGACCGCCGCGGCCGAAGAGCAGAGCGCGAGCACCGAGCAGATGGCCGCGGCGGCGGGCGAGCTCCTGCAGGGCGCTCAGCGACTCACGAGCGCCGTGAAGGACCTCAAGACGTAATCGGCAGGATCAGCGCTTGCGCGTCTTGGCGGGCTTGCGTGCCGCCTTGACCGGCCGGGCCGCCTTGACGCGCTTCCGCTGCGGCTTGGCCTTCGGCTTGGCGGCAGGCTTGGCTTTCGGGCGCGGCTTGGCACGGCTCCGATCCGCGGCGGCACGGTCCGCGGCGCGGTCCATCCGCTTCTGCTGGGCGGCCTGAACCTCGGCGATGACGCGCTCGGCCTCGTCGTGGCTCAGGAGACTCCGGCGCACGGCGTAGCGAAGGAGTTCCTCGGAGTCGGCGACCCGGAACTCCTCGAGCCTCGCCGCCGCACGGGAGAGGTGCACCATCGCCTCGGCGACCGGGCTGCGCAGCACCTGCGCGATCCCGGGAAGCGTTTCCATCAGGGAAGAAATCTGCGAGCTGCCGAGTTCCAACGGTCCCTCCGGGTTCCCGTGACGTCACGGATCAAGGCGGGAACCTATTGCGGGGTAAAGGTGAGGTCAAGCGAAGCGGGGTAGTTGCCTAGGCAACTACCCCGCTCTGTCACCTTCTCAGGACACCCTACTCCACCACCAGGTATCCCACCTCGTCGTACGCCCGGTGCGGCAGGCAGAAGAACCGGTACCTGCCGGCAGGCATGTTGGCCGGGAGCACGATCCGGTATTCCGAGCCGCGCGACAGGAGCGGGCTCCGGAGATCACCGACCCTGCCGGGCATGGCGGCGTTCAGCGCCGATCTGGCAGCTGCCGGAATCCCGGCCTCGAACGACACCCCGTGGTTCCCACCCCCGGAGACCCGGAAGACCAGTACGTCGCCCGCCTTGGCATTGATCGTGGCCGGCGCAAAGCTGTACTCCTCCTGCTCCGCGCTCCCATCCATCTGGATCACGTGCGTCCGCTGAGCCTGGGCCGAGCCGGCCTGGGCCAGCGCCAGAAATGCGACGAAGCTCAACCCTTTCAGAATACGCGCCATATCACTCCCTTCTCGTGTCCTCCGCTCTGTCCTGCCGGGCGGACGACCCGTAAGTTTTCGGACGTGCGGGAGGGCAGATGAGCCATCTCCGCGAGGAGGCCGCATGGGACGTCGGGGCATCAAGGAATATCGCGCGCCCGAAGCCCTGATCTTGATCGCTGGCGACCGAGATCGGAAGCCCCTCGTCTGCCCGACTTGTAACTCCCCGGACATCGTCAGGGTTCCCGCCCGCGATTCCGAGGAGCATTCGGCCCGCGTCACCCTCACCTGCACGGGCTGCGGCCGGAGTGCCTGCTATATCGACCAGCCTGCGGGTTATGTTCGGTCCCCGGAGGAGCCTGGCCGGAGACCAGCATAGCAAGCACCGCACCAGCTTGACCCCGGCCCCGTGGCAGGGCATCCTCCCCCGATGCCCTCCGCAAGACGAGTCTTCCTCACCGTCTTCCTCGACCTCATCGGGTTCGGGATCGTCCTTCCGCTGCTGCCGAGCTACGGAGCCCGGTTCACCGACAGCGCGACCCTGATCGGGGCGCTCGTCGCGACCGACTCCCTCCTCACCTTCCTGCTGGCCCCGCGGTGGGGCCGTCTCAGCGACCGGATCGGCCGGCGGCCGGTGCTCCTCATCGGCCTCGCCGGGAGCGCGGTGTCCTATCTCGTGTTCGGGCTCGCGGGGAGCTTCGTAGCGCTCCTCGTGTCGCGGATGATCTCCGGCGCCACCGGTGCCACGGTCCACGTGGCGCAGGCGTACCTCGCCGACATCACCCCGCCGGAGCGGCGCTCGCACGCGATGGGCCTGATCGGCGCGGCGTTCGGGCTCGGCTTCACCATCGGCCCGGCGATCGGCGGGAGCGCCAGCCTGTACGGGGAGGCGCTTCCCGGCCTCATCGCGTCCGCCATCGCCACGGCCAACCTCCTCCTCGCCTTCGCGACGCTTCCGGAGACCGACGTGCGCCGCCGCCCCGACTACCGGCCCCTTCCCGGCTCGTGGCTCCGGTTCCGCTCGCCGTTCGGCGTGATGTTCGCCTCGACGATCGCCTTCACCGCGATCTACGTGTCGTTCCCGCTCTACTCGCAGGACGTGCTCGGCTACGGACGGAGCGCCGTCTCGAGCTTCTTCGTCGTGATCGGGCTCGTCACCATCGTGGTGCAGGGACGCCTCGTCGGCCGGCTCGCGCCGCGCTTCGGGGAGCAGCGCCTCGTGGTGGCGGGGAGCATGCTCATGGCGGCCGGGTTCGCGCTCTTCGCGCCGCTCGCGCGCTCGACGCCGGGGCTCATCGCGTCGATCGTCATGCTGACATCGGGGTTCTGCCTCGTGGGGCCGAGCCTCGCGGGGCTCGTGTCGCGGCGGACGGTCCGGGAGGAACAGGGAGGAGCGCTCGGGATGCTGCAAAGCGTGGGCGCCGTCGCCCGGATCGTGGGCCCGCCGGCGGCCGGCGTCCTCGCGCAGGTATCGGGTCCGGCGGCGCCCTTCTATGCGGCCGCGGGCATGGCGGCGCTGGCCGCCGTGGCAGGATCAGTGCAGCCCGCTGAAGAACCGGTTCCAGCGGATCTCGCCTAGGCACTGGCGGAAGCTCTCCGCGTCACAGCTGAAATAGATGAACATCGGCGTGCCCCGCACGCTCGCGCGAGAGAGAAAGCCCCAGTAGCGGCTGTCGTAGGAGTTCTCGCGGTTGTCCCCCATGACGAAGAGCGAATCCCGCGGCACCACGATCGGCCCCCAGTCCTGGAGGTCGGGGAGATAGGTGCGCGGATCGCGGCCGACGAGGTGGCGGAGCTGCCACTCGCGCATCTGCTCGCGGAAGGGCCCCGCCGAGCGGGTCGTGTCGATGTGAACCGCATAGGGCTCGGGCACCTCGTCCCCGTTGCGGAAGAGGTGGCCGGCGCGCATCTCGAGCGTGTCGCCGGGCATGCCCACGAGCCGCTTCACGACCTTGTTGTCGTCCTCCTTCGAATCGAAGACGACGATCTCACCCCGCTCGGGCTCGCGGATCGCCGGGAGGCGCGTGCCGATGAAGGGGACCTCGGCGCCGTAGAGCGCCTTGTTCACGAAGAGCCAGTCGCCGACGAGGAGGGTGCGCTCCATGCTCCCGGACGGGATGTGGAATCCCTCCATGACGAAGGTGCGGAGCACGAGGAAGATGAGGACCGTCGCGCCGACCGATTTGGTCCAGTCCCAGAGGACCGCGATGAAGCGCGGGACCGCGAGCCGCTTCATTTCGGCCTGGTGAAGAACCGGCCCCAGCGGATGTCGGTGAGCCAGGGGAGGGCGCGCCAGCTCTCGCCGTTGTAGCTGTAATAGATGAACATCGGCGTGCCCTGCACGTTCTCGCGCGGGAGGAAGCCCCAGGTCCGGCTGTCGTGGGATTCCTCGCGGTTGTCGCCCATCATGAAGAACGAGCTCGGCGGCACCACGATCGGGCCCCAGTCCTGGAGGTCCGGCGCGTAGGCCTCGGGGTTCTCCCCGATGTAGTGCTGCAGCTGCCACGCGCGCATCCGCGCCCGGGTGGCGGGCGCCTCGCTCTTCGAGAGGTCGGCGTGGACGACGTACGGCTCGTCCACCGCCTGCCCGTTCCGGTACAGCGTCCCCCCCCGCATCGCGAGCGTGTCCCCCGCCACGCCGACCGCCCGCTTCACGACGTCGAGATCCTCCTCGACCGAGTTGAACACGAGGATCTCGTTGCGGCGGGGCTCGCGGAAGGCGGGGAGATGCACGTCCGTGAACGGGACGGCCGCGCCGTAGATCGCCTTGTTGACGAAGAGGAAGTCGCCGATGAGGAGGGTGTTCTCCATGCTCGACGAGGGAATCCGGAACGCCTCGAGCAGGAACGCCTTGAGGATGAGCCACGCGACGACCGCGAACGCGATCGACTTGGCCCACTCACGCAGCGCGGACTCCTCCGTCTTCCCGCCGGGCGCCGGCGCCGCGGAGCGGCCGCTCCGCGGCGCGGTGGCGGGAGGGGAAGGAGGGACGGATGTCCGCGCCGGTTCGGTCATTCGATCCAGTCTGCGATGAAGATGTTGGTCTCGCCGCTCACCCGGGCATTCCGGTTCGAGGCAAAGACG
>DASUXZ010000059.1:0-31030 GCA_036377655.1 Gemmatimonadales bacterium
CGACGCCCGCGATCCCGTCGAGCGCTCCCGCGAGCTGGAGATGCGAGAGCATCCGGTCGATGCGGTACACCTCCTCGCCGATGTCCTCGAGGAAGAGGATCGCGCCGCTCAGCCGAGGCATGAACGGCGTTCCGACGAGGCACTGCAGGAGGCTCAGGTTGCCGCCGACGAGCCAGCCTTCCGCCACGCCGGGCGCGAGCGTCACGATGCGGTTCTCCGTCGGCACGAGCCGCCCGGCGTCCACGGGAAGGCGCCCGAGCGCCCCGGCGGGCCCGGGCCGCATGAGGACCCGCGCGAAGTGCTCGCGCGCGAAGTCGGTGAGCCCGTGCCGCGCGATCGGCCCGTGAAACGTCGGCGCGCCCGATTCGCGGTGCAGCGCCACGAGGAGCGCCGTGATGTCCGAGTATCCGATGACCGGGCGCGGACGCTCGCGGAACGCGGCGAAGTCCACGTCGCGCAGGATCCGCGTCACGCCGTAGCCGCCACGAATGCACCAGATCGCATCGACGTCGGGCGACCGGAGCGCGGCGTTGAGGTCGGCCGCGCGCTCCGCGTCGGTGCCGGCGAGATACCCGTGATGCGCGCCGGCGTGCGCGGAGAGCGCCGGCTCGAAGCCGAGCGCGCGCACGAGCTCGGCGGCGCGGGTGAGATCGTCCCGCTCGAGGAGCGGTCCCGCAGGCGCAACGAGCGCGACGCGAGCGCCGTGTCGCAGCATCGGTGGGAGTTTCATCGCTTTGACCCCATCAGTGCACGGGTGTATTCTTTCGGGAACCCTGTAACCTGGAGCACGGCTGTGCGCGCTTCGCCGCCCGCGTTGCTCGCCGCTGGTCGTGTGATCGCTGAAACGCGCGATGAGATGGTCGCCGAGTGGCTGGATCGGCTCGGAGACCGCGTCGCTGCCGCCCCCACGATACCGCGTCCGACGGTCGAGCGGGAGTTCCGCCTGATCATCGAGGTCCTGTCGGAGATGGTGGGCCCCCTGCGCCGGGAGGTCCGCACCGTCTGGCAGGACGTCTGCCGCCACTATGGCCGCGTCGCCTCCGCGCGCGGCCTCGCCGCCGGCGAAGTCGTCGAAGAGCTGCTCCATCTCCGCGACCTCCTCACCCGCCAGCTCGCACCCGTGCTCGCCGCCATGCGGGCGCGCCAGGGCATGGCGATCATGCTGCGCCTCAATCGCGTGCTCGACCACGGCGTGGCCGTCGCCGTCATCGGCTACACGGATGCGCTCGTCGCGTCGCTGATCGGCCACGACGGCGCGTCGCACTCCGGATCGGCCATCGAGCCGGGCGAGGTCGAGCGGCAGCTCGACACGTTCGAAGCGGCGCTCGCCGCCATCAGCAGCCGCCGGTAGCAGCGCCGGCATGGCGCTCGCCGACCTTCTCCCCGCCCTTCCCTGGGCGGTCGTATGGCTCGCCCTCCTCCGCCTCGCCTGGAAGCGCCCCGCGCTCGCCGACATTCCGGCCGCGGCACCGGACGCCCTGCGCGTCTCCATCGTCATTCCCGCGCGCAACGAGGAAGCGACCATCGAGACGGTGGTCCGGAGCGTGCTCGCGACGGCGCACCGGAACTTCGAGGTCATCGTCGTGGACGACCGCTCGACCGACGGAACCGCCGCGATCGTCGCGCGGCTCGCCGAGACCGATCCGCGACTGAGGCTCGTCCACGGTGCGGAGCTTCCGGACGGGTGGTACGGCAAGCCATGGGCGTGCGTGCAGGGGTGGCGCGCCGCGACCGGCGATGCGCTCCTCTTCACCGACGCCGACACCCGCCACGAGCCCGAGCTGCTTCCCCGCGCCCTCGGCGCCCTTGCCGGCGGCCGCGGCGACCTCGTCACCGTGATGCCGCACCAGCGCTGCGTGACGTTCTGGGAGCGCGTGATCATGCCGCAGATCTGGCTCCTGCTCGGCGTGCGCTTCCATCCCGCGACGGTGAACCGCGCGCGGCGGCTGCGCGACGTCATCGCCAACGGCCAGTTCATCCTCATGCGCCGAAGCGCGTACGAGGCGGTCGGCACCCACGAAGCGGTGCGCCACGAAGTGGCCGAGGACCTGGCGCTCGCGCAGCTCGTGCACGGCACCGGGCGGAAGATCTTCTTCGTGTTCGGCACCGAGCTCATGGAGACGCGGATGTACCGCGATCTTCCGCACATCGTCGAGGGATGGTCGAAGAACCTCTACCTCGGCGGGCGGCGCTCCTTTCCCGACGAACCGCTGCTCGCGGCGCTCGTGCCGCTCGCCCTCGCGGGGGCGATGATCTTCTGGCTCGTGCCGCTCGTCGTCGTCGCGCTCGCGGCGGCGGGCATCGCGGCGCCGGGGTTCGCCCCGCCGGCAGCGGCTGCGGTGCTGCTCTCCGCCGCCTTCTGGATGCTCGTCTCGGCCGGCATGCGGATTCCGGCGTGGTACGGGGCCGCGTATCCGCTCGGTGCACTGGCCGTGCTGTACATCGTCGCGCGGAGCGCGAGGCGCGGGGCCGGGACTATCGAGTGGAAGGGGAGGTTGTACGGCGAGACGCAACGTGCGCGCCGGCAGTCATGAACCGCTCGCCGGGGAGCCCGCCGCGAACTTGAGACCGAGAATGCCCGCCACGATGAGCGCGATGCAGGTGAGCCGGACGACGGTAGCGGGCTCCCGGAAGAGGACGATTCCGAGGACCGCCGTGCCGACCGTCCCGATGCCGGTCCAGACCGCGTAAGCCGTCCCGAGCGGCAGGGTGCGCAGGGCGACGCCGAGAAGGATCATGCTCCCGGCGAGCGCGACGACGGTCACGACGCTCGGCCAGAGCCGCGTGAATCCCGCCGAGTACTTGAGTCCCACCGCCCATCCCACCTCGAGCAACCCGGCGGCGACAAGGACGACCCACGCCATCCCGGGCGAGCGCATCAGATCGCCGCGGGCATCTCGAGCACTTCGCGCACCTTGAGCGCGAGCTCGTCCGCGGTCCACGGCTTCCGGAGGAGCGGGGCGTCGGGAGCGAGCGCCGCCTCCTCGGGTGAGCCGCCGTACCCGCTCGCATAGAGGAAGCGCGCCGGGTGCCCGTCGGCCCTGAGTGCCTCGTAGAGCTCGCGGCCGTTCCGGCGCGGCATCATGATGTCCGAGATCACGAGATCCACGGTGATTCCGCTCCGGAGTCGCTCGAGCGCCTCCTCGCCGTCCGCGCAATCGTGCACCGTGTAGCCGAGCCGCTCGAGGATGCGGACGGCGGCGGTGCGGAGCGCGGGCTCGTCCTCCACGACGAGCAGGGTCTCGGTCCCGCCGGGCAGCACGCCGTGCGCCGGCGTCGCGTGGCTCTGGCGCGCGGCGCGCGCCGCCCCCGGGAGCCTGATCGTCACGGTGGTCCCGATCCCGAGCTCGCTCGCGATCTCGATGGCACCGTTCTGCTGCCGCACGAGCCCGTACACCATCGGCAGGCCGAGTCCGCTTCCTTCGGAGGGCGGCTTGGTGGTGAAGAAGGGATCGAAGACGCGCGCGCGCACTTCCTCGCTCATCCCGGTCCCTGTGTCGCGGACGATGAGCCAGCCGTGACGACCCTCCGGCGCGGCGACTCCCGGGGGCGTGGTCGCGGTGACCGCGACGGCGAGCGAGCCACCGCCGGGCATCGCGTCCCGCGCATTGGTCGCGAGGTTGATGAGGATCTGCTCGACCGCGACGCGATCGGCATGGACGCCCACGCCGCGGTCGTCTCCCCGCCGCTCGACCGCGATGTTGCTCGGGAGCAGCCGCCGCAGGGTCTCGAGCACGTCGTCGACCTCGGCCGCGAGGTCGATCGGCTCGACCTGCAGCGGCGACTGCCGGCTGAAGCCGAGCAGCTTCCGGATCATCTCGGCGCCGCGATTGGCGGCACGCCGCACTTCGATCAGGTCGGCGTGCACGCCCTGCAGCGAGGGGGGAACGGCCTGCCGGGCGAGATCGGCGTTCGCGATCACGGTGGCGAGCACGTTGTTGAGGTCGTGCGCGATCCCGCCGGTGAGCTGGCCCACCGCTTCCATCTTCTGCGCCTGCCGGAGCTGGTCCTCGAGCGCGCGGCGCTCGCTAACGTCGCGCACCATGCTCAGGATGAGTCCGTCCTCGCGAAGGCGCGACGAGATCTCGACGGGGAGGAGCGTCCCGTCCCGGCGCCGGAGCCGCGTCGCCTCGAGCAGCGTCTCACCGGACCCCGGCCGGCCGGGACCCGTCCCGTCCGCCTCGCCCTGCGGCACCCGCTGCATCGCATCGGGCGTGGCGAGCAGCTCGGCGCGCGCGTAGCCGAGCATCTCGCAGCCCTTCGCGTTCACGTCGAGCACCGCCCCCGCCTCGTCCACGAGAAATACGCCGTCGGAGGCTTCGTCGAGCAGGGTCCGGTACCGCTCCTCGCTCTGGACCTTCTGCCGCCAGGCGAGCCGGAGAAGCCAGTAGAGGAACAGCGCCGACCCCCCGATGAAGCCGATGCCCTTGAACGTCTGGAAGCGGGTGAGGGCGCCGTGGTCGGCCGGCGTGATCGAGGCGACGAGACGATCGGAGAAGAGGATCCAGACCGCGCCCGTGAGGAAATAGAGGAGGGCGATCGAACCCGGTGTGAGCAATTCGAGGGATCTCCCCGCGCGCGGCGAGCGGCTCACGTCGGCTCCTGCGTCAGGCCGCGCCGGAGCGCGGGTGATTGGTTATGGCCGCGGCCTGCGGCGATGCGAGGGTGTGCGGGCCCCGTCCACCGGATTGCATGCCGCTCGCCGCCACGCTCCGCGCCACCGCCAGCCTCCTCGACCTCCCGCGCCTCGTGTCGGAGCTCGGACACGAGCCGCTCTGGGAGGAGCTGCCACCGTGGGATGCCATGCGCCGTGCCGCAATCGTGGGTCGGCACGGGGAGTTCGTCTGGATCGGCGCCGAGAGTGGCCGGCCAGTCAGCGAATGCGCGCGGAGCATGGCGCGCCGCGTCACGGCCAACGGTTGCGCTGCAGGGGTCCTCGTAGTCTACCCACCCGGGCGCGAAATCGGGATAGCCGCGGGCCTGGATCATGCTCCCGTGCTCCGCCTCTCGCTCGACGATCCCGACCCGGTATCGCTGGCGGCGCTCGCACGCCTTCGCGGCCTGCCGTCCCGCTCACCGGCCGCGTTCGCCGCACGTGCGGCCGACGTCCTCACCGGAAGGAATGCGGGCCACGAGTTCTTCCGCCAGTTCCGGGAGACCGTCGCCGCGATGTCTGCCTCGCTCGAGTCGCCGAAGCTGCCGGACCCGGCCCACCGGCGTGCGCTCGTCCTCCTGCAGCTCACGCGCGTGCTCTTCCTCTACTTCGTGCAGAGCCGCGGCTGGCTGGACGGCCGCCAGGACTTCCTCCGTGCCTCGGTGGACGCGTGCCTCGCGCGCGGCCGGTCCGTCCAGCGGAACCTCCTGCAGCCGCTGTTCTTCGGCACGCTCAACCGGCCGGCCGCCGAGCGGGGACGCGCCGCCCGGGAGCTCGGCGCCATTCCCTTCCTGAACGGGGGCCTCTTCGAGCCGCATCCCCTCGAGCGGCGCGCCGCCGTCACGATTCCCGACGTCGCGTGGCGCGAGGCGTTCGACGAGCTGTTCGAGCGGTACCACTTCACCGTCACCGAGGCGGATCCCGCCGCGAGCGCCATCGCGCCCGACATGCTCGGGCGCGTGTTCGAAGGCGTCATGGAACCGTCGGACCGCAAAGCGAGCGGCACCTTCTACACGCCCGCGGCGCTCGTGCGCGAGCTCACGCACGCGGCGTGCACCGCGCTCGTCTCCTCACGGCTCCACTGCAGCGACCGGGAGGCGGCGGAGCGGATCGGCGCGCGGGACCGGGCCGCGCTCGTCCTCCTCTCGAGCGCCACGGTCCTCGACCCTGCCTGCGGCTCGGGCGCCTTCCTCCTCGGGGGGCTCGACGCGCTCGCCATGGCGCGCGTCGGGCTCGGGGAGCCCCCGGGCCAGGCATGGCGGGCCGCGCTCCGCACGCAGCTCTTCGGCGTGGACCTGAGCCCCATGGCGGTGCGTCTCGCAGAGCTCCGGCTCTGGCTTGCGATCGTCTCCCACGAGCCGAGCGACTCGCCGCACGAGGTGGCGCCCCTGCCGAACCTCGACTGCCTGATCCGGCAGGGAGACGCGCTCCACGCGCCCTTCGCGCCGTCGGGGGCGCATCCGGCGGGTGCGTCGGAGCATGCCCGGCTCACGCGCGAGGCGCTCGTGAGCGCAGTCGGTACCGGGAAGCGGCGGCTCATCCGCGAGCTCGAGCGCATCCAGCTCCGGGCCGCCGCGGACGCTTCGCGGGAGCGGGAGCAGCGGGCGGCGGGCAGGATCGCGGATATCCTCGAGCGCCTCCGCGCGCCGACGCTCTTCGGGGACCGGGCGCGCCCCTCGCCGGCCGACCGGCGGCTGCTCCGCGATGCTCGCGCGGAGCTTCGCGCCGCGCGGAGCGCGCGGCGGGCCGCCGAGCAGGGAGAGGAGATCCCCTGGTTCGAGTTCCGCGCGCACTTTCCCGACGTCATGAGCCGCGGCGGATTCGACATCGTCGTCGGCAACCCGCCGTGGGTGCGCGCGGAGGCGCTTTCCCGGCGCGAGCGCGAGCGCCTCTCTGCCCGCTACGGGTGGTGGAAGGCGCAGCCGGCGGCGCGCGGCTACCGGCACCAGCCGGACCTGAGCGTCGCCTTCCTCGAGCGCGCCCACGAGCTCGCCGCGCCCGCGGGCACCGTCGCGATGCTCGTGCCGGCGAAGCTCGCGAGCGCCGGCTATGCCACCGTGGCCCGGGGCGCGCTCGCCGCCACCACAGCCATCCACGTCGTCGCCGATCTCACGCACGATCCCCGCGCGGACTTCGGCGCCACGGTGTATCCGATGGCGCTCGTCACCACCCGGCGCCCGGCGCCGCCGAAGCATCTCGTCCGGGAGCGGCTCGATCCGGACGCGCCAGGCACGCCCCAGGTCCGCCTCGGCTCGGCGCCCTGGCCCACGAGGTCGTGCCGAGCGCTCGATGCCGTCGCAAAGGCGGCGTCGAGCCTGCCGCCCATCGGGCAATTCTTCCGGTGCCGGCTGGGCGTCAAGACCGGCGCCGACCCGATCTTCCTCGATCCGCCCGTCACCGACACCGCGCTGGTGCGCCCCGCCATCCGCGGCCGGGACATCGCTCCGTTCTCCGCCGAGCCACGGTGCCGCATCCTCTGGACCCATGCCGGAGACGGGGACCCGCTCGCCGCCCTCCCGCCGGAGGCGGCGCAATTCCTCCGCAGGCACGAGGAGCGCCTCCGCTCGCGAGCGGACCACCGCGGCGGGCCCTTCTGGCAACTCTTCCGGACGAAGGACGCGCTCGCGCCGCACCGGGTCGTGTGGCCGGATCTCGCACGAACGCTCGCTGCGGCGCGCCCGGCCGCCGATGCCGTCGCACTCAACACCTGTTACGTCCTCTCGGCGCGCGAGGAGACGGAAGCCGACCGGCTCGTGGCGTGGCTCAACAGCACTCCGGTCCGCGCGCTCGCGCGGCTCACGGCCCAGCCCGCCTCGGGAGGATACGCGCGGTACGGCAGCGCAGTCGTTTCCTCGCTTCCCACCCCACCGGCGGATGCCGCCCTGGCCGGCATCACGCACCGCGCCTGCAGCGGCGAGACGATCCAGGAGGAGCTCGATGACCGAGTCGGCCGCATGCTCGGTCTCGGTCCCGCCGAGCGCAGCGCCCTCGCGGCGCTGGCGCGAGGCGGTGCCGACGATCGTGGCTGAATCGCTGCACGTCCTCGACGCGCCGCCGATCACGCTGCCGCTCACCGCAGCATCTCCGCGCGCGGTGGCGGCCGCGCTCGCGGGTGCCGCGCTGCCCCCTGAGGCCGTCGACCCGGCCCCCGCATGGCTCCTGGAGGCGCAGGTCCGGTCGTACCGCAGGATCCTGCACGCGATTCGCCGCTTCGGCGGGGCGATGCTCGCCGAGCCGGTCGGCACCGGGAAGACGTACATCGCGCTCGCCGTGGCCGGGGCGCACGGGGGATGCGCCACCTGCATCGTGCCTGCGGCGCTCGCCCGGCAATGGCGGGAGGTGGCGCGGCGCCTGGGCGTGCCCGTCACGATCTCGTCGCACGAGCGCGCGAGCCGCGGCGTCCTGCCGGCGGCGGACGGGCTCGTGATCGTGGACGAGAGCCATCATTACCGGAATCCGTCCACGCGCCGCTACCGGCATCTCGCCCGGTGGCTCATCGGGCGGGAGGCGCTGCTCCTCACGGCCACTCCGGTCGTGAACCGCCTTGGCGACCTCACCGCACAGCTCGCGCTGGCCCTTCCCGACGATGCGCTGGCGGCGGCGGGCACGCCGTCGCTCGCCGGGCTCGCCCACGCGCGCTCGATGCCGGCATCGATCTCGCTCGTCGTGCATGCCGCCGGCATCCACGAAGCGAGGCCTCGCGCGGCGCACCGGATCGTCCGGCCGCCGGCCTCTCCGGACCTGCTCCCGCAGGTCGAAGGCCTCGTGCTCTCGCGGCACCCGGCCATCGCCGGCCTCGTTCGCGGCGTCCTGCTCCGGGCGCTCGCGTCGAGTCCCGCCGCCTTCGCGGCGTCCCTGCGGCGTTACCGGCTCCTCCTCCTGCAGGCCGCCGACGCCGCGCGCGCGGGGCTCGCGCCGGGCCGCGCGGCGCTGCGCCACTGGGCGGGAGAACTGCCCGAGCAGACGGTCCTCTGGGAGCTGCTCGGCGAGGATGGCGACGTGGAGCTGAGCAGCGACGACCTCGCTCCGATCGAGCGGATGATCCGCTCGCTCGACCCGCTTCAGGAGCATCCCGATGCGAAGGCGTCGGCACTGGCCGACATGGTGCGCGACGGATCGCCGACGCTCGTCTTCAGCACCTCGCGCGATACCACGCGCTGGCTGCGCCGGTGGATCACGCCGGCGCCGGCCTGGTGCACCGGAGATGCGGCGGGCGTCGGGCACGTGCGGATGCCGCGCGATGCCGTGCTCGGCATGTTCGCACCGGCGCCGGCCCGGCGGGGCATGCCGCCGGTGCTGCTCGCCACCGATGTCGCCGCAGAAGGTCTCGACCTGCAGGAGGCGCGGCGCGTGGTGCACTACGACCTGCCCTGGACGCCGGCGCGGCTCGAGCAGCGCGAAGGGCGGGCGCGGCGGCTCGGCGGATCCCACGCCGAGATCGAGGTCGTCGCGTTCGAGCCGGATGCGGCGCTCGAGGCCGCCATCCGGCAGGTCGCGCTCCTCGAGACGAAGCGAGCCCTCGGGCCGCGGGCGCGGATCGCCGGGCATGCGGTCGACGTGTGGAACCGTGCGATCGAGCGCGCGCGCGCGTCCAGTGCCGTTGCCGGCGCGATCGCGGTCGCCGACTCGCGTCCGGAAGCCGGCGCGCTCGCCGGTTTCACGCTGTACGCGGAGGATCCGGGCGAGCCGGAAGGGACGGTGCTGCTCTGGATTCCGCGGACCGGCGCAGAGACCGATGACGGCGCGAGGCTCGCAACGCAGCTCGAGCTCGCGTCGAGCGCGCCGGCGGCGCCGGCGGCGCCGAGCGCCGCGGAACGCCGCTGGCTCGAGGCACGGATCACCCCGATCGCGCAGCGGATGCTCGCAGCGGCGCATCGCTCCCGCCTCGGAGCGGACCCCACGGTGCCGACTCGCTCCGTCGTCCGGCGCGTCGCCGCGCTCGGCCGTCACGCCGCCCGTCTCCGGAACGATCGCATGCTCGGAGCGGTCGACCGCGCGATGCGCGTCCTCATGCGCGGCCACACCGCAGGCGAAGCGGCGCTGATCCGCGAGCTGGACGCGGCGCCGGAGCCGGAGCTCCTCGCCACGCTCGGGCGGCTCCCGCGCCGTCGCCGCCCCGATCACCTGTCGGTGCGGCTCACGGGCGTCATCGTCTTCCGTTCGACATCCGCCCCGCTACCTTGAGGCGCATGACGACCATCCGCACCGTGCTCTTCGACCTCGACGGCACGCTCATCGACTCGATCCGGCTCATTCTCGACAGCTATCACCACACCCTCAGGGCGCACGGCATCCCGGCACGGACCGACGCGGACTGGCTCCGTGGCATCGGCACGCCGCTCCGCGTGCAGTTTGCCGAGTGGACCGAGCATCCGGGACTCGAGCGGATGATCGAGACCTACCGGGAGTACAATCTCGCCAACCACGATGCCTGCGTGACGCCGTACCCGGGCATCGCGGACGTCGTGCGGAAGATCAAGGGGGCGGGGCTCGCGACGGGGCTCGTCACGAGCAAGAACCGGAGCGGAGCCCAGCGCGGGCTCCGGGTCTGCGAGATCGAGCCCCTCATGGACGTGATCGTCGGGGCGGACGACGTGGAGAACCCGAAGCCCCACGCCGAGCCGGTGGAGAAGGCGGTCGCCTTTCTCGGCGCGGATCCCGGCCGGACGGTGTACGTCGGCGACAGCGTGCACGACATGGCGTCGGGCCGCGCCGCGCGCGTCCGCACCGCGGCGGTGCTGTGGGGGCCGTTCTCGCGGGAGGAGCTCGAGCCGACGAGGCCCGACTACTGGCTCGAGCGGCCGGCGGACCTCCTCACCCTGCTCGGGCTCGACTGAGCCCGGCCAGCAGGTCCGCCGTGACCGGCTCGGGTTGCGGCGTGCCGGCCGCGAGGAACCACGACTCCTCCCCGCGGAGCTCCTCCTCGAAGTGCGGCAGGTGGTGCTGCTGGGACCGGTGCTCGGCAAAGGCGGCCCGCTTGACCGCGATCTCCGCCCCGATGTCCACCCTGCACGTCTCCGGCAGGCCCTCGACGCCGCCGTTCGGGCCGCTGCGCCCGGGCCAGGTCAGGTAGTAGAGCCGGCCGGGCGCCCAGGGCGCGCCGAGCCCCTCGAGCACCGTGCCGTTTCCCGCCAGGTGGAACGCGGCCGTCGCCGCGCGGCAGACGGCGCGATGATCCGCATGCGTGTTCGGACCGCCCTCCGGACCGAAGGTGAGGATCACCTCGGGACGGATCCGGCGAACGAGCGCGGCGAGCTCGGAAACGAGCGCGTCCCCCGGCCAGGCGTCGAGGCCGCCGTCCGGGTGGCCCAGCGTGAACACCTGGTCCACGCCGAGCACCCCCGCCGCCGCGAGGAGCTCGCGCCGGCGGAGCTCCGCGACGTCGCGCCGGTCGTCGGCGCGCACGTTCGTCACCTTGCCCGCCTCCCCGTCGGTGACGGTGACGAGCGCGGTGCGGTGCCCCTCCCGGTGATACCGGGCGAGGGTGCCGGCCGCCGCGAACGATTCGTCGTCGGGATGGGCGAAGATGGCGAGCAGCATGGGGTTGACCGTCCGGTCGGGGTCGCGTGTGACGCGGGGCACCTTGCCCTCGGGCCCGTCGGGAATATCTTCCGCCCCCGACCCCGGTTTCAAGGACGCCGTCCATGCGACTCCTCCCGCGCGATGAAAAGTTCTTCGAGCTCTTCACCGCCGTCGCCGAGCTGAACGTCGAGGCCGCGCGCCTCCTCCAGAACCTCATCTCCGCCCCCATCGAGCAGCGGCGCCCGATCGTGGACTCGATCAAGCGCCTCGAGCACCAGGCCGACGAGATCACCCACCAGGTGGTGGGGCGGCTCGACCGCACGTTCATCACGCCGCTCGACCGCGAGGACATCCACATGCTCTCCTCGCGCCTCGACAACGTGATGGACCTGATGGACGGCACCGCCCGCCGGATCCAGATGTTCCACGCGGGGGAGTCGCCGGCCGGCTCGGTGATGCTCGCCGACGTGATCATCCGCGCCAACCAGCAGCTGCTCGTCGCCGTGCAGAACCTCGAGCGCGACCGGAACGGCGTCGTGCTCGCGGCGTGCAAGGCGGTGAAGGGCCTCGAGGAGGAAGGCGACTCCCTGTACCACGAGTGGATCGGCAAGCTCTTCGAAGGCTCGCCCGACGCGCTCCTCGTGATCAAGTGGATGGAGATCTACGAGCACCTCGAGCGCACCCTCGACCAGGCCGAGGACGTCGCCAACGTCGTGGAATCCATCTTCATCAAGCACGCCTGACGATGGACGTGACCGTCACGTACGTCCTCGTCATCATCGGCGTGGCGCTGGTCTTCGACTTCATCAACGGCTTCCACGACAGCGCCAACTCGATCGCGACGGTCGTCTCGACCCGGGTGCTCTCGCCGGGCGTCGCCGTCTTCTGGGCGGCGTTCTTCAATTTCATCGCCGCCTTCACCATCGGGACGGCCGTCGCGAAGACGATCAGCAAGGGGCTCATCCACCCCGAGGTGATCGACGCGAACGTGATCCTCGCCGGGCTCGTCGGCGCGATCGTCTGGGACCTCATCACCTGGTGGATCGGGCTCCCGACGTCGTCGTCGCACGCCCTGCTCGGCGGGTACGGCGGGGCGGCGATCGCCAAGGCGGGCTTCGGGTCGCTCATCGGCAGCGGGTGGATCAAGCCGATCCTCTTCATCGCCGTCTCGCCGCTCTTCGGCATGCTGCTCGCCATCACGCTCACCGTGGGCCTCAGCTGGGCCTTCCGCCGCGCGCGGCCGGCGCCGGTGGACCGGCTCTTCCGGCGGCTCCAGCTCGTCTCCGCCGCCCTCTACTCGCTGAGCCACGGCGCCAACGACGCGCAGAAGACGATGGGGATCATCGCGGGGCTGCTCGTGTCGTCGCAGGCGCTCTTCGTGGACGCCACCGGCTGGATGAGCCACCTCTACCTCCCCAACGCCGATCACATCCCGATGTGGCTCGTGCTCTCGGCGCACTTCGCGATCGCGCTCGGCACGGCGATGGGGGGCTGGCGGATCGTGAAGACGATGGGGAACCGCATCACCCGGCTCCGCCCCTTCGGCGGGTTCTGCGCCGAGACGGCGGGCGGCATCTCGGTGCTCGCCGCCTCCTTCCTCGGCGTCCCGGTGAGCACCACGCACACGATCACCGGCGCGATCGTCGGCGTCGGGGCGGCGCGCCGCGTGTCCGCCGTCCGGTGGGGCGTGGCGACGCGGATCGTCTGGGCGTGGATCCTCACGATCCCGCTCTCCGCGGCGATCGCGATGCTGTCCTATCTGTTCCTGAGGTAGGGAGCGGACCGCGGAGGGGGGCCGGAGGCGATCCGGCTCACGCGGCACTCCGGCCACGCGCGGCGTCGATGACGCCCGCGTACTCGGCGATGAGCCGGTCGTCGATGCGGTCCCACCGGCGCGCGGCGGCGGTCTCGAGCGCCCCGGCGGAGAGTCGTGCCCTGAGCGCCTCGTCGGTGAGCATGCGCTCGAGCGCCGCGGCGATCGCCTCCACCGAATTCGGCTCGACGAGCCATCCGTTCCTGCCGTGCTCGGTGAACTCGAGCACCCCGCCGGCCGCCGCCACGATGGACGGAAGCCCCGAGGCCATCGCCTCGAGCAGCACGTTGCCGAACGTCTCCGTGACCGACGGGAAGGCGAAGACGTCCGCCGAGGCATAGGCGGCCGAGAGGGCCGGCCCGGTGAGGAGCCCGGCGAGGTGCACCCCGGGGATCGCGCGCTCCCGGATCTCCCGCTCGAGCGGACCCCGCCCCACGAGCGCGAGGCGGGCCCGCGGGAAGCGGAGCGCGATGCGCTCCCAGGCAGCGAGGAGGAGGTCGAGGTTCTTCTCGCGGGCGAGCCGCCCGACGTACGTCACGACCGGGTCGCCGGGCCCCGCGCCGAGCGCCTCACGGTACGACTCGTCCCGCCGGTCCGGATGGAAGGTCCGGGTGTCCACTCCCCGGCTCCAGACGCCGGTGCGCCGGACGCCGCGTGAATGGAGATGCTCCTCGTAGATGCGCGAGGGGCAGAGCACCCGCTCCGCCTGCCCGTAGAACCAGCGCAGGTACCGCCACCCCGGGCGGACCGCCCAGTCCACGTGATAGCGCGCCGCGTACTGCTCGTAGTCGGTGTGCGCGGACGCCACGACCGGGACGCCGAGCTCGCGCGCCACGCGAAGTCCCGCGTGGCCCATGGCGAACTCGGTCGCCACGTGGACGATGTCCGGCGCGAAGGCGCGGGCATCGGCCACGAGCTCGCGATGGCGGGGCAGCGCCCACTGGACGTCGGGATAGAGGAAGAAGGGTATGCTCGGCGAGCGGTGGACCTCGGGCCGGTCCGCGCCGCCGGGAAGGGCGTAGGTGGCGGTATAGACGCGGACGCCGATGCCCCGCGCCATGAGCGCGTCGGCGAGGCGGCGCAGGGTGACGCCCACCCCGCTCACCATCGGCCAGTAGACCTCGGAGAAGTACGCGATCCGCATGATGAGGTAACTTAGCTTGATGAAACTCGCCTTCGCTGGCGCCCCCGAGGTCCGCGCCACGGCCGCCGACGTCTGGCGCCGGCTGCTGGACCCGCATTTCATCGGCGCCTCCACCCCGGGTGTCGAGTCGGTGGAAGTCACCGGCCCGAACGCCTTTCGCATGGAGCTCGGCTTCGGTGTCGCCCTGCTCAAGTTCCGGTTCGACATGGACGTGAGCTTCCACGACGTCGTGGAAGGGGAAAGTGCGCGCATGGAGGCGCGAGGCACCGCCTCGGGCACCACGGTCGCGATGATCTCGCGCATCCGGATCGAGGAGCTCTCGCGGCGGCTCCAGCGCCTGCACTGGGAGGCGGAAACCACGATCACCGGCACGCTCGCCGGCATCGGCGGGAAGCTCGTGGAAGGAGTCGCCCACCGGCTCACGGGGCGATTCTGGGAGGACTTCGCGGAGCGGGTGGAGCGGGAAGCGGCGGCGTGAGGGCGGACGAGGCGGACGAGGCGGACGAGGCGGACGAGGCGGACGAGGCGGACGAGGCGGGAAGGTGCCCCGTCCGGGAGCGATTGCGCTAGCTCACTACAGGGAATCGCAGACGGGGATGCCTGAGCGGGGCGGGCGGAGGCCCTGGCGATCGGTGGCCGGCTGCGCTTCGGGCCGGCCGACCCACACGACGCAGCTCCTCCCCTCCCACCCCGTCCGGGTGCCGCGCCCGACCCAGCCGCTGTCGGTGGCACTCTCGATCGAGATGTTGACCCCGGCGTTCGGTACGTAACGGAGCCCGAGATACTGGAAGCGCGCGGCGTACCCGCCGGTGTTGGCCATGTGCTGGTCCTGCGCGCGAACCAGCCGCTCGAGGTCGGAGCGGACCGGCGCGGAGGGGTTGGGACGCGGCACCGCGGCGGGACGCGCCGTGTCGGTCCGGGACGGGCCGTGCATGACGTCGGCCGCGCTCGGATAGGAGCGATCCCCGCGCGCGGCGGCACGCGTGGCCGCCTTCGGACGGGCGGGCGACTCCGGCGCAGGGGCGGAATCGGCGACGGTATCGATGGCCGCGGCGGCCGGCCGGCCGCCGCTCAGCCCGAGCTCGTTGCACCCGGCGAGGGCAATGAGGAGCGGCAGCGCCAGCACGTGCCGGCACCGGGAAGCCGGTAGGACGATCATCCTGATGATTCCTTGCAGGTTCGACTCCCTCCATCGTACGCCGACCGCGCGAACCGCGCCAGCCGGGAGCCCGATGCGCCGAGCCGCCACCACCATCGCGCTGATCCTGATCGCATCCTGCAGCACCGCGACCCGCCGCGACGCGCCGGCCTACGACCTGCTCATCCGGAACGGCAGGGTGTTCGACGGGACCGGAAGCGCGCCCCGCATCGCCGACATCGCGGTGCGGGGCGACCGCATCGCGGCGATCGGACGCCTCGCCGGCGCCTCGGCCGCGCGGGAGATCGACGCGCGCGGGATGGCGGTGGCGCCCGGGTTCATCAACATGCTGAGCTGGGCGACGACCTCCCTCCTGCACGACGGCCGGTCCCAGGGCGACATCCGCCAGGGCGTCACGCTCGAGATCTTCGGCGAAGGGACGAGCCCCGGCCCGATCAACGACACGATGCGCCAGCGGATGCTCGCCAGCCAGCGGGACATCCGCTACGACATTCCGTGGACCACGCTCGGCGAATACCTCGAGCACCTCGAAGCGCGGGGCATCTCTCCCAACGTCGCCTCGTTCGTCGGCGCCACCACCGTGCGGATCCACGAGCTCGGATACGCGAACCGGGCGCCGAGCGCGGAGGAGCTCGCGCGGATGGAAGCCCTCGTCGACCAGGCGATGCGCGAAGGCGCGCTCGGCGTCGGGTCGTCGCTCATCTACGCGCCGGCGGACTACGCGCGCACCGACGAGCTCACCGCGCTCGCGCGCGCAGCCGGCCGGCACGGCGGCATGTACATCTCGCACATCCGCGACGAGGGCGGCGGGCTGATCGAGGCGGTGGACGAGCTGCTCGCGATCGCGCGCGATGCGGGCGTGCCGGCGGAGATCTACCACCTCAAGACCTCCGGCCGCGCCAACTGGCACAAGCTCGACGAAGTGATACGGAAGGTCGACTCGGCGCGCGCCGCCGGCCACCGGATCACGGCCGACATGTACACCTATCCAGCGAGCTCCACCGGGCTCGACGCCACGATGCCGACGTGGGTCCAGGAAGGCGGCTACGAGCAGTGGGCCGCGCGGCTCCGCGATCCCGCCATCCGTGCGCGCGTCGCCGCCGAGATGCGGGGAAACGGAAGCCGGTACGACAACGCCTTCGCCAATGCGGGAGGCCCATCCGGGATCCTGCTCGTGTCGTTCCGGGAGGATTCGCTCCGGTACCTCGGCGGGAAGACGCTCGAGGAGGTCTCTCGGATGCGCGGCACGCCGCCCGAGCAGACCGCGATGGACCTGGTGATCCAGAACGGCGGCGACGTCGGCTGCGTCTACTTCACGATGTCGGAGGAGAACGTCCGGAGGAAGATCGCGATTCCCTGGGTGAGCTTCGGATCGGACGGCGGCTCCTATGCGACGGAAGGCGTCTTCCTCGCCTCGGGCACGCACCCGCGGGCGTACGGCAATTTTGCGCGCCTGCTCGGCAGGTACGTGCGGGAGGAACGGGTGATCCCGCTCGAGGAGGCGATCCGGAAGCTCACGCTCCTCCCCGCGACGAACATCGGGATCCGCGAGCGCGGCGCGCTGCGCGAGGGATATTTCGCGGACATCGTGGTGTTCGACCCCGCCACGATCACCGACCACGCCACGTTCGAGCGGCCGCATCAGTACAGCACGGGTGTGCGGGACGTCTTCGTGAACGGCGTCCAGGTCCTGGCCGACGGCGAGCATACCGGCGCGAAGCCCGGGCGGTTCGTTCGCGGGTCGGGGTGGACGGGGTGGAGCCGTTGAGCCCGCGGGGATTTCGGCGCTACTCCACTCCCGTAAGCCGCCGCACCTCCCGCAGCGTCCGCTGCTGCGCGGAGCGGTCGCGGACGGCGACGAAGATCGTGTCGTCGCCCGCGAGCGTGCCGATGACCTCCGGCCACGCGAGGCGGTCGAGCGCGGCGCCGACGCGGCTCGCCTCGCCGGGCGGGGTGTGGAGGACGATGAGTGCATCGCCGGCGGGATCGGCGCCGATCACCCCGTCGGCGATGCGGCGCTCGTCCGGGTCGTCCGAGGCGGCGGCCTGGGGCTCCGGCTTCCGGTAGGCGCCGCTCACCTTCACGAGCCCGAGCGCCGCGATGTCGCGGCTGATGCTCGACTGCGTCACCTCCCACCCCTCCTGCGCCAGCGCCTCCGCGAGCTCCTCCTGGGTGTGCACCGAGCGCGTGGCGATGAGCTCGAGGATCTTCACGTGGCGCTTCCTGCGGTCGGCGCTCATCGGCCCCTCCCCGCCAGGCGCTGCATCGCCGCGTCGAAGCGGCGGCGCTCGCGCCGGTTCCAGGCGCGCGCGGACCGGAGGCGCGCGCGCGCCGACGAGACGTTCGGATTCCCGAGCCCGCCGGTGCTTTCCCTCGCGGCGAGGATCTCCGCCGTCTCCGGCACGCGGATCCGGTCCCCCCGCTTCACCGCCGCGGCCACCTCCCGGTAGGCGCGCCGGAAGGGCACGCCGTCCCGCACCCGCCGCATCACCTCGTCGGTGGCGAGCGTCGGACCGTCGAGCGCGGCCCGCGCCCGCTCCCGGTCGACGCCGATCCGGCCCATCGCGGTCGTGATCATCGCGATCATCTCCCCCGTCGCATCGAGCCCGCGCATGAGCGGCGCCTTGAGCAGCTGGAAGTCGCGGTGGTACCCCCCGGTGAGCCGCCCGCCGATGGCGAGCGCCGCTGCCAGGTCTCCCTGCACCGCCGCCGCGCGCGCGCGGGTGAGCTCGAAGAGGTCGGGGTTCCGCTTCTGCGGCATGATGCTGGACCCGGTGGCGAGCTCCGGCGGAAGGACGAGGAAGCCGAACTCGTCCGCGGAGTAGAGGATCACGTCCGCCGAGAGGCGGCCGAGGTCGTGGCCGTACTGGACGCACCAGAAGAGCACCGCCGCTTCGAGCTTCCCGCGCGCTCCCTGCACCGACGTCGCCGCATTGTCGATCCCGGCGAAGCCGAGCGCGCGCGCGACGGCCTCGCGCTCGAGCGGGAGCGGGACCCCGTATCCCGCGGCGGTCCCGAGCGGCGAGCGGTCGAGGCGCGGCCAGATCCCGGCCACCGCGTCGGCCGAATCGAGGACTCCTTCGGCGTACCCGAGCGCCCAGATCCCCGCCGACGACGGCATGCCCCGGCGCTGGTGCGTATAGCCGGGCCAGACGGCCGTGCGATGGCGCGACGCGAAATCGAGGAGCGTCGCCACGAGCTCGAGCGACAGGGCGTGCAGCGCGAGCGCGCGGTCCTTGAGGTAGAGCCGCAGGTCGGTCGCGACCTGGTCGTTGCGGGAGCGGCCGGTGTGCAGCCGCTCGCCGGTCGCGCCGTACCGCTCGGTGAGCCAGAGCTCGACGGCCGAATGCACGTCCTCGTGACCGGGGCCGATCACGAGCGCGCCGCGCTCGGCCGCGCGGAGCGCCGCGCGCAACGCCCGCCGCATCCGCAGGTGCTCGCTCTCGCCGATCAGCCCGGCGCGGCGGAGCCCGTGAGCGTGCCCGAGGCTTCCGAGGATGTCCCAGCGGATGAGCCGCGCATCCCAGTGCGGGTCCTCTCCCACGGTATATGCGAGCATCGCAGCGTCGGGCCCGCCGGCAGCGGCACCGGTCCAGAGCGTCTGCCGCTTCATGCGAGGTACGCCCATGCGAGCTTCGCGTAGAACGCGCGGGCCGCCGTCACCTCGTGCAGGTCCACGTATTCGTCGGGCGTGTGGGACCGGCGGCTCGTCCCCGGCCCGCACTTGAATGCATCGGTGTGCCGGAGGAAGACCCAGTCGGAGCAGGTCGGGCTCCCGTACAGCGCCGACTGCGGGCGCACCTGCCTCGCCACGGCGAGGAGCCGCGACGCCGGCGGCGTCTCGCACGGGACGAGCCGGTCCGAGGTGACGTGCACCTCCGAGCGGAGCGACGCCCTGAGGCGTTCGGCGAGCTCCGCGTGGGGCCAGGCGGGCGTGCTCCGCACGTCGAGCACCGCCCGCGCCTGCGGCGGCGTGACGTTCCGGCTCACGCCGCCTTCGAGCATCGTCGGCGTCACCGTGGGCGCGCCGAGGACGGGGTGCGGGCGCTCGGTGAAGAGGCCGCCGAGACGAACGAGGTCCTCGGCGAGTGCGACGGTGGCATTCGTGAACGTGCCGTCGTCGGCGGCGTATCCGGCGTGCCGCTGGTCGCCTCGCGCGACGAGGTCCACCATCATGAGCCCGCGCTGGGCCACCGCAAAATCCAGGTTGGTCGGCTCGCCGACGACCGCGGCATCGATCTGCCCCGTCCGCTCGACGGCGACGGGCATCGTGGTGTGGCGGGTCTCCTCGCCGTACCCGAGAATGACCACGAGCCGGCCGGCGAAGTCGCGCGTCGCCGCGACGTCCTCGGCCGCGGTGAGCATCGCGGCGACCGGGCCCTTCGCGTCGCCCGCCCCACGGCCGTAGAGCCGTCCCTCCTCGATCGAGGGGGTGAAGGGATCGCGGACCCAGCCCTCGCCGGGCGGCACGACGTCGAGATGGGAGACGAGCGCGAGCGTGCGGCCAGGGTGCCGTCCGTGCACCTCGACGCGCACGCCGGCGTCGTCGCGGACGACGTCGAGCCCGCGGCGCCGCATCGTCTCCTCGACGAGCCGCCCGACGGCCTCTTCGGCGCCGCTCACCGACGGCGTCGCCACGAGCTCGCGGAGGAGCTCGATCTCAGCCGGCCAGGTCAACGCCAAGGTAGGTCGCCTTCTCCTTCCGGCCGACGATCATGGTGCCGCACCCGGCACCGGTGAAGACCTCGAGCAGCAGCGCGTCCTCGGCGCGGCCGTCGATGATGTGCGTCCGCTCGACGCCGCCGGTGGCAGCGCGGATGCACGCCTCGACCTTCGGGCGCATGCCGCCGGCGAGGGCGCCGCTCCGCATCAGCTCGGCGAGGTCGTCGGGGTCGGCGAAGGTGACGAGCGTGGATGGATCGTTGCGGTCCCGGAGGACGCCGGGCGCACCGGTCATGAAGATGAGCTTCTGCGCCCGGAGGGCCGTCGCGAGCGCCTCCGCGACGGTGTCGGCGTTCACGTTGTAGACGTTGCCCTCGTCGTCGCCCGCGAGGCTCGCGACCACGGGCACGAACCGCGCCTCCATGAGCGTGACGAGCACGCGCGGATCCACGCGGTCGAGATCGCCGACGTGGCCGTAGTCCACCCGCTCGGTCACGCCGGCGTCGTTGACCACGTCCACCGGCGGCCGGCGGTGCGCGGTGATGAGGTCGGCGTCCACGCCGCTCAGGCCCACCGCCTGCACCCGGTGCTCCCGGAGCGCGGAGATGAGGTCGGTGTTGAGCTGGCCGGCATAGACCATCTTCGCCACCTCGAGGGCCGCGTCGTCCGTCACGCGCCGGCCGCCGATCATCCTCGGCTCCTGACCGAGCCGGCGGCTCAGCGCGGACGCCTGCGGCCCGCCGCCGTGCACCACGACGAGCCGGATGCTGAGCGAGGACAGGAGCGCGAGCTGCGCGGCCGCCTGGTCGAGCACCTCGGGGTCGTTCAGCACGTCGCCGCCGAGCTTCACGACAAAGACCTGGTCGCGATACGCGCGCACGTAGCGCAGCGCGCCCTTGAGGCCTGCTATGCCCTTCGTCGGATCCATCGCCATCTGCCCCCCGCGTTTCTGCGCGCCGACTGTCATGTACCGCTGCCGATGAGGTCCAGCAGGAGCGCCCGCTGCGCATGCAGGCGGTTCTCCGCCTGGTCCACGACGACCGAGCTCGGGCCGTCGAGGACGGCGTCGTCGATCTCGACGTTCCGGCGGACCGGAAGGCAGTGCATCGCGATCCCCTTCCCGCCGCGCGTGGCCCGCATGCGATCCGCGGTGAGGCGCCAGTCGCGGTGCGGGCGGCGAAGCTCCTCCCCGGCCTCGGCATTCCCGAACGCCGAGAGTGCGCCCCACGCCTTCACGTAGACTGCATCGGCGCCGGCGACCGCGACATCCATGTCGGAGGCGACGGACACCGAGCCGCCATTGGCGGCGGCCACGCGCCCGATCGTCGCCATGTCGTCGGGATCGAGGTCGAAGCCCCCCGGGCGCGCCACGACGACGTCCATCCCCATCTGCGCCGCCGCGAGAGCGGCGCTCGCCGGCACGGCGGTCGGCAGCGCCTTCGGGTGCCACGCCCAGGAGAGCACGAACTTCTTCCCCCGCGTCTCGCCGAGCTTTTCCCGGAGCGTCATCGCATCGGCGAGTCCCTGGCAGGGATGCCGGCGCGTGCTCTCGAGGTTGATCACCGGCTTCTCGCAGTAGCGGGCGAAGTCGCGGATCACCTGGTCCTCGCGCTCGACCGCCCACTCCCGGCCGCGCGGAAAGACGCGCACCGCGAGCGCGTCGGCGTAGCGGCCGAGCACGCGGGCCGCTTCGACGATGTGCTCGACGGAGGTCCCGTCCATGACCACGCCGTGCTCCGTCTCGAGCGTCCAGCTTCCCTTGCCGGGCTCGAGGACGATGGCATGGCCGCCGTGGAGGAACATCGCCGCCTCGAAGCTGCTGCGCGTGCGGAGGCTCGGGTCCATGAACACCATCGCGAGGACCTTCCGCTCGAGACCGCCGCCGACCTCGCCGCGCTTGACCCGGGCTGCAAGGCCGAGGAGACGCTCGATGTCATCGGCGCTCCACTCCTCCATCGCGAGGAAGTCGCGCTTCATGGCGGGCCTATTCGACGTCACGGAGCACCTTGCCGAGCGCGGAGAGCAGCAGGTCCGCCTCCTCCGCGCTGAACGAGAGGGGAGGAAGGAGGCGCAGCACCTCCGCGTCGGAGGAGGTTCCCGTCAGGATCCGGTGCGCGAAGAGCGCTTTCTGCACCGGCGCAGCCGGCCGGCCGAGGCGAAGGCCGAGGAGCAGGCCGCGGCCCTGCACGCCGGGAATGCCGAGCGCGAGCGCGCCCTCGCGCAGGCGCGTCCCGATCACCACGGCGTTCTCGACGAGCCGCTCGCGCTCGATCACGGCGATCGTCGCGAGCGCCGCGGCGCACGGCACCGGGCCACCGCCGAAGGTGCTGCCGAGATCGCCGATCGCGAGGGTGGCCGCGATTGCCGGCGTCGTGATCGCCGCCGCGATCGGGAGGCCCGAGCCGAGGCCCTTGGCGAGGGTGAGCACGTCGGGCACCACCCCGTACGCTTCGGCGGCGGTGAACGCGCCGCACCGCCCGACGCCGCACTGGACCTCGTCGAAGAGCAGCAGCGCCCCGCGCTCGCTGCAGATCCGCCGCGCGGCCGCGAGGAACTCCGGCGAGCAGTCGCGCGCCCCCGTCATCCCCTGGACCGGCTCGACGATGACGCCGGCCACGCTGTCGTCCACCGCGCGCGCGAGCGCGGCCACGTCGTCGAACGGAACGCGGATCGAGAGCGGCATCCCCGCGCGGAGGGCGCCCGCCTCGTACTTCGCCCCGTCGGTCACCGCGAGCGTGGCGACGGTCCGTCCGTGCCACCCGCCGGCCACCGAGACGATCTGCCGGCGCCCCGTCACCTTGCGGGCGAGATGGAGCGCGTTCTCGTTCGCCTCCGCTCCGGAATTGCAGAAGAACACCCGGCCGAGCGGGTCGGGTGCGAGCCGCGCGAGCGCCCGCGCGAGCGCTTCCCGGTTCGGGTGCGCCACGACCGACGAATAGAAGAGGAGCCGCTCCGCCTGCTCCGCGATCGCGCGGACGACGTCCGGGTGGCTGTGGCCCGTCGCGGCGACGGCATGGCCGCCGTAGGCGTCGAGCCACTCGTCGCCCCGCTCGTCCACGAGCCACGACCCGTGCCCGCTCACCGGGCGCACCGGCATCTGGGCGTAGACCGGAAGGAGCGCTTCGGTATCGGGGCGCCTCGTGTCGGTCAGCATGGGAAGATTCCGGCGGCCGAGAGGCCGGCCGTTTCGGGAATGCCGAGCGCCAGGTTCATCGCCTGGATCCCCTGCCCGCCCGCGCCCTTGATGAGGTTGTCGAGCACGATCGAGACCTGCACCTCGCGATCGTCGTCGCTCGCGGCGGCGTGGAGGAGCGCGTAGTTGGTGCCGACCACGTGCGTGAGCTCGGGCGGCTTCTCGAGCACGCGGACGAACGGCCGGCCGGCGAACGCCTCGGTATACCGGAGCACGGCCTGCGCCGCGGAGGCCTTCGCGAGGCGCGCATGCAGCGTGAGGTGGATCCCCCGCACGAACGGGCCCGAGTGCGCCATGAGCCGGGCCGCCGCGTCGTCCCGGCCGGTCCATTCGCGCCAGGCCCCCGTCACTTCCGCCTCGTGCCGGTGCGAGAGCACCGAGTACGCGAACAGGTTGTGCGCCCGCGCCGGATGGTGCGTCGTCGGCCTCGGCTGCACGCCGGCACCGCTCGAGCCGGTCACCGCGAAGAGCGCGGGCGCGATCGAGGCATCCTCGGCCGCGAGCGGCGCGAGGGGAAAGAGCGCGAGCTGCGCCGCCGTGGCGAAGCAGCCGGGCGCCGCGATGGCCGAGGCGCCACGGAGGCGCTCGCCGGCGATGTCGGCGAGCCCGTAGGTGAAGCGCGAGACGAAGTCGGGCGCCGTGTGCGGCCCGTAATACCGTTCGTAGAGCCGCGGTGCGGCAACGCGAAAATCCGCGGCGAGGTCCACGACGAGGCCGGGGCCCGCGGCAAAGACCTCCGCCGCGACGCGCGACGATTCCCCATGCTCGAGCGCCAGGAAGACGACGTCCTGGCCGCGGGCGGCTTCTCCCGCCGCATCCCCGGAGAAGCGCGCGTCGGTGAGTGGTGCGAGCGTCGGGTGCACGTCGCCGATCGCCTTCCCCGCCTGGCTCCGGCTCGTGGCGATGCACTCCCCCACCTCGGGGTGCTGGAGGAGGAGCCGGAGCAGCTCCCCGCCCGCATATCCGGCCCCTCCCACCACCGCGACCCGCAGGCCGCTCGCGGACCGCCCGCTCACGCGCCCGCCCCCGCGGGGAGCCCGGCGGCGGTGCCCGCGGCCGCCCACGCGTCCACCGCCTCGCGCGCGACGTCCACGAGGCCGTCGGGATTGCGCCGCGCGTTGAACGCCGGCAGGCCGAGCGCGGCGCGGATGTAATCCCGGCCGACGTCGTTGTCGGTGGCGGGGCCCGTGATCGCGGTGATCGGCAGGTGGAACTCGTCGCGCATCAGCTGGAGCGCGCCCCAGCAGCCGACGGGGTCCGGCGCCGCCATGATCCACGCGGCACCGAGCGACGCGAGCTCGGGGTCACGGAGGATGTCCTGCACGCCGTACTCGCCGAGGATCCCGTCGCCGAGCTCGGCCACGATCACGTCGGGCTTCGCGGCCGCGAGGCGATTGAAGATGCCCTTGGCGCTCGCCACGGTGACGCCGGGGTGCGTGGTCGCGATCCCCACGTCGTTGAAGGTGAGCGCCGCGACGGCCCCGGCATCCTGCATCGACAGCGCATCGCGCATGAGCGAGACGCCCGTGAGCTTCGTCGCGGCCACGCGAAGGCCGGCGCGCGCGAGGCCGCGCACGAGCTCCGTCGCCGCGACGGTCTTGCCCGCGTTCATGCAGGTGCCGGCGACGTAGACCACGGGGACGCGCGCCTCCACGCGGTCGGCCACCGGCACGGCATGGTCGCGGATGTGCGCCGGCCGGCCGACCCGGTCGCCAAGGGCCGGGAAGGTGAGCACCGCGCCGAGCACCTGCGCGCTGAACGGCGGGCCGATGTCGGGATTCACCGAGGTGCAGCGCCCGAGGATGCCGCCGAGGTTGAGCACGTGGATCACGTCGCCGACGGCGACGTGGGGCGGCACCTCGCCCGCGTAGCCGCGGAGCGCGCGGCGCGCGCCGAGCGTGCCGGCGAGGACGTCGCCGGCGCGGAGCGAGACCATCCGACCCGACAGGTCCTCGACGGTGTTGTACGACGCCTTGTCGTCGAGGATCCGGACCGCGAGCACGTACCCCTCGGCGGCGACGATCTCGTCGCCGACGATCACTTCGGGGGCGAGGTGCGCATTCCGGGTGCTCGACGCGATCCGGTCGAGGCGCACGCGCGTGGTCACGACCATCTCAGGCACCTCCGTCGGCGCGGAGGGCGGCCTTGCCGGCGAGGAGCTCCGGAATGGCGGAGACCCGGGCAAAGGCGCGCGCCTCCTCGCCGGTCCAGAGAAGGTTCTCCTCGCCGTAGGTCGCGATCGACGCATCCATCATCGAGAAGGGGCTCCGCGCGGCGACGACCTGGAAGCGGCCCGGCGCGAGGCGCGTGCGCGTCTCGCCGGTCACGCGGGCCTGGGAGCTCGTGAGGAGCGCCTCGATGTCGCGGAGGGCGGGATCGAAGTAATGGCCTTCGTGCAGCCTGTCGCCGTAGAAGCGGGCGAGCTGGTCCTTCCAGAACGCCTGCCACTTCGTGAGCACGAGCTTCTCGAGCTCGCGGTGCGCCGCGATGAGCATGAGCGCCGCGCCCGCCTCGAAGCCGATGCGGCCCTTGATCCCGAGCGCGGTCTCGCCGACGTGGATGCCGCGGCCGATGCCGTACGACTCGGCGAGCGCGCCGACCCGGTCCACGAGCGCGCCGCCCGCGAGGCGCTCGCCGTCGAGCGCGACGGGCACGCCCCGCTCCCAGCCGATCACGTGCTCGGCGACGGCAGGGGCATCCGCGGGCGCGTCGATGAGCTCGGCGGGCGGTCCTGCCCAGGTATCGTGCGTCCAGCCCCCGCCCCACGTGGTGCCCCAGAGGCCGCGATTCACGCTGTAGGCGCTCGAGCCGGCAGGCACCGGGAGCCCGCGCTCCGTGAGGTACGCGATCGACTGCTCGCGCCGGACGCCCTCGTCGCGGATCGGCGTCACGATGCCGAGCTCGGGCGCGAGCACGCGGAGCGCGATGTCGAACCGGACCTGGTCGTTGCCGGCGCCGGTCGAGCCGTGCGCGATCGCGGACGCGCCGATGCGGCGCGCGACCTCGACCACGGAGATCGCCTGCTGGGTCCGCTCGGCGGCGACCGACAGCGGGTAGACCTCGCCGCGAAGGATGTTGCCCTGGATCAGGAAGCGGACGAAGCGGTCGAAGACGAGCTCGCGCGCGTCCACCTCGTGGTGCTCCGCGGCGCCGACCGCGCGGGCCTGCCCGGCGATGGCCCGGCGCTGCTCCGCGGAGGTGCCGCCGGTGTTGACGAAGACGGTGTGGACGGTCCACCCCGCGTCCCGGAGCTTCGGGACGCAGTAGGAGGTGTCGAGTCCGCCGGAGAAGGCGAGGGCGATGACGCCGGGTGAAGTATGCATAGCGCATAATTATGCACTATGCGGCGCCGCGGGACAAGGGGCGATCGGCCCCGCTACCACTCCTCCGCAATCGCCCGCACGAGCTCGGCGAGTGCCGCGACGTCCCGGAGGTCGGCCACTTCGGCCGGCGAGTGCGAATAGCGGAGCGGCCAGGCGATCGGCACGTCCGGCACCCCCCATGGCGCGAAGGCGGAGCCGTCGTTGCCGCCGTTCGTGGCGCCGAGCTGGAGGGGAATGCTGCGGGAGGAGGCGATCGAGGCGAGCGAATCCACGAGCGGCGCGGGCGCCACCGCGCTGTTGTCCACCGCCCGCACCACCGCGCCGTCGCCGAGCGGCGCCACGCCGAACGCCGGGTGCTCGAGCGGCGAGTCGGCCGACACGAAGGTGTCCACCGCATGCACGCGCCGCGGCCGGAGCCCGAGCGAGCGCGCCGCGGCCTCGGCGCCTTCGAGCCCGATCTCCTCCCGCACGCTCCATACGAAGATGACTTCGTGCTCGAGCCGGCTCCGGTCGAGCGCGTTGAGCGCAAGGAGGAGCGCCGTGGACCCGACACGATCGTCGAACGACCGCCCCGTGCTCCGCGTGCCGGCGAGCCGCCGGTAGCTCTTCGGCATCGTCGCGGTATGGCCGACGCGGATGCCGAGCGCCTCGGTGGCGTCACGCGACGCGGTGCCGACGTCGGCCACGATCGCGGCCGGTGTCCGGCGCGGTGGGCCCTCGTCGGCGGGCTCCCGCGGGCGGAAGACGCCGGGCACCGCGCTCCCCGAGCCCGTGTGCACGAGCGCCGGCTGCGCCTCGAAGAGCGAGGGAAAGAACCCGCCGAGCCGCGCGAGCTCGAGCGAGCCGTCGTCGCGGATGCCGGTCACGCGGAATCCGATTTCGTCGAGGTGCGCGACGAAGACCACCGGCGCGCCGCCCGACCCGACCCGGACCCACAGGTTCCCTGCCGTGTCGGTCTCCGGGCGCGCCCATGCGGGGAGGAGCCGCCGCACCGCGGCCGTGACCGGCTGCTCCATGCCCGACGGGCCGTACGTCTCCACGAGCATCCGGAGCACCCGCTCCGCCTGCGCGATGCGGGCCTCCTGCGCCCGCGCGAGCGCCGGCGCGGCGAGCGCCAGGATCGCGCCGGCGATGGCGACGCGCGCCTTCATCGGCCCTCCCGCATCCACGCGACGAGCCGGCGCTCGAGCTCGGCGGCGTCGTCGAGATCGACCGTTTCCACCGGCGTCCCGGCAAAGCGGGTCCGGAGGGTCCAGCGGTGGAGACGCACGACTCCCTCTCCGCGGGCAATGGAATCGGTCGCAGCCGTCACCGGCGCCGCCGCGCCGCCGCCGTCGAGCAGCACGACGTCGTCGAACGGCCCCGACTCGTTGATCACGGTGAGCAGGCCGCGCGCGGCGAGGTCCTGCTCGACGACGAAGGCCACGGCAACCCGATCGGTCCGCGAGCGCGCGGCCCGGATGAGCGCCGCGCACGCGGCCCGGCGGCCCGCGGCCGGTGCCGCGAGCAGCGAGCGCCCATACCGGTGCGGAACCTTTTCGCGGGCCACCGGCGCCAGCACGCCGATGCCGAGCGCGCGCACCTCGTCGGCCGCCGCGGCGCCGACGTCGATGAACGCCTGGTCCGAGGTGAACGGCGCCTCGTCGACCGTGCGGCCGCGGGTGAGGTGCGTCGAGCGGACCGCCACCACGCCCGGCACGGCGCCCCGCCGGCCCCATACGACGATCCGGTGCCCTTCGAGATGCTGGTCGAAGAACGGCGGCATCCGGCCGGGCAGCCGCCGCACCGTCAGGTAGCCGTCGTCGCGCACGCCGCCGACGATCCATCCCGGCTCGTCCATCGGGCAGGCGACGAGCCGCCGCCGCCCGGTTCCCCGTGCCGCGAGCACCACGTTGCCGGCGCGGTCCCGTGCACCCCCCACGAGGCCCAGGAGCGTGTCCGCCATCGCGGACTCGTACCCCACCGGCGCGGTCATGGCAGAGAGCCGCCCGGCGAGATCGCCGAGCGGCTCCTGGGCGTGGACCGACCGGGCGGCGAGGAGCACCGCCAGGACCGCCACGCTGCGGGACGTCACGTTCGTCGGGGTCAGCCGGGGCCGGCGCCGGTGTCGAGGTCGTGCACGTAGGCGGCCGCGCCCCATCCACCGGGTGTTTCATCGACGACCCGGTTCAGGAGGGCGAGCGCCTCGCTCAGGGTCGGCGTGAACGCGTACTCGATGGCATTCGGCGCGGGCTCGCCATCCCGGGTCTCGGGAAGGTACGCTGCCAGGAAGCGGTCGATGACTGCGGGCTGAAGGTCGGGATGCTGCGAAAGCGGAAGGCCGTGGCGCCGTTCGATTTCATGCAGGATGCGCTCGGCCACGATGAGCCGCTCCTGCTCGATGAGTACAGTCGCCATCACATATCCCCTCATGAGGCGGGGCCAGCCGCGGCGCAACGGCCGGCGGGAGCGAACCTCAGGCGACGCCGTTCATCCGCCGGACCACGAGCCGGTACGGACGCGCCTGCTTCATATTGGCGCTTGCCGGAATGGGCGTTAGAGAAGAAAGACCGAACTCAGGCCTCGCGAAGCCAGCCGCTCGCCGCGTCGAGATCCGCCTGCACGAGCCCATGTCCCGCCGCCTGCCAGACGAGCGACACCTCGGCCCCGCCCGCTTCGAGCATCCGGGCGAGCGCCTCGCCCTGCTCCCTCGGCACGATCGGGTCGTGCGATCCTTCCGAGAGGAGGACGCGGACTCCGGCGAGGTCGGGAGTCGCGGAAGGGCGGAGCGGAACCATCGCCCGGAAGAGGACCGCCCCGCGGAGCACGCCCGGCTCGAGCAGCAGCAGGCTCGCCGCGATGTTGGCGCCGTTCGAAAAGCCGACCGCGACGACGTTGCCGGGGTCGAAGTGATAGGTGTTTGCCGCCTCCCGGACGAATCGCGCGAGCTCGGCGGTCCGCTCCCGCAGGTCCACCTCGTCGAACACCCCCTCGGCGAGGCGCCGGAAGAAGCGCGGCATGCCGTTCTCGAGGACGTTCCCGCGGGCGCTCAGCATGCCGGCGCCGGGAAGGAGCTGGCCGCCGAGCGGGAGGAGGTCGTGTTCGTCGCCGCCGGTGCCGTGGAGCAGCAGGAGCGTCGGGGCGGCCGCCCGCGGGGAAACCCAAACGTGCTGGAGAGGTAGCGTCACCGGATGCCCCCTGGGGTCGCACCGGCCGGTCGAGGGGTGCGGACCGGATTGGTGCGCGCGCTCGACAATCTGCCCGGGTCCTGTATAGTATATAGCCGGTTCAAAGGTGAACGGCGTGGGAAAGGCCCCCGCTCGACGGTGTCGTGCGGGGTTGGAGGGTGGTGATAACACGACGATGCCCCGCTCGCGGGGGTTTCGCCGCAGGGCCGCCGGTCGAAGTGAGGCATGTCACGGCTGGACGGAGGGTGGATATGTACCCTCGCGTGACCTCTCGGCCGCGCGGTGGATGGCGTGGGCACCGGATGGCGTGGGATCTTTCAGCGGAACAGCTCCGCTGTCTCTCTTCAACCTAAAGATGGAGCCGATGATGAAGCTTCGAGGCCTTGTTCTATCCGGCCTTCTCGCGGCGCTCGTCGCCCCCGCGGCCAGCGCGCAGGGAGGGGGCACCTTCGAGTTCGGCGTGTTCGCCCGCAAGAACTGGTTCGGCACGAGCTACGGGCTGAAGGACAAGGTCGGGCCGGGTGCGCGTCTCGGCTTCTTCCTGGTCCGCGGCATCGAGGTCGAGGCCTCCGGGAGCTACACCCCGACCTCGTACGAGCTCGCGATCCCCCGCGTCGGCGTGATGAACCTCGCCGGCCAGCTCGTCGGCCACGTGCCGATGGGCGATCACGTCGCCTTCCTCCTCGGCGGCGGCTACACGTACAACAAGTACACCAACCGCGGCGACGCGGTCTTTCCGGGCATCACGGCGGACGGCGACGACAAGGGCCCGCGCGGCCTCATCGGCTTCCGCTTCGGCCTGGGCGACGTGCTCTCGGTCCGCGTGGACGGCACCGCCGATTACCTGAGCTCGCCGAACCCGGCGCTCAGCGTCGCGGACAAGGACTGGCACTGGGGCTTCCAGGCGGGCCTCTCCTGGCTCTTCGGCGAGAACCGCGGCATGGCGCGCGTGCCGGACACCGACCGCGACGGCGTGCGTGACGACGTCGACCAGTGCCCGGGCACCCCGGCCAACACGCAGGTGACCGCGAACGGCTGCCCCCCGGTCAACACCGACTCGATCGCGGCGGCGGAGCGTGCCGCGGCGGAGCGTGCAGCCGCGGAGCGCGCGGCAGCCGAGCGGGCAGCGGCCGAGCGGGCGCGGGCCGATTCGATCGCCGCGGCCGAGCGGGCGCGGGCGGACTCGGTCGTCGCGGCGGAGCGGGCGCGGGCGCAGGCCGAGCGCGACAGCATCGCGCGGGCGGCCGGCATCAGCGCGGCGCAGATCCAGGCGCTGCGTGACAGCCTCCGCAAGCTGAGCGAGAACGCCAACTCGAACATCGTCCTGCCGGGCGTCAACTTCGCGACCGGCACGTCGACGCTCACCCAGAGCTCGCGCTACATCCTCGACGAG
>DASUXZ010000060.1:0-17363 GCA_036377655.1 Gemmatimonadales bacterium
GCTCGCTCCCTCGATCACGGCGCTCACCAGGTTCCAGCCATACGACGAGTAGAGATACCGCGTCCCCGGGTGGAAGAGGAGCGAGTCGTGCTGGAAGATCTCGAGCCCTTCGGTCACCGACGCATACGGCCGCATGCTCAGGAACTCGTTCCCCGCATAATGGCGTATCCCCGCCAGGTGGCCGGCGACGAGCCGCGTCGTGATCGGGTACCGCTTTTCCGGGAATGCCGGCACGTAGCGCTGGACCGGCGCATCGAGATCGAGCCGGCCGCGCTCGACGAGCAGGCCGACCGCGGCCGCCGTGAGCGACTTCGACACGCTCCCCACCCGGAATCGCGTGAGGGGCGTGACCGGAACCCGCTGCTCGAGATCGGCCCAGCCGATGCCCTCGCTCCACACGATGCGCCCGTCGCGCATCACCGTGATCGAGACGCCGGGAATCCCGACCCTGGCGATCGAATCGACGATGAACTGCCGCGCGCGCGTGATGGCCGCCTCCGTGCGCGCCGCGTCGGGACCGGCCTTCGCCTGCTGGGCCACGGCCGGCTGCGCCGCGAAGCACCCTGCCAGGGCGATCGTGACGAGTGGTCTTCTCGGCATGTCAGAACTCGCTGTCGCCGGACGCCGGCGGATCGGGCGCTACCCCCGGTGGCGCGCCCCGCGAGCCGCCGGCCGGAACCGAGCGCCCGAGGAGGCGGGAGAAGACCGGGCTCCCGGTCTCCCATTCCTCCCGCCGGCAGGTCACGATGCGGACCTGGCTCGCCGACCGTGCCACGAGCGCGATGTGCGTCTCCTCCTCGTCCCGGCGGACCCGCCGCCGCCGCGTGAAGGTCCAGGCCTCGCCCTGCTCGTCGGTCCAGGTGCGCACGTCGTCGGCCACTCAGCGATCCTCCGCCTTGAAGCCGGGATTCTCGATCACCCCGAGGAGGTTGCCGAACGGGTCGCGCACGGTGCCGACGCGGATCCCGCCGCCGACGTCCTCGACCGGTTCCACCGCCACCGCCCCGAGCGACAGCAGGCGCTCGAACGCGCTGTCTGCGCTCGTGACGCCCCAGTAGGCGAGGCCCGATTCCGGCCGCACCGATTCCGCGTGCTCGTCCGGTACGATGCCGAGCTCGTACCCGCCGACGTTGAAGCCGACGTAGAAGGGCTCGTCGAAGTACGGGCGGATCCCGAGGACGCGCGCATACCATTCGCGCGCTTCGGCGAGGTCCCTGACCGTGTACTTGGCGGTGCGAAGGCCGAGGAAGGCGGCGCGCTGCGCCGTGTCGGGGGATGCCGCGGTGCTGTCGTTCATCGGTGTGCTTTCATTCGCCCGCCCGCGAGGCGGCTCGGTGCACGCGGCGGACAGGATCAGGAATACGAGGAGTCGCTTCACTCGGCTGCCTCACAGGTGATGCGAAGGGGACGCTGGTCTTCCAGCCGGAAGTATTCGACGCAGGTCCTGCCGTTGCTCAGCACCGGCCGCCGGCCGACGTCGTTGGTCTCGAAGAATTCCCGGATGGCGGTGCGGCCGTCGCCGTTCCAGTCCATTTCCTCCCAGGCGTACCCGGCGCGCCACGCCGTGATGCCGAGCCACCCGTAGTACAGGATGACGAAGAGGAGCGGCGCCACGAGCACGCTCGTCACGAGCCGCCGGGCCGGGTGCCGTTTCTGCCGCATGTCGGCGCGCTGCCGGGAAAAGGGACCCCGCCGGGAGGCCGGCGGGGCGATGACTCAGGATGGATCGAACGTCGGTCGGGAACGCGCGTTGCGCAAGGCCGCCGCTACCGGCGCGGGTTGGCCGCCGTCCATGCGCGGGAGAACTCCTCGAGCATGCCCGTCAGGACCGCTCGCACCTCGCCGCCGAGCGCCGCCGGCTCGATCACGCGGAGCCGCACGGGGGCCTGCCAGGTCGTGGCGTAGAGCCGCGCGTCGGGCGTGCGGTCGATGGTGACCGGCTGCATCACCTCGAGCTCCACGTAGGCGCCGTACCAGCTCCGCTCCGGGTTCGTCGCCGCGAAGGCGTTGACGTACAGCACGCCGCCGGCCGAATCGCGCGCGCCCGGCGGGACGATCGAGATGCCGAGGCGCTGGACCGCGTCCTCCGCCTGGTGCCGGAGCGCGGCGGTGTCCACGCCGGCGGCGACCGCCTCGGCGGAGGTGCGTTCCACGAGCACGGTGACGCTGCGGAGCCCCTCGAGGGCGAGTGGCTCGCCACCCTGGGCCGGGAGCGTGGCGGGAAATGCGGCGAGGGTCAGGGCAAGGGGCAGGGCAAGGCGGGTGACGCGCACGGCATCCTCCAGGTCGAGAGACCCGGCCAAGTTGCCGCTTTCCTGCCCGGAAGGCAGGATCGCGGCTCACCTCGGCGGCGTGCGGTTCGTTACTAGAACTCGCGCTTCTTCATCTCGTCGAAGAAGGAGCGGAGGTCCTTGTCTTCCTCCGGCTTGCGGCGGAGCGTGCTGTCGTAGCGCGCCGCCTTCTCCTCCTTCGGCTTGACGACCTTCTCCGCATTCTTTCGGGCGAGCGCAGCGAGGCGCTCATCCTCTCGCTTCGACATCGGGCCTACTCCAGTCCCATCCCGCCACCCATGCCGCCGCCCATGCCCCCGCCGCTCATCCCGCCCATGCCGCCGCCCATGAGCGTGCGCCAGGTGAGCTCGGTCCCCTTCCGCCCGCCCTTCGGGGTGATCTTGAGCCCCTCGGGCGACATGATGACGGTGTAGAGCTGGCCGTCGAGCTCAAGCTCGCGCTTGATGGCCTTGTCGAGCTTCGTTGCCATAGGTTCTCCTCTGATGAGCCAGCCGCAGCTGGGTGAGGGTTGTCGCGTTGCGCTCGGCTACGCGTGGTCCACGATCGACGTTGCGCCCTTCTTGTGCGCGCAGTGTGCGCAGCAGTAGAACGTCCCGTTCGCTTCGATGCCATGGCCGATGATCCGGCAGCCGCAGTGGTCGCACACCGGGGCGAGCTTGTGGATCGCGCACTCGAAGCTGTCGAAGATATGGGTCCTCCCCGCGGTCACGACCTCGAAAGAGAGATAATAGTCGTTGCCGCAGACTTCACAGGTCGCCATGAGAGCCTCCCTCGCGCGGCCGGACCGGATGCCCGGCCGGAGTACAAGAGTGGCCGGATCGGTCCCTTTTTTCCAGCCGAGGCGCTAGCGGGCCTGCATGCCGGGGCAGTCGCCGGCGCCCGGAGGATCGGCGGGGCCGTAGCTCGCACGGATCACTCTCGGGGCCGCAACTCCATCGAGGATCATGATGTAGAGGTCGGCGTAGGCGGCGTCGCAGATGTCGGGAAGCGGGCCCGCGCCCAGCTCCGTCATCACCCGGGGAATCGTATTGCTGTGACCGACGACGAGCACGGTGCCGCCCGCATGGCGCGTCCGGATGAGGTCGGCGACGCTGCGGGCGTGGTCCGCCACGCCGCCCGCGATGCGCGCGGTGTCCGGCACGATGGCCCCGGCCGCCGGTGCCGCGGTCTCGTGCGTCCGCCGCCGCTCCGACACGATCACCCCGGTGAGTCGCGCGTCCGCCAGCGTCTTTCCGAGCGCCGCCGCGCGCTCCCGGCCGCGCGCGCTGAGCGACGGGTCGGTCTCCGTCTCGCTCGCCTTCTCGGCGTGGCGCGCCAGGATCACGATCGTCGGCCGGGGCGAGGGCGAGGGGGTGCCCTGCCCCGCGGCGCAGGCCGGCAAGGCACAGGCGGCGAGCAGGAGGTACGGAATCCGCATCATCTCGAGTCTCCCTGGCGTGAACGCTGCCGCGCGCGATACGCCTCGTGCGCCATGGCGGCCACGCCCCCGCCGACGGCGCCGACGAAGAGCGGACCGATTTGAAGCAGCATGAGGACCACCGTGCCGACGCCGGCGACGAGCCCCCACAGCATGAAGTCCGTGAGGTACGCGGCGGCGGCCGCGGCGAGCAGTCCCATGAGGATCGCGGGCACGAACACTGCCGCGATGGCGCGCGGGATCGTGCCTGCCTTGTACCCGCCGACGAGTCCCGCCACGAGCGGGCCGACCACCGGGATCCAGAAGAGGAGGAGCGAGAGTCCGCCCATCCAGTTCGTGGCCGAGACGAGCCGCCGCCATCCGGTCAGGCGGCGTCGCTCCGCGCCGCGAGCGCCGAAAGGCCGAGCACGCCGGCGATGACGGCCTCCGCCACGGCGTCCGCAAGATAGATCGGGGAGATGCGACCGGAGAGGGCGTAGGTGACGTCGATGGCGATGAAGGAGAGCGCGCTCAGGATCGCGAGCGCCCTGATCTCGGGCGTCCACCGGCGCGCGCGCCACGCCATGGCGAGGGTCACGCCGATCGTCGTGACGAGCAGGCCGACCATCTTCACGAGCCAGTCGTCCACCTTGGGACCCGTGACCGCCTCGAACGACGCCATGTCGATCACCGGCCAGATGCCAGTCGCGACGTAGTACGCCGCCTGCAGGCCGAGGACGAGGCGGGCGAGCCGCGGCATCAGCGTGGAGGCGTCTGCCAGAGGACGTGGACGATCATCCACCGGCCGTCGTACTTCGCGAGGTGGATGTAGTCGGTGCCCCACCAGGCGGTGAGCTTCGCGGCGGCCGTCTGGTCCTGCACGTCGAGGAGCTCGATCTCCTTCGGCGCCGAGGCGGGCGCCTGGCGGTTGTTGCGCTTCACGCCGTTGGCGTAGGCGTGCATTTCCGCGAAGGACATCGGCTCGCCGCGGTAGGTGGCCGAGTCCCGGGGCACGAAGAAGCCGTACTTCACCACCTCGGGCCGGATGCTCCGGACGAGGCGCGTCGAGTCGCCCTCGTAGAAGCCTTCGACGTAATCGAGCACGGCCGCGCGGACGCCGGCGCTGTCCGCCGTGGCCTGCGCTGCGGCGGCGGGCGCGAGCGTGAGCAGCAATGCCGCGAGCGAAAGAGAGTGCCTCATGGACGGGCCCGGTTCAGGGAAGCGGAGCGCGCGGTCAGGCGCCGACCACGACGCGCTCCTTGAGGATCCAGACCTTCGTGGCGAAGAAGAGCCGGATCATGAATGCATGATCGTCGGCCGGGATCAGGATCACCAGTGAATTACCATCGGTGCCCTTCGTGGGTTTCACGGCCTCCTTCCGCCGCATCCGGGTTTCGAGGGGCCCGAACCACGCGGGAAGCTCGTCGCGCTCGTCGGAGCGCACCACGCTCTTCGACTTCTCGCCGGTGGCGTCGGCGAGCGCCACCTGGCAGTACCACTTCCCGCGCGCGGCGCCCCGGGTGGCCCGGGAGAAGGTGAGCGACCGGTCCGGCAGCTCCGCCCACGCCTTGACCGGCGGCGCGGTTCTCGGCCGGACCTCCACCCGCTCGCCGCGCGCCGCCGGGACCCGGACGATGAACTCCCAGACGTTCCGGCTCGTGAAGTTCGCATCCACCACCAGGTACGAGTGCTCGACCCCGCGGACGGCGGTCCCGGCGAAAGTCCAGCTGCCCTCCCGGCTTCCGATCGGCTCCACGGTCACCTTGTCGAGCTGGTACCGCTTGCGGGAAGTCATCGGCGGCTCCTTTGAAGGAGAAGTGTCAAGTATACTTGACAAAACGTCGAGCTGACATTACAATATTGCCCGGATCGAGTGCGTTTCTCACCAGCCCGGAGGGTTCGATGTCGGCATCCCGCGCAGCCCGGCTGATCCCGAGCCAACCCATCGTCCCCGGAATCGTCTGGGGTGCCACCTACATCGCCGCCCGCCTGCTGCTCGAGCTCGAGCTCGCCCCGGGCGTCAGGGTCGCGGTGGCGCTCGCTCCCGTGCTGCCGTTCGTCTTCACGCTCGTCGGGCTGGTGCAGGGGATTCGCTCGATGGACGAGCTGCACCGGCGGGTGCACCTCGAGGCGCTCGTCATCGCCTTTCCCCTGACGCTCCTCCTCGTCATGACGCTCGGCCTGCTCGATCTCGCCGTGGGCCTCTCGCCCGACGACTGGAGCTACCGGCACCTGCTCCCGTTCCTCGCGATCTTCTACGCGTTCGGGATCTGGCGCGCGTGGAAGCGCTACCTGTGAAGAACCGGCTTCGCGTCATGCGCGCCGAGCGCGAATGGTCCCAGGCCGAGCTGGCGGAGCGGCTCGCGGTATCGCGCCAGACGATCAATG
This sequence comes from Gemmatimonadales bacterium, assembly GCA_036377655.1. Lineage (GTDB taxonomy): Bacteria > Gemmatimonadota > Gemmatimonadetes > Gemmatimonadales > GWC2-71-9 > CAMLLJ01. The sequence goes on from DASUXZ010000060.1 coordinate 6,076, forward strand.
CGGTCGAGACCGGCCGCTACGAGCCGAGCCTCGGGCTCGCGCTCCGCATGGCTCGCCTCTTCGGCATGTCGGTGGAAGAGCTTTTCGAGCTGGAGGACGGCGCGGCCTGATCACGCCGCCCGCCGCGACTCGTGTCCGCCGGATTCGCTACGCGGATGCTGCCACCCCGCGTAGCGAAGGAAGACCCAGAGGCCGAGCAGCGCGGCCACCGGAAGCTCGATGATTCCCGCGCCGACCATGCCGAGCATGCTGCCCGCCCCCGCCACCCGCGAGACCGCGAGCGCGGGCGCGAGCCATCCGATGCCCCACACCGTCGCCGCGGCGAGCAGGGCGGCTGCCTGCCAGCGCCGGGTCCTCGCGAGCATCACCACCCCGAGGCCGACGAGCGCTGCGGCGTAGAGCGCGCTCGCGGGCAGCAGCGATTGCCAGCCGGCCCGCTCCACCTCCCCCGACACGTGCCCGCCGACGACCAGCACAGCGGCGGCCGCGACGGTGCCGAGGAGCCACGCGAACGATGCCGGACGCCGGGCCATGCTCACCTGGCGCCGTGGACGCCGCCAAGGAGGAGCGCGGCCACGAGGAGTATCGCGATCGCGGCCCAGCTCCAGAGCACCCGCTTCCGGTGCACGAGGCCCTCCGGCGTGAGCTGCCCCGGCGACCACGTCACCGAGAACGCGCTCGTTCCCGCGCGGCGGTGCCGGACCATCTGGACGTACGACCAGAGGCCGTGGAGCCAGACCGCGAGGATGAGTGCGCCGAAGGCGCGAAGCAGCGTATCACGCACGGGCCCCCCTGTGATGCACGCCCTTTCCCGCCCGGCGACCGTCTCCCAGACTCGTCGGGCGGCCCGGCATCGCGCCGGCGCCCTTTTCTCCCAGGAGCTCCGCCATGGCTACCCTCTCGCGACTCTTCGTCCTGGCGCTCGTTCTCGTCGCACCCGCCTGCTCGACGGGTGCCGCGGATCCTCCCGAGCAGCCGGCGCCGGCGCCGGACGGCCAGAACGGCCGGCTCGACGTGAGCAATCGTTCCTCCACCGACATGGACGTCTATGCCGTGCGCAGCGGGCAGCGGATTCGACTCGGCACCGCTCCGGGCGGCGAGACGTCGCGCTTTACGCTCTCACCGGGCGTGATCACCGGCGGCGGCACCGTCTATTTCGAGGCGGTTCCGACGCGGCAGGTCGGCGTGGACAGCGGGGGGGCCATCCGCACCGACAACGTGCAGGTGCGCGGCGGCGACGTGATCACGCTCGACGTCCCGCCCCAGTGAGTCAGCGCGCGAGCGGCCCCTCGGCCGCTCGCGTGAGCGCTTCCCAGCTCGAGGCCGACGCACCGCCACGCGTCCGGTCGATCGTGTTGGTCACCCCGACGATCGCGGTGCGCGTTCGGGGCTCGATCCAGAGGAACGACCGGAACCCCGCCTGCTGTCCCGTGTGGCCCACGATCGTCCGGTCCCCGCGCTCGCGGACGAAGAAGCTCAGGCCCATGGCCTCGTCCGCGCCCGCCGGCACCACGGCCCGCCACATCTCCTCGAGCGATGCGCGGGAAAGCACGGCCTCGTTTCCCGGCGTGCCGAGCAGGAACGCGGCCCAGGTGGCGAGATCTCCGAGCGGCGCGTTCCAGCCGCCGTTCGGGATCGTGATTCCCGGGTCGAACTCCCGGCCCACCGCGACGATGCGCCGGCCACCCGCGCTGTCGCGGCGGATGACGTAGCTGTTGGACCGGTGCGCCTCGAGGTGGTACGGCGTCGTTCCGAAATAGCTTCGGGTGAGGCCGAGCGGGATCCAGATGTTCTTGTAGACGTACGACTGGTAGGGATCGCCGGTGATCCCCTCGATCACCCGTGCGAGGTAGATGAAGGCGGGATTGCTGTAGCCGTACCGGGAGCCCGGGGCGAAGTGCACTTCCTGGTACGGCATCATCGACACGAGCTGCTCCCACCGCGTCGGCTCGAACGGCTCCCACGGCTTGCCCTCCCCGTACGGCCAGGTCGGATCCTGGAACCCGCTGCTGTGCGAGAGGAGCATGCGGATCGTGATCGCGTCGACGCTCCCGAACGGATCGTGGACCTGGCGGAGCTCGGGTACCCAGCGCGTGATCGGGTCGTCGAGCGAAAGCTTCCCGCGGTCGCGAAGCTGCATGATGCCGACGGCCGTGAGCGTCTTGGTGATCGATCCCCAGTGATAGATCGTCGCGCTGTCGGCGGCCTCGCCGGCGTCGCGGTCTCCCAGCCCGACGTCGTGTCGCGCGATCACGCGGCCGTCGCGCAGCAGCACGGCGCCGCCGCCCACCACCGATTCCTCCGCGACGAAGCGATCGAACGCCGCCGTGAAGTCGCGCCATCCGCGCTGGGCATGCGCGTCGCCTGCGCCGGCGAGCATCGGCGCGAGCCCGAGGAGGAGGCCGAGCGTGCCGCAGGCGCGACGGCAGGGCCGTTCAGACATCCGCCGTCGGGCCGTACACCGAGGGAAGCGGGACGTTCCTGAGGCGGAGGTAGACGGTGAACTGCCCGCGGTGGTGGATGAGGTGGCTCATCACGAACGAGCGGATCACCGCGCCACGCGGAGCGGTGAATACGGTGTGCGAGCCGCTCCGGAGCGTCCACGGTTCGGCGAGGGAGGCGTCTCGCGCGCCCGCGAGCGCCGCGCGCGCGTTCCGCACGTTCTCGTCGAAGCGGGCGAGAAGCTGCTCCACCGACTCGAGCGCCGCCGGCCCGCCGGCGCCGCCCAGGTCGAGCTCCGGCTCGGTGACGGTCGGGACGAGCCACGACGGTATGGTGGCGATGTGCACCGCCAGGTCCCCGAGCGACGTGGACTTCGGGTGCGGCTTCCACGCCGCGTCGGCCACGGGCGTCCGCTCGAGGACGGCTCGGGTCACCTTCATTTCGTTGTCGAACTCGGCGAGCAGCATGTCGGTGAGCGTCATGTCGGGTCCCTGGGATGCACCAGCTCCGCCGGCTCGTAGCCTGCGGGCCGGAAGACGAGGTCGAAGGCGAGAAAGAGCGTCTTGGACACCGGGTAGAACAGCACCGGCATCAGGATCATGAGGGCGGCGCCGCCCCAGGTGAGGAGGCGCCACGGTGGATCGGGCCAGAGGAGCAGCAGGGTGCCGATGAAGATCGCCGCGAACACGAGCTCCGCCGCGATGATGTTGAACATGTAGGCACCGACGATGTACCCCTCTTCCTGCCGCTCGAGCGCGAGCCCGCAGGAGGGGCAGACCGGCAGCATGTGGAGCCAGTTGCGGAAGATGCCGCCGCCGCAGTTGGGGCACCGCCGCCGGAGCGCCCGCCAGAAGAGGGTGACGATGCGCTTCCCGCCGGGCCCCGGGCTCCGCGTCACGGCGCTGCCGCCGGGGGGCGGCGCGAGGCGTGATAGGCGAGCGCTCCCATCCACGCCGCGATCACGATGAGGCCGAGCGCAGCCCGGCCTTCCTGGATGAGCGGCGTCGCCGCCTCGAGCTCCTGCACCAGCTCGACGAGCGGCACGTGCCCCGCCATCTGGGGCAGGAGCCGCGCCGCCCAGACGACGGCGACGATGCCGACGGCGGCCGGCAGCAGCCGCGGCAGCCGGCCGAAGGCGCCGATGAACGACGTCACGGCGGCGGCACCGTAGACGGCCATCCACGCGAGCGGATCGGGGTCGTTGTGCAGGAGGATCGCGGCCGCAAGAAAGGCGATCCCCATCCCGGCGGACGCGACCCGGAGAAAGACGGTGCGCAGTCGCTCGGCCACGCCTCAGCCCTGCCCTGCCGCGGCGACCGCCTGCACCTCGATGAGGCAGCCAGGCCGGAGCTCGGGCACCGGGATCACGGCGCGTGCCGGCCGGTGCTCGCCGAGAACTTCCGTGTACACACGGTTGACGGCGGGCCACGCGGCCCGGCTCGTCACGTACACCGTGACCGACACGAGCCGGTGCAGGCCGCTGCCCGCCTCCTGGAGGATCGCGGCGACGTTCGCGAGCACCTGCCGCGTCTGGGCCTCGATGTCCCCGGCGCCGCCCGCGACCTCGCCGCTCGCGGGATCGAGCGGAAGCTGACCGGAGACGAACACGAATCCGCCGTGGACCATGGCCTGGGCGTAGTGGCCCGCCGGTCCCGGTGCGCGGCTCGTCGACACCGGCTCCATGGTCAGTCCTCGGCGCCGAGCCGGCGCACGAGCTCGCTTGCCGGATCCGCGCCGCGGCGAATGTCGAAGGCAGCGGGGGCGCCGATGCGGAGCCAGGATCCCCCGTCGCGGCGCTCGAGCGCCGCGGGGCGCGGATGGATGTAGAGGCCGCTCACGTCCATCGTGTCGATCGCGATCGCGCCGTCGAGGTCGCCGACTTCGCGGACGCGCCCGTCGCGCCGCGCCACGGCATCCTCGAAGTTGAGCGCGACGTCGGCGCGGACCGGGGGCATGCCGGGGAGCACGAGCGATCCGCCGCGCAGCATCAGGTCGGTGGCGCCGCCGGTGTTGAAGGGCAGCGAGTCGTACGCTGCGGGATCGGCCGACTCGTAGGTCCGGGTGGCGATGGCGTCGAGCGCGCCGAGGATGGCCGGAACGTGAAGCGCGCGGAGCCGCTGCTTGTCCGGATCGTCCGGGAGCGCGCCGCTCTCGATCAGCACCGTGCTCGCGCCCCAGGTCTGCATCAGGTCGCCGACGGCGCGCGGGTTGAAGGTGTCGTCGTACTTCGCGATCCGGCCGTCGAGCTCGGGCGCGAGGATCGTCGCGATCGTGGCGGCGACGAGCCGGGCGCGGCTCCGCACCTCGTTGTAGCTCCGCTCCGCGTCGTAGGCCGGCGCCAGGAGGGCGAGTGCCGCCTGCCGGCCGGTCCGGCCCACGCGGGTGCGCGCGCCCTGGTCGTGGAGGTTGAAGCCGAAGTGCGGCTCGACACGGTCCCGGATGCCCTTGAGCGCACGCGCCTCCGGCGTCGCGAGCCGGCGCCCGTCGCGGTTCACGTCCACGCCCGCGGCATTCTCGCGCTGGAAGAGCTCGGCGCCGTCGGGATTGAGGAGGGGCACGAACACGATCGTGAGCGAGCGCCGCAGGCGCTCGCGGAGCGGGTCGGGCCCGGCGTCGGCGAGGAACCGGAAGATGTCGGCGAGCGCCATCGTGGCCGTGGCCTCGTCCCCGTGCATCTGCGACCAGAGCAGCACGCGCACCGGGCCGGTTCCGAAGGTGACGGCGCGAATCTCGCGCCCCTGGATCGAGCGGCCGATCTCCTCGGTGCGGAACGCCGCCGAGCGGAGCGACGGCGCGACGGCGTCCCAGAATTGCCGGTGCGTGAAGCGCCGGTCGTCGATGGCCGACACGCGGTACCTGGCCGCGATCTCGAGCCCGCGCGTGAGCGTGGATTCCGGCGCGACGGCCATTGCCTGCTGGGCCCTGCCCGCAGCGGGAACTCCGAGGTGGAGCGCCATGCCGAGCCCCGCGGCAGCGACCCGCCGGAACGCGGGCGCGCTCAGCTCGCGAGGATGTAGGCGCATCCGGCCTCCTGCGCGCGCAGCGTGGCGAACACTCCGGACGGCTGGAGGATGATGCCCGGAACGAGGTGCTCGCGCGCGCGCGCCGTCGCCGCCTCGCGCGTGAGCTTCTCCGCCTCCCGGTACCGCCAGACCGCCTGCTGGAACGCGAGGTTGCAGGCGAGCACGATGCCGCCCGACTTCATGAAGCCCTCGAGGTTGTATGCCGCATAGCGCTCGGGAGTCCCGGGTGCCATCGTGCGGAAGGGATTGGCCGTCTCCCACTTCTTCGTCGTCGGGCTCTTGAGCTTCTCCTCCTTCCCGACCCGGAACTGCTCCCAGTAGCCGTCGTCCATCGCCATCGCAATGGCGCCGTGCCGGATGACGAGCACCGGGGTCATGTCGCTCTGCGCGGTGCCGTAGACCTCCTTGTGCTGGTCCCGCCACATGGACGCGCGCCAGAGCGCCGCCCCCTCCGAAAGCTCGGGCGAGTCGAACACGGCGCGGAACTTTCCGCCGATGCGGTCGGTCCACGACATGTCCCAGGTGTCGCTCTGCGGCCGGGCCGCGTGCCCGGCGGGCTCGAGGGCCGAGAGCGGCGAAGCGGCGGTGACCACGGCGCTGGCCCCGAGCCAGCCGAGGAATTCGCGGCGGGGATTCGACATGTGAGCTCCGGAGGGCGGAAGGGGACCCCGAATTCTAACGCCGGCTCACGCCTTGTGCGCCGGCTCGGCGAACTCCTGCGGCTCGGGCCTGGCGCGGGTCGTCCGCGTGAAGACCCGGGTGAACTCCGCGCCGAGCAGCACGACCTGCGACGTGTAGTACACCCAGAGCATGAGGACGACGATCGAGCCGGCCGCCCCGTAGCTCGAGGCCGTGGCGCTCCGGCCGAGATACAGCCCGATGAGGCTCTTGCCGAGCGTGAAGAGCACCGCCGTGATGATCGCGCCGATCCAGACGTCCCGCCAGCGGAGCTCGACGTCCGGCAGGAACTTGTAGAGGAGGGCAAAGAGCGTCGCGACGACCCCGAGCGAGACGACCGTGTTGACCGCCATCCAGACCGCAGGGAACCCGGAGCCCTTTCCGATCAGGTCCCCGAGCGCCGCGAGCGCCGCGCTCACCGCGAGGGAGACGAGGAGCAGGAAGCCGATCGCGACGACGAGGCCGAACGAGCGGAGGCGGTCGAGCAGGAACGCCCGGACCGAGAGCCCCGGTTTCGGCTGGACCCGCCACACCCGGTTGAGGGCGTACTGCAGCTCGAGAAACGCCCCCGTCGTGGCGAGGACGAAAGTGAGCGCTCCCAGGATCGTCGCGATCGTCCCGCCCTCCTCGCGCGACGCGGCCTGCAGGAGCGCCTGGACCGCGCGCGCCCCCTCCGTGCCGACGAGCCCGTCGATCTCGGTCACGATCCTTCCCTGCACCGCCTCCTCGCCGAACGCCGCCCCCGCGATGGCGATGCTCACGACCAGGATCGGCCCGAGCGAGAACAGCGTGTAATAGGCGAGCGAGGCACCGAGGCGCGGTGCGCCGTCCGAGAGCCAGGCGCTGAGCGCCGCGCCGAACATGCGGATCACCTGCGGAACGCGCATGCGGGGAGCCATGGACGAATGAGTAGCGCCGTCGTTGGTGACTGTCATCACCGGGCGGCCCTGTCCCGCGCCGTACTATGCCTTGGGCAATGCACCAGACGCGACGATCAGGACGGAAGGAGTGGCATGGAAACTCGACAGGCAGTTCTCGATCCCGCCATCCCCGGCTACCGGGGCCACGGCGGGGAATGGAGTGATACATACACCGGCGGCGCGGACGCCGGACGCCCCTACGAGGCGCAGGACCGCCCCGACGGTCTCGCGCGCGCGCTCGGGCTCTTCAGTCTCGGGCTCGGCGTCACCCAGCTGCTCGCGCCGCGGGCGCTCGGGCGCGCGATCGGCGTCGGCGAGCATCCGCGCCTCATGCGCGGGCTTGGCATGCGCGAAATCACGAGCGGGGTCGGCATCCTCGCCGATGACCGACCCGCAGAGTGGCTCTGGTCACGCGTGGCGGGGGACGTCATGGACCTGGCGCTCCTGAGCCGGGCGATGGACGACCGGGAAGGCAGCCGGAAGCGCGTGGTCGGCGCGGCGGCCGCGGTGGCCGGCGCCCTCCTCATCGACGCCTATGCCGCGCAGCGCATGACGCGCGCGACGCGCGGGGCCGCGGCACACGCGGACGGACGGCCCGGCCTCCGGATCCAGCACGCGATCACGATCGATCGCCCCGCCCGCGAGCTGTACGACTTCTGGCGGGACTTCGCCAACCTCCCGCGGATCATGGATCACCTCGAATCGGTCCAGGTGCTCGAGGGGGATCGGTCCCACTGGAAGGTGAAGGGGCCCGCCGGCACCACGGTCGAGTGGGACGCGGTCGTCACCGAGGACCGCCCCGGCGAGATGATCGCCTGGCGCTCGCTCGAGGGCGCCGACGTGGACAACGAGGGGTCGGTCCGGTTCGTCCCGCTCGAGGGAGACCGCGGCACCGTCGTGAAGATCGACCTGCGCTACGACCCGCCCGCCGGGCGCGTCGGCGCCGCGGTGGCGAAGCTCCTGCGCCGCGGGCCGGAGCAGGAGATCCGCGCCGATCTCCGTCCGTTCAAGCAGCTCATGGAAACCGGTGAGATCACCACGACCGCGGGGCAGCCGTCCGGGAAGCGGAGCCCGGTCGGCCGGCTGACCGAAACGCTCGAGCGGTGAGGGGGAGACGATGAAAGCCAATTGCTGGACGGGGCGGAAGAGCGTCGAGATCGAGGACGTGCCCGATCCCACCATCCTGAATCCGCGCGACGCCATCGTGCGCATCACCTCGACCGCCATCTGCGGGTCGGACCTGCATCTCTACAACGGCTTCATGCCCTCGATGATGCGCGGCGACATCATCGGCCACGAGTTCATGGGCGAGATCGTCGAGGTCGGCCGCGCGGTGAAGAACCTCAAGGTGGGCGACCGGGTCGTCGTGCCGTTCCCGATTTCCTGCGGGAACTGCTTCTTCTGCCGGAAGGAGCTCTTCTCGCTCTGCGAGAACTCGAACCCGAACGCGGCGGCCGCGGAGAAGCTGTGGGGCCAGTCGCCGGCCGGGATCTTCGGCTACAGCCACATCCTCGGCGGGTACGCCGGCGGCCAGGCCGAGTACGCGCGCGTCCCCTACGCCGACGTCGGGCCGATCAAGGTCGACGGTCTTCCCGACGAACAGGTGCTCTTCCTCTCGGACATCCTTCCGACCGGGTGGATGGCCGCGGAGAATGCCGACATCGAGCCCGGGGACACCGTCGCGGTGTGGGGCGCGGGCCCCGTCGGCCAGTTCGCCATCGTGAGCGCCTTCCTCCTCGGTGCAGGCCGCGTCATCGCGATCGACCGGTTCGAGTACCGGCTCGCGATGGCGCGGAACAATACGCGCGCCGAGACGCTCAATTACGAGGAAGTGGGAGACCTCTCCGAGGCGCTCAAGGAGCTCACGGGCGGGCGGGGCCCCGACCGGTGCATCGACGCCGTCGGCCTCGAGGCGCACTCGCCCGGCTTCCACGGCGCGTACGACCGCGCCAAGCAGGCGGTCCGGCTCGAGTCGGACCGGCCGAGCGCGCTCCGGGAGGCGATCGTCAACTGCCGGAGCGGCGGGACGGTGTCCGTGCCCGGCGTCTACGGCGGCCTCCTCGACAAGTTCCCGTTCGGGACGGTCGTGAACCGCTCGCTCACGATCCGCTCCGGCCAGACGCACGTCCAGCGGTACATGCGGCCTCTCCTCGAGCGGATCCAGGCGGGAGAGATCGACCCGAGCTACATCATCACGCACCGGATGTCGCTCGACGAAGCGCCGTACGGCTTCGAGATCTTCAACAACAAGCAGGATGGCTGCATGAAGGTGGTGCTCTCGACAGGACACTGACAGGGCCGGGACGGCCCGGAGGATATCGCATGTTCGGATTCGGCAATCGGACCGCGCGGCGGTCCTACGGCAGCGGCGGCAATCACATGCTCCGCAACGCGGCGCTCGCAGGCCTCGGCATGATGGCGTTCCGGTGGCTCAGGAACCGCCGCGCGGCGAAGGCCACCGAGCCGAAGGACGTCTGGTAGCGCGTCACCGACGGACACGAAACGCGGGAAGCCGCATGGCTTCCCGGGTTTCGTCATCCCGCATCCCGCCCCCGATCCACCGCCCACGCCCAGGCCACGAGCAGCCACATCGAGAGGGTCACCCACGCCACCGCTGTCGCGTCGGGCGGCGGCGGGCCGAAGGCGTTCATCAGGTAGACGACGAGGAGGAACGCGACGAGCGCCAGGAGGCCGAGCCGCTTCCGCCCCGGGCGCGCCGAGGCGCGCACATACAGCGCAACGCCCGCCGCGAACATGGCGATCTCCACGAGCATGGTGAGCGGCACCGATGCCCAGAGCCCGAGCCCCGCGCGCGCGCCGCCCCAGGGCGTGACCGGAAGGTCGGGCCGGTGCGTGATCACGTCGAGCATCCAGTGGCTCACGACGAGGAGGGCCACGACCCCGGCGCCGCGCGCGTCACGCTTCACCGCGTGGTAGAGCCCCGCCGCGAGCAGTGCCCAGGCGCCCACGGCGAGGAGGCTGTGGCTCAGCGGGTAGGAATCGAAGCGGAGCGGCGTGAACGGCGTGTCGCCAGGGGCGACGGTCACGCGCTCGACGCCGGCAAGGAGCAGGACCGGCCAGAGCAGGTCGGACCACTGCGCGGCCGCGAAGAGCACGCCGAGTGACGCGCGCGGCGCCGCGCGCTTCGCTGCGAAGGCCGCCGCGAAGTGCCCGAGGAACATCCGTCCCTCCTATTCTTCGTACTCGTCCGAGCCCTGCACCCAGAGGAACGACTGGATGTCGATCATGTCGCGCGGCTTGAGGTCGGCGAGGTCCCGCTTCACGAGCCGCGCGAAGGCGAGGAGGCGCTCGTAGGCCTCCGCTCCCGGGCGGGAAACATAGCCGAAATCCACGCCGTACTCCTCGGCGGCCCGGCGGGTCACCATCGGCTTGAGGAAGAAATGGCGCGCCGGCTGCGCGATGAAGCCGAACACCGTGGCGAGCGGCCAGGTGAGCACCCGCGTCTGCCGCCGCGGCAGCGACGCGATCGCCGCACACCAGCGGTCGAAGCGCTCGCCGGTCTCGCCGTCGCCGTGCAGGAAGTCGTGGAGCCCGCGTGCGAAGCGCTCGGCGCCGTCACCGGTCCGCACGGCGTCGCGGAGGGCCATCTTCTCGAACGAGAAGAGGAGGTTCGTGCGCGACTCCACGCGCACCGCGCGCTGCGCGACCTCCTCGAACCGCCCCGCCTCGAGCAGGCGCCGGAGCTCCGTCTCGTCGAGCACCGACCTCCACTGCTCGTGCGCCGCCCACTTGTAGTCGCGTTCCCAGTCGAGGTACGTCTCGTCCCGGAACCCGCCCGGAAAGAAGCGGAGGAACTTCCTCCGGCAGCGTACCGCGCCGGCGGCCTTTCGGCCGGCGCTCCCCCGCCCCGCCCGCGCCTCCCGCTCACGCCCGGTTCTCGTTGCCATGCCGTGTATCCTTTCCCGCGAGAGTCTCTTTCCCGGCCGCTCGCCGGCCGCAGGCGCAATAGGGCTCACGCGGGAGGACGGCCGCTAGTGCGTGCATCACCAAACGCGCCTCGAGCGCCCGTGGCGTTGCTCTACCAGGCGCTCGACCCTCCGCTCGTGGACGGGGCGCGCAAGCCCGCCCGGGAGGGCGGATATGCCGACAGCGGCGCCGACATCGCGTGCGCACTCCGCTCGATGGGGATCGACATCGTCACGCCCGCCGCCGCACCCGACCCGTCGGAGGACCGCGGCTGGAGCTGGCCGGACACACCGCAGGG
>DASUXZ010000061.1:0-17996 GCA_036377655.1 Gemmatimonadales bacterium
GTGCATCCAGGAGACGCCCTCGGTGAGGTCGGGATTGGGATTCACCTCGAGGACGTAGCAGTGGTTGTCCTTCGAGATGCGGATGTCGAGCCGGGCGTAGTCCCGGCAGCCCGCGACGCGGTACGCGCGGAGCGCCACCTCCTCCACGCGGCGCGCGAGCTGGCGCGAGAGGTCCGCCGGGCAGCGGGAGCCGACCCGGTGGAACACCTCCTCGAGCGGGTCCCACTTCGCCGCGAAGCTGATGATCGGCGGCTGCCCGGGCGGCAGGTCCGAGAAATCGTACTCGAGCGGCGGCAGCACCTTCGGCGGGTCGTTGCCGAGGATCCCGACGTGCAGCTCGCGCCCCTCGATGAACTCCTCGACGAGCACCGGCGCCCCGTACTCCGCGAAGACGTGGTCGAGCCGCGCGAGGAGCTGGGCCCGGTCGTGCACCACGCTCGCGGCCTCGATGCCCGCGCTCCCGTCCTCGCGCGACGGCTTCACGATGAGCGGGTAATGGAGCCCGTGCCGCTGGGCGATCTTCGGTTTGTACAGCTGGTGGAAGCGGGGCGTCGGCACCCCGTAGGCGAGCAGGAGCTGCTTGAGGAGCCCCTTCCGCCGGCAGAGCGCGAGCGAGAGCGGCGCGGCGCCGGTGTAGGGGACGCGGTAGAGATCGAGGAACCCCGCCACCGCCGGCTCGAGGTCGGCGTCGTCGTGGAAGACCTCGACCAGGTTGAAGACGGCGTCCGGCGGGTGGCGCTTCACCACCCGCTCGAGGCGGCTCAGGTCCTCGCGGAGGTTGACGGGACGGACGCGGAAGCCCTCATTGCGGAGCGCCTTCACGATGGCCTCGTACTCCTCCGCCACCGTGGCGACGGCGATGTCGTACTCCGGCACGAAGCCCAGGGTCGACGGATCGACGCTCTTCAGAGCCTCGTAGCCCTCGTCGCTCACGCTGTTGTAGAGCACGACGACCGAGCCGCGGTCTCTGGCCATGTCCGCACCCCCGTTACTTTCCCGAAGTCCTTGCCGCGAATCCATGGGAATATATCCGCAACCGAACCTCTGGCAGTGTGGCCCCTTCGCCCTGAAGCACGCCCTCGTGGTCCTCGGCGTGCTCCAGGACGAGCGGGACATCACCCGGATCGCCGGGTCCCACTGGTGGTACGGCACCGACGAGCTCCAGCTCGGGCGCGCGGCGCGCCGCTACGACTGCGACCTCCTCATGATCCGCCGCCACGACGAGGCATCGGCGCGGCGCGAGCTCATGAAGTTCCTCAAGCGGGGGCTTCCCGTCCTCCTCTGCGTGGACGACTGGAGCCACTGGCTCACCGCCGTCAAGTTCGAGCAGGGGAAGTTCATCCTCCTCGACAGCCGCAACCCGAAGGTCCTCACGATCGCCTCGTGGCCCCAGCTCAGCCGCACCTGGGTCTACCACGACGAGGACGACGACGGCACGCCGCTCACCCTCTACGACCTCCATCCCGTGGTCCCGCGCTTCCGCCGCCGCACGCAGGCGCAGTTCTCGCTCGCGCGGGCGCAGTTCCTCCGGCGCGAGTCCAACCGCCGCCTCGCCGAGCTCTGGGACGAGTACCTGGGCGACCTCCTCGTCCTCGCCCGGACGCGCACGGCGCTCAGCGAGCGCGTCTTCTCGCTCGGCGAGTTCTTCCGGCGCCACGCGGGGATGATCCTCGAGCAGGTCGACTTCTGGCACGGCAACGCCGACCGCCGCCTCGCCCGGCAGATCCTCGACCACCTCCACTTCGTCGCCGACACCTACGGTCTTGTGATCCATGAGGAGCAGGAGAAGCGGGCCATCTCCGGCATCACCGCCATCCTCACCCTCTGGGCCGCCGGGCAGTTCGGGATCTCGAACGTCTACGCGCGCCGGAGTCCCCGCGCCCGGGGGTAGCGCGACGCTTCCGGCCCCTCCCGCATCTCCCTGATGAACGCTGGACCAACCACTCAGGGAGAACCGACCATGAACCGCCTCTGGACCGGCGCCTCGCTGGCGCTCCTCACCCTCGCCGCCGCACCGCTCGGGGCGCAGGACCGCGACGCCGAGCGGGACCGGGACGAACGCGCCCGGGCGGAAGAGCGTGCCCGGACCGAGGGGCGCAACCGCGCCCTCATCCTCGAGCGCCGGCCCTTCGGCGAAGGCACGGCCGTCTACGCCTTCGGCCGCCCGCGGCTCGGAGTGAGCGTGCGGGTGGACGAGGAGGACCGGAACGGCGCCCTGCTCGACGAGGTCCGGGAGGACGGGCCGGCGTGGAAGGCCGGGCTCCGCCCGGGCGACCTCGTCACCCACTTCAACGGCACCCGGCTCGACGGCGACGAGGCCGGGCAGCAGCTCGTCGAGCTCGCCCGGAAGCTCGAGCCGGGCGACACCGTGCGCGTGGAATACACCCGCGACGGCCGCCGCGCCGACGCCACGATCGTCGCGGAGGACCTGGGCGGGGACTTCACCTTCACCATGCCCTCGCTCGAGCGCCTCGGGCCGATGATGGGCGACCTGCGCAACCAGCTCATGGTCTTCGGGCACGGGCTCGGCGGCGTCGAGCTCCGGGACCTCTCGCCCGAGCTCGGCGAGTACTTCGGCACCTCGAAGGGTGTCCTCGTGCTGAGCAGCCCCGCCGACTCGACCCTCCCGCTCCGGGCCGGCGACGTGATCCAGTCGATCGACGGGCGCGAGGTGCAGTCGGCATCGCACGCGCACCGCATCATGGCCTCCTACGAGTCGGGCGAGACGGTCAGGTTCGAGGTCATGCGGAAGGAGCGCCGCCAGACGCTCGAGTGGAAGGTGCCGGCGAGCCGGATGAAGACGCCGGAAGGCCGGATGATGCTCCGGACGCCGATGCGGGGAAGCACGTACCAGTTCCACCGGGCGCCGACGCGGGCGAGGGTGAGGACGGGGGTGAGTGGATGAGGTGAGAGGTGAGGGGTGAGAGGTGAGAGGGGGGCGTAAAGAAGCGGCGTGGAATTCTCCACGCCGCTTTCCGTTGCGCTCCCGCGCAGTGCTTCGCTCGTCCTGCTGGTGCCCGCGCTACTGCCAGGTCTTGCCGAGATTGGCCTGGGTCGCGTTCCCGATCGAGCTCCCCTGGTGCCAGACTTCCTCGATGTTCCGCGAGATCTCGCCGAGCGCGGCGTCGCTCGCCGGGAGGCCTTCCTCCTGGAGGAACTTGATCGTCGCGGCCGGAATGATGTTGTGCAGGTTCATCACGATCCGGGCGTACGCGCTCAGGTGCCGGTGCGCGATCTCCGCGACCTGCCGGTCGCCGAGCGACAGCGCCGTCGTATGGAGCATGACGTAGCCGATCGTGGCGAGGCTGCAGGCGGTGTAATCGTCGCGCAGGTTCTTCGGCAGGCCCTCGTTCCGCACCAGGTCCACCGCCGCGGCGCCGAGGCCGAGGACGGCGGAGCCGGCCTGCTTGAGGAGGTCGGTGGGGCCCTTGCCGCCCTTGTTCTTCGCGATCCCCTCGAGCGTCGAGATGTGGCCCTCGATCGTCCCGTTGATCGAGCGAAGCTCGCTCGTGACGGCGGGATAGTTCTTCAGGTCCTCGATCTGTCCGTCGATCGCCTTCTTGATGTGCTGCTCCAGAGCCAGCATGTCGGTGACATAGCTGTTCAGAGCCTCAACCGGGTCCTTGGACGCCATTGCGACACCTCGTGTATGCGGTTCAGCGGGCGCGACGGCCCGCACTCATCGTAACGGCATGAGTATGCCGCATCGCGTGGATCGAGGTGGTGACGGGAGTCACGCGGAGCCGGCCGCCGGCCGTGCCGCGCGCGCGAGAGGGGGGCTAGCCGCGCTTGAGGAGGAGGGACAGCACCGTCGCCGCGAGGGCGAGGATGACGAGGATCTCGATGAAGGCTGGGCCGCGAAGGCGGTTCGTTCCCATTGGTGGTCTCGACCCCGGGGTTTGTCGGTGCGCGACCGGCCGCGCGCGAGGAGTCTATGGGGAGGTGCGCCGATTTTCCAGCCGCCGCCGCCCGCCGCCGCCCGGGCTGCGTGACGGCACCGCTTGCCGCGCCGGATGGCCGGCCCCACCTTGGCGCCGTGCACCCACAGGGAGACCCGAAATGACCCGTATCGCCCAGTTCGCCGTCGCCGCCGCCGCCGCCTTCACCGCCCCGGCCTGCCTTGCCGCCGCCGCCGCCGGAGCGGGGAGCGCGGTCTATCTCACCACCCGCGGGGCGGAAGCGATGGTCCAGGGCCAGCCCGCCGACCTCGCGGCCCGGATCGAGGCCGCGCTCGGCCGCCATTCGGTGTCGGTCACCGACACCGGCACCGAGGACGGCGGCGACAAGCGGACCTGGCAGGGAACCGCCGGCGAGCTCACCGTGAGCGTGACCGCCGAGCGCGAGTCCCCGACCACGTCGAAAGTCGAGGTGACGGCGCGGAAGAACGTCGCGGACTGGGACAAGGACTTCGCCGAGCGCATCCTGCAGGACATCGTCGGCGGGAACTGACGGGAGGCGGCTACCGGCGGCGGAGCGGGATGTCGTTCGACGACTTCGGTCCGAGGGAGAGGATGAGCCGCTGCGGCGCGAAGCCGTCCTTCGACACCTGGACGTACTGGGTGCGGCAGTCGTCCACGAGGGCGCGGTCGAATTCGAGCGTGTAGTCGCCGTCGTCGTCGGCGAACGTCGAGTAGGCGGTGCCGAGGATCTGGAGGAACGCGCCCGGAAGCGGCTGGTCGGTGCCCGCCCGGAATACCCGCCCGGACACGCTCCCGAGCTCGACCGGCGCGCCCGGCTCCCTCGGCGCGCGCGGCGTCGGCGTGCAGTCGTTGTCCCGGTTGTCCCTGATCTCGTTGACCCAGCCGGCCGTGATCGGCCCCGGGGCACGGTCGGATCCGGGCCGCCTCGGACCGAAGAGGCGTGTCGCCTCGCTTCGCATCTCCGATTCCCGGAGCGCGGCGAGCTCGGCCGGCGACGGAGCGGAGGGCGCGGGGTCCGTCGCGGGCGGCTCGGGCGCGGCGCCCGTCGGCGGCAGGTCCGGATCGGGCGGCGGGGGCTCCTCGCGCACCGCGAGCTCCTCCGGCATCGGCGCGCCGCGCGCGACCTGCGGCCGCGGGATCCGGCGCCGCGGCTCGACCCGGGGATCGGCTTCGACTCGGCGCTCGTTCTCCGGTGGACGCGGCGGCGGGGCGGCCTCGGGCTCTGCGTACGGCGGGAGCTCGACGAATTGCATTGCGGGCTGGCGCGCTTCGGCCTCACTCTCGGCGGCGGGAATCTCGACCCGCGTCACCCCTGCGAGCGCCACCACCACGACGGCATGCAGCGCCACGCTCGCGATGAGCGCGAGGGGACCGCGATCCGGCCTGGCAGCGGGGAGGTGTACCTCGTAGGGCGACGACGGAAGCATCAAAGGAATATACGGCAAACCATTGCTTGACTAGGCAACTATCAGCGCGTCATGCAAGTGTCGTATTTCGGCCGATCCGGTTGAGGAAATGGAGCAGCGCGCTCGTTTCGTGAGGGCTCAGCGTCCGGAGGGCCGCGGCCTCCGCCGCCTCGAGCAATGGCCGCGCCTTTCCGGCCAGGGCCCGCCCCGAGTCGGTCGCGCGGCAGACAACTTGGCGGCGATCCTCCCCCCGGCTCCGGGCGACGAGTCCCTGGGCCTCGAGCCGGTCCATCAGTCGCGTGACGCCCGGGGCCCTCTCGAGGAGCCGGTCGGCTACGGCGAGCGTCGGCAGCCCCACCTCACCCGCGTCGATGAGGATCCGGAGGACATTGTATTGCTGAAGCGAAACGCCGAGCTCCCGGATGGCCTCTTCCATCCGGGCCCGAACGCCCTCGGCGACGGAGAGGAGTGTGCGGGTGGCGCTGGACTGTCGGGACGATGCTGTGACGGGATCTGCCATGAAGACACATTAATAATCAACTAATGATCGCACAAGCATTCGATGGCTTCGGGATCTCCGTTGGTACGTCGTCGCCGATTGCAAGCACTCGCTTGCGCATGTGAAAAGAATCACTATCTTCGTCGCCCCATGGACGTGCGTGAAGAAATCCTCAATGCGGCCGCTCAGGTCTACGGTGAAGCCGGGTTCCGCGGCGCCACCACGCGTCGAATTGCGGCCGTCGCAGGCGTCAATGAGGTGACGGTCTTCCGCCATTTCGGCTCGAAGGAGGCGCTCCTCCGCGAGGCGGTGAGCCGCCACTGGGGAGGCGGCGGCTGCTCCCCCGACGCGCCGGAGCACGCGGGCGATCCGGTGCGGGACCTCACGGCATGGGCGCGCGGAATCACCGAAGGATTGCGGCGGATGGCGCCGCTCATCCGGACTCGCCTCGGGGAATACGAAGAGCACCCGGAGATCGTGCCGCCGCGCGGCTCGCCGCCCGCGCAGGCGGCGCAGGGGCTCGCGCGGTATATCGAAGCACTGCGAGCGGGCGGGCTCGTCCGCGCCGACGTGGACGCCCGCATTGCCGCCGCGATGCTCATGGCGGCGCTCTTCGCCGACGGAATCGTACGGGAGGGACTGCCCGACATGTTCAACGACGACATCGACGCATCGGTCGAGGGCTACGTGCGGATCTTCCTGCGCGGTCTCGGAGCGGCGGCATGATCCGGCGATTTTCCCTCGGCGCCGTCCTCTCGTCGGTGGGCGTGGCCTTCGCGGCGGCCGGATTCGCCGGCGCCGCCGTGCCCGCCCGGCTCGCCGCGCAGGACGCCGCCGGGCGCCCGCTGTCCCTCGAGGAGGCGCTCTCGATCGGCGCCCGGACGAGCGAGTCGGTCGGGATCGCGCGCGCCGGGGTGGATCGCGCCCGCGGCCAGCAGCGGCAGGCCCGGAGCGAGTACTTCCCGCAGCTCACCGGGACGGCCTCCTACACGCGCACGCTCCGCTCGCAGTTCTCGGTGCTCGCGGACACCGGGAGCAGCAGCGAGCCGCCGCCGCCCGAGTGCCGCCGGTTCATCCCCGATCCTGCGGCGCCGATCGAGGAACGGGTGGATTCGCTCGAGGCGGCGCTCGAGTGCGCCTCGCGCGCCGATCCGTTCGCCGCCTTCGCCGATCTCCCCTTCGGCCAGGAGAACCAGTACAACCTGGGCCTGCAGGCGTCGCAGCTCCTCTTTGCCGGCGGCCGCGTGCGGGCGCAGAACCGGATCGCGGGCGCCGGGCGGCGGCTCGCCGAGATCGAGCTCGCCTCGCAGGAGGCGCAGAACCGGCTCGAGGTGGCGGAGGCGTACTTCGACGCCCTCCTCGGCGACCGCCTCGTCTCGATCGCCGACTCCACCCTCGCGCAGGCGGAGCGCACGCTCGAGAACACGCGGCTCGCGCTCGAGGTGGGGAACGTCCCGGAGTTCGAGCTCCTGCGGGCGCAGGTGATCCGCGACAACGCCCGCCCGGTGGTGATCCAGCGCCGGGCCCAGCGGGACATCGCCTACCTCCGGCTCAAGCAGCTGCTCGAGCTCCCGGCGGGCGACTCGCTCGTCCTCACCACGCCGCTCGATTCGCCGGCCGACTCGATGGCCCTCGCGGCCACCGCCGTCGAGCGCCGCGCCGCGGTGCGCCAGGCGGAGGAGAACGTCGTGGTGCAGGAAGGCCGCCTCGCGGTCGCGCGCGCGGCCTCGTGGCCGACGCTCCGGCTCACGTCGAACTTCTCGCGCTTCGGCTATCCCGACGACCTGCTCCCCGCGTGGAGCGATTTCGTGAGCGACTGGAACGTCGCCCTCTCGCTCTCGGTGCCGCTCTTCACCGGCGGGCGCCTCTCGGGCGACCGGATGGTGGCGCGCGCCGACGTGGACGAGGCGCGGCTCCGGCTCGCCGCCACGCGCGAGCTCGCGGCGCTCGACGTCGAGACCGCGGAGGCCGCGCTCCGGGCGGCCGACGCCGCCTGGTCGGCGAGCGCCGGCACCGTGGAGCAGGCCCAGCGCGCCTACGCCATCGCCGAGGTGCGCTTCCAGGAAGGCATCTCGACCCAGACCGAGCTTGGCGACGCGCGGGTCCAGCTGCAGCAGGCGCTCGCCAACCGGGCCCAGAGCGCGCGCGACCTCCGCGTGGCGCGACTTCGCATCGAGCTCCTCGACGCGCTGCCGCTCGGCACGGCGGGACGGTAACGCGATGCTCCCACCCTCAGGGACGACGATCATGCGCGCAGGATTCGTGGTGTTCGCGGCGGGCCTCGCGGCCGCCGGATGCGGCGGCAAGGACGACGCGCCGGACGGGCAGGCGGCGCCGCCGCCGGTGGTGCTCGGGCCGGAGAGCATCGCGGTCGCGGACAGCGTGCCGCTCGCGACGGGGCCGATGCTCTCGGGCGCGCTCGTGCCCGAGACGAGCGCGCAGGTCCGCGCCGAGGTGGCGGGCCCGGTGCTCGAGGTGTTCGCGGAGGAAGGGCAGCCGGTCCGGAAGGGCCAGGTCCTCGCGCGGATCGACGACACCACGCTCCGCGAAGCGCAGCTCAGCGCGCGCGCGGCGTACCGGTCGGCGGAGAGCTCCGCCCAGCTCGCGCGGCGCAACGCGGAGCGCGCGGCCCGGCTCAGCGGCGCGGGCGCCATCGCCGAGCGCGAGCTCGAGCAGGCGCGCCTCGCGGCCACGAGCGCCGAGGGCGCCCTCGCCGACGCGCGCGCGCGCCTCGTCGCCGCGGAGCGGCAGCTCGCCAAGGCCACGGTGCGGGCACCGTTCGGCGGCGTGGTGGCGGAGCAGGGCGCCAACGCGGGAGACGTCGTCCAGCCGGGCGCGCTCCTCTACACCATCGTGGACCCGGCGAGCATGCGCCTCGAGGCCTCGGTGCCCGCGAGCGACGTCGCGGCGCTCGAGGTCGCGATGCCGGTGGCGTTCACGGTGAGCGGCTACGACGGCCGCACCTTCGAGGGCCGGGTGACGCGCATCAACCCCGCCGCCGACCCGGCCACCGGCCAGGTGCCGATCACCGTCGCCATCCCGAACCGCGCCGGGTCGCTCGTGGCCGGGCTCTTCGCGGAGGGCCGGGTGGCCACGGTGGAAACGCGGGCGCTCGCCGTGCCCGCGTCGGCGATCGACGAGCGCGGCATGGCGCCGTCGGTGCTCCGGCTCCGCTCCGCCCGGGTCGAGCGCGTGCCGGTGTCGGTCGGCATCCGCGACGACGCGCGCGACCTCGTCGAAGTCTCCGGCCGCCTCGCCGTCGGCGACACGGTCCTCCTCGGCGCCGCGCAGGGCGTGGCGGAGGGGGTGGTGGTGCGGGTGCGGTCGGAGGGGGAGCGGACGGTGGGGGAGGCGGGACGGAAGGATGGAACGATGGAAGGGGGGAACGGCAGCGGATCCAGGGCGGACAGTGCCGGCTTGGGTGGCAACTGATTCCATCATTCCACCGTTCCATCGTTCCACCAGCGTAGCGAGGCCCCATGTTCATCTCTGATTTCGCCATCAAGCGCCCCATCATCACCGTCACCGCGATGGTGGCGCTCGTGGTGTTCGGGCTCTTCGCGCTCATCAACCTGCAGACGGACGAGTTCCCGGACGTCCAGCAGCCGCTCATCGTCGTGACGGTGCCGTACCCGGGCGCGTCGCCGTCCGAGGTCACGCGCGAGATCATCGAGCCGATCGAGGACGCGGTCTTCGCGATCAGCGGCGTGGACGGCCCCAAGTCCATCTGCACCGCGACCGACGGCCTCGCGCAGTGCCAGATCTTCTTCGACTTCGAGAAGCCGATCCAGCAGGCGAGCCAGGACATCCGCGACGCCATCTCGGCCAAGCGCGCGGACCTGCCGCCCGAGATGGAGGAGCCGATCCTCTCGCGCGTGGATCCGGGCGACTTCCCGGTCATGACGCTCACGCTCACCTCGAGCACCCTGCCGGCCACCGCGCTCACGCGGCTCGCCGATCCGGGCGTGACGAAGCGGCTCCGCTCGATCGCCGGCGTGGGGCAGGTGAGCGTCGTCGGCGGGATCGAGCGCGAGCTCACCGTCGAGATCCGGCCCGACGCGCTCCAGGCCGCCGGCATCGGCGTGGCGCAGGTGGTCCAGGCGCTCCAGTCGCAGAACCTCGCCGCGCCGGTGGGGCGGGTGACGGGCGGGCTCGAGGAGCGCTCGATCCGCCTCCGCGGGCGGCTCGACCGCCCGGAGGACTTCGCGAGCATCGCCGTCGCCGAGCGGAACGGCGAGATCATCCGCCTGGGCCAGGTGGCCACGGTGAGGGACGGGACCGAGGAGCCGCGCACCCTCGCGCTCTTCAACGGGCGCGAGGCCGTCGGCATCGAGGTCCTCAAGTCGAAGGGCTACAGCACCACGGCGGTGAGCGAGAAGCTCCGCGCCGCGATCGCGGAAGCGGAGGCGGAGCTTCCCGAGGGGGTGGACCTCGAGGTGGTGCAGGACGCCGGCGAGCGGGTCGAGCAGGCGGTCACGAACGTGCAGGAGGCGCTCATCGAGGGCGCGCTCCTCACCGTGCTCGTCGTCTTCCTCTTCCTCAACTCGTGGCGCTCGACCGTCATCACCGGCCTGGCGCTCCCGGTGTCGGTGCTCGCGTCGTTCATCGCGGTCTGGGCGTTCGGCTTCACGCTCAACACGATGTCGCTCCTCGGGCTCTCGCTCGCGATCGGTATCCTCATCGACGACGCCATCGTGGTGCGCGAGAACATCGTGCGGCACATCGAGATGGGGAAGGACCACTACGAGGCGTCGCGCGAGGGCACCGACGAGATCGGGCTCGCCGTCGCGGCCACGACCTTCTCGATCGTGGCGGTGTTCGTGCCGGTGGCGTTCATGTACGGCGTCGCGGGCGAGTGGTTCAAGCCGTTCGCGCTCACGATCGCCTGCTCGGTGCTCGTGTCGCTCTTCGTCAGCTTCTCGCTCGACCCGATGCTCTCGGCGTACTGGGCGGACCCGCAGACGGAAGGGCACGAGCGGAAGAACCCGATCGCGCGGGCGCTCGACCGGTTCAACCGCTGGTTCGACCGCCAGACCGACAACTACGCGAAGCTCGTCGGGTGGGCGCTCGACCACCGCTGGGCGATGGTCGGGCTCGCGGCGCTCGCCTTCGTCGGGGCCATCGCCCTCCAGGCGACCGCGGGCGGCGCCGGCTTCGTGCCGGTGAGCGACCGGAGCGAGGTGTTCTTCATCGTCGAGGCCCCGCCCGGCTCGAGCCTCGAGTACACGCGGCTCAAGACGGAGGAGGCCGCCGCGATCGCCCGGCAGCATCCCGAGGTGGCGTACACCTACACCGCCATCGGCACGCCGCTCCCGCTCCTCGTGCCGAGCGTGGACCAGGCGCAGGTGTACGTGCGGCTCATCCCGAAGGCCGAGCGGGAGATCAGCCAGGAGGAGCTGGGCCAGATCCTCCGGCGCGAGACGGCGGCCCTCGGCGGTGCCACGGTCTCGGTCTTCACGAGCGGCTTCGGCGGCGCCTTCAAGCAGATCCAGCTCCAGCTCGCCGGCGACGACCCGGTGGTCCTCACCCGGATCGCGCAGGACGTGGCGGAGCGGATCCGGAAGATCCCGGGCGCGGTGGACGTCGGCCTCTCGACGCGCGGCGAGAAGCCGGAGCTCAACGTCGAGCTCAACCGCGGGCTCGCGGGGTCGCTCGGGATCACGGTGGGGCAGGTGGCGCAGTCGCTCCGGCCGGCGTTCGCCGGCATCGATGCCGGCGACTGGGTGGACCCGAGCGGCGAGACGCGCGACGTCGAGATCCGCCTCTCGCCCGAGGCGCGGGAGCGCGCGGCCGACCTCGAGCGGCTGCCGCTCGTCGTGGCGGGCCCCGACGGCCGGCCGAGCGTCGTGCCGCTCGGCCAGATCGCGACGATCTCGCGCGGGTTCGGGCCGGCGCAGATCACGCACCTCAACCGCGAGGCGGTCGTGATCGTGCAGGGGAACGTCTCCGGCGCCTCGCTCAGCGAGGTGACGAACGCGATCGACCGCATCGTGGCGGAGGAAGTGACCCTCCCGCCCGGCTACAGCGTGAGCTGGGGCGGCGAGGCGCGCGACCAGGCGGAGGTCTACACGCGCATCTTCACCGCGCTCGGCGCGGCGGTGATGCTGATGTACCTCATCCTCGTGATGCAGTTCGGGTCGTTCATCGACCCGCTCGCGATCCTCGTGTCGCTCCCGCTCTCGCTCATCGGCGTGGTGCTCGCGCTCGTGCTCACGAACGACACGCTCAACATCATGAGCCTGATCGGGGTGATCCTGCTCATGGGCATCGTCGCGAAGAACGCGATCCTGCTCATCGACTTCGCGAAGTGGGCGCGGGAGCGGGACGGGCTGCCGCTCCGCGAGGCGCTCATCGAGGCGGGGCGCATCCGGCTCCGGCCGATCATCATGACGACGGTGGCGCTCATCGCCGGCATGATCCCCGTCGCCCTCGGCACCGGCGAAGGCGCGGACTTCCGGGCCCCGCTCGGGCGCGCGGTGATCGGCGGCGTCATCACGTCCACGCTGCTCACGCTGCTCGTGATCCCGACGGTGTACGAGATCTTCGACGAGTGGCGGGCGCGGGCGGTCGGTCTCTTCCGGCGCGGCACGGGCAAGGCGCACGCGCGCGCGGAGAAGGCGGCGGCGTCGGAGGCGTAGCAGCCGGCGGACATCGATAGCCTGAGCGCCGGTGCGCCGCGGCTGGTGGCGGGTACCGGCTGCTCCGGCGCTGATGCCGCCCTTCATGCGTGGGGCGCAGTGGTAATGGAAGTGGCCGGCGACGCGCCTCCGCAGCCGGCACCCGCCACCAGCCGCCGGGCCGTATCTTTACGCTGTGATCTCCCTGCTCATGGTCAGCGCGACCCTTGCCGCTGCCTCCGTCGGCCCCTGCGACGCCTGGAACCCCGTCCACGGCGATCCCGGCCTCCATTGCATCGAGCTCGTTCCGCGGCCCGAGTACGAGGGCGCCACGGGCAGCGTGCGGCTCGTGCATGCGCGCTCGCCGTTCGGGCTTGCGGTGACGCGGGACGGGGTGCCGCTGCTCGACCTCGTGGTGCGGCTCGAGGGGCTGCCGGCCGGCGAATACACCGCGTGGGCGAGCGGGCCGCTGCTCGAGCCGATCGTCCCGCTCGGGCCCGTCCGGAACGGCGAGACCGAGCTCGGGCCGATCGCGCTCGAGCGCTTCACGATCTTCGTCACGCGGGGAACCGCGGCCGACACCGCCGACGGGATGCTCACCGCGATCGCGCTCCGCGGGATGTCGCCGAGCAGCGTGCTCAAGCCGCATCTCACGGTGCCGGCGCGCGAGGTGAGGCATGCACACGGAGACGGATGGGAGATGCCGGCGCCGCATCCCGCCGCGCCGATCATGACGCCGGGGCTCGAGGTGCTGCTCCCCGACGTGACGCCGTGGCTTCCGGGCCGCAGCATGGCTCTCGACTCGCTCCCGCCCGTGCGACCGCGGACACTCACCCGCCTCGCCTCCGGCGACACGCTGCATCTCGAAGCGGGCCTGGTGCGCCGGAGCATCGCCGGGCGGACGTTCGCCGCGTACGCGTTCAACGGGCAGTCGCCCGGCCCGCTGCTCGAGGTGGAGCGGGGCGCGCGCGTCACCATCGTCCTCGTGAACCGGCTCGACCAGCCGACCACGGTGCACTGGCACGGCATCCGCCTCGACCACCGCTTCGACGGCGCGGCCGGCGTGTCGCAGGAGCCCGTCCCCCCCGGGGGCAGCTTCACCTACGAGCTCGTCTTTCCCGACGCCGGGATCTACTGGTACCACCCCCACGTCCGCGAGGACGTCCAGCAGGAGCTCGGCCTCTACGGCAACATCCTGGTGCGCGGCGACGAGCGCTCGCGCTTGGGGCGGGTGCACCGCGAGGAGGTCCTCATCCTCGACGACATCCTCCTCGGTGCGGACGGGCCGATCGCCTTCGGGGAGGAGCACACGTCGCACGCGCTCATGGGGCGCTTCGGCAACGTCTTCCTCGTGAACGGGGAGCCCCGCTGGGAAGCGCGCGCGCGGCGGGGAGAGGTCGTCCGGCTCTACCTCACGAACGCCGCGAACGCCCGCACCTTCAACCTCGCGATCGACGGCGCGCGGATGAAGCTCGTGGCGGGGGACATGGGACGCGTCGCGGAGGAGCGGTGGGTCGAGAGCGTCGTGATCGGGCCTGCGGAGCGCTGGGTGGTGGACGTGCGGTTCGAAAGGGCGGGGAAGTACGCGCTCACCAATCGCGTGCGCGGGGTCGAGCCGAGGGCGCGGGCGTTCGTGCGGGTGGTGGACACGCTCGGCATGGTTGCAGTGGGTAATGAAAGGGCGACGCCGGACCTCGGCGCCACCTTCGGCTCGCTGCGCGCGCACGCGGATCTCATGAAGGAGTTCGCCGCGCTCGATTCGCTCGACGGGAAATCGCCGGACCGGACGCTCGTCCTCGGCCTCCGCACCGGCGCGCTCCCCTTCGGCCTGGTGCAGGCGCTCCGGATCGACACCGCCTGGGTGGCGCCGGTCGAGTGGGCCGGCCTCATGCCGATGATGGACTGGCTCGCGACGGGGCGGGACGT
This sequence comes from Gemmatimonadales bacterium, assembly GCA_036377655.1. Classification (GTDB taxonomy): domain Bacteria; phylum Gemmatimonadota; class Gemmatimonadetes; order Gemmatimonadales; family GWC2-71-9; genus CAMLLJ01. The sequence goes on from DASUXZ010000061.1 coordinate 14,369, forward strand.
GACCTGGGTCCTCCGCGACAGCGCCACCGGCCGGGAGAACATGGCCGTGGACTGGCGCTTCCGTCGCGGAGACCGCATCCTCCTGAGACTCGTCAACGAGCGCCGCTCCCTCCATCCGATGCACCACCCGATCCACCTCCACGGCCAGCGGTTCGCGGTGGTGGCGCGGAACGGGCGGAAGGTCCGGGACCACGTCTGGAAGGACACCGTGATCGTGCCGGCCGGCAGCACCGTGGACCTCCTCGTCGAATTCGACAACCCGGGGCGCTGGATGATGCACTGCCATGTCGCCGAGCATCTCGAGACCGGCATGCATCTCGTGCTGGAAGTCGAATGAGGTTGTCTGGTCTCGAACGCGAAGGCGCGGAGGCGCGAAGGCGCGAAGTGGGGTGGTTGTGGTCTTGCATTGACGAACCGCGCGTCGGGCGCGCAGGGAGCCCACACCAACGCAGTTCTTCGCGGCTTCGCGTCTCCGCGCCTTCGCGTTGAAACCAAATACTTCCATTTCCATGGAGGCATGATGCGTGTTGCTGGCGTGATCCTGATGGGCGCTCTCGTCACCTCGCCGGCCGCGGCGCAGAGTGCGGCGCAGCTGTCGCCGGCGGCAAAGCGGTTCGTGAGCGTCGAGGGGCCGGTGGTGGCGCTCGAGCATGTGCGGGTGGTGGACGGGACGGGGGCGGCGCCGAAGGAGGACCAGACCGTCGTCATCGCGAACGGGAAGATCGAGTCGGTGGGGCCGTCGGCGAATGCCGCGATCCCGGCGGGCGCGACGCGCCTCGACCTCGCCGGCCATACCGTCCTTCCCGGCTTCGTCGGCCTGCACAACCACACCTTCTACACCACGTCCCAGCGCGGCACGCAGGGCAACTTCACGAGCCCGCTCCTCTACCTCGCGAGCGGCGTCACCACGATCCGCACGACGGGCAGCTACTCCCCGTACCACGAGATCAACCTCAAGCGCACGATCGAGAACGGCCGCCTCCCCGGCCCGCGCATGCACATCACGGGGCCCTACCTCACCGGCGAGACCGGCAACGGCCAGATGCACCAGCTCATGACGCCGGCCGACGCGCGCCGGGTCGTGGCCTACTGGGCGTCGGAAGGGGCGACGTGGCTCAAGTTCTACACCTCGGTGAGCCGCGAGGTGCTCCGCGCCGCGGCCGACGAGGCGCACAAGCGCGGCGTGAAGGTGACGGGGCACCTCTGCTCGGTGAGCTTCCGCGAGGCGGTGGCGGCGGGGATCGACAACCTCGAGCACGGGCTCTTCGTCAACACCGACTACGATCCCGACAAGCAGCCTGACGCCTGCCCCGACGGGAGCCGCGCGAAGCTCGAGAGCCTCGACCTCGAGGGGGAGGGCGTCCGCGCCACCTTCCGCGAGATGCTCGCGCGGAAGGTCCCGATGACGTCCACCCTCGCGGTGTACGAGCTCTACGTCCCGAACCGGCCGCCGCTCGAGCAGCGGATGCTCGACGCGATGAGCCCCGAGGTGCGCGCCGAGTACCTCGCCTCGCGCGCGCGGCTCGCGGAGCCGGGCGCCTCGGCGATCTCGCCCGAGGTGTTCCGGAAGGCGCAGGCGTACGAGGTGGCCTTCGTGCGCGCGGGCGGGCTCCTCGGCGCGGGCGTGGACCCCACCGGCAACGGCGGCGCCCTCCCCGGCTTCGGCGACCAGCGGAACTACGAGCTCCTCATCGAGTCGGGCTTCACGCCGCTCGAGGCGATCGGGATCATGTCGCTCAACGGCGCGAAGATCCTCGGCGTGGACGCGCAGCTCGGCACCGTCGCCCCCGGCAAGCTCGCCGACCTCATCGTCATCAACGGCGACCCCATCGCCCGCCCCGCCGAGATCCGCCGCGTCGTCACCGTCTTCAAGGACGGCGTCGGCTACGACTCTGCGCGCATGATCGAGGCCGTTCGCGGGTTGGTGGGGGTGCGGTAGGTCTGTTTTCAACGCGAAGGCGCGAAGGCGCGAAGGCGCGAAGGACAGCCTGGTTGTGGGCTCCGTGCCCGATCGAAGCACGGATCGTCAACACAAGCCCACAATCATTCAACTTCGCGCCTTCGCGACTTCGCGCCTTCGCGTTGAAAAACAACAACTACCGATAAATGATCTCGTATGGAGACCGCTCGGCGAGCGAGCGCCGCCAGCCGGCGGCTTCGTCGGGGCGGGCGAGGGCGGTGAGGAGCTCGGCGCGCATCCAGCGCTCGAAGGCCTGGGAGTAGAAGGGGGAGGCGACGGTGAGGAGGAACCAGGCTTCGGTCTCCGCCTTGCCGAGCTCGGCGAGCGCCTCGGCGGGATGGCCCTCGGCCCAGAGGACGCGGGCGAGCGCGCCGCGGGTGAGGTGGTGCGAGATGCCCTCGGCGCCGGCGACGGGCTCGAGCGTCGCGAGGCGCCTGGCGTGGGCGCGCGCCGCGGGGACGTTGCCCAGGCGGGCCTCGAGGAGCGCGAGCAGGTAGAGCCGGATATGCGGATGGAGCCCGTTGTGCATGGCGAAGATGATGAAGCTGCTCGGCTCCGCCTTCGCCGCGTCCCACGCCGCGAGCGCATCCCGCGCCGCCACGGCTTCCGCCTCCGGCACCCCGCCGAACGGCAGCGCCGCGAAGAGCGCCCGCGTCTCGAGCCCCCACGCTCGGTCCAGCCGCTCCGCCGTCCGGAGCTCGGCGAGCGCGTCCTCCGGCGCCTTCCGCGCGAGCGCGAGGTGCGCGAGCAGCACGTGGAAGAGCGCCCGCATCTCGTCCGACCGCGCGACGCCGGTGAGCTCGCGCGCGAGCGACTCCGCCCCCGCGAGGTCCCCCGCATAGACCACGACGTCGGTGAAGGCGAGCGCGATGGAGGCGAGGCGCGCATGCCGGAGCGCCTCGATCACCGCCACGATCTCCGCCTCGTCGTGCGTCGCGTACGCGCGGAAGGCGCGCATCGCGAGCACCTCGTCGCCCTCCGGGCTCAGCGCGACCACGCGCCCCGCGAGCTCGACCGCCTCCTCCATCTCCCCCTCGAGCGCCGCGATCCGCACCAGGTGCACGAGCGACGTCACATGGTCGGGCTCGAGCGCGAGCGCCCGCTCGAACGCGCCGCGCGCCTCGGCCGCGCTCCGGCCGCGCAGGGGGTTGGAATGGAAGAGGAGGTCGCCGAGGAGGAACCAGGCCTCGACGTCGCCGGGGTAGATGCTCGTGATGGTCGCGTAGTGCGCCTCCGCCTCGCCGACGGCGCCGTTGAGCCAGGCGCGCTGGGCGTCGAAGAGGTAGCGGTCGTGCTCGGAGAGACGGTTCCGGTGCTCGGCGCCGAGCTCGGCGAGCTGGCGCGCGAGCTCGGGCATGGCGCAGCCGCCGGCGGCCGCCGCGAAGCGGTAGTAGGCGAGCGCGAAGGTCCCGTCCGAGGCGACGGCCTCCTGCAGCGCCTCCATCGCGTCGTAGTACCGGCCGGCGCGGAGGTGCCGCTCGCCCGTGAGGTAGGCCTTGAGCGCCGGCATCGAGGTGGTGGTGCGCGCGGCGAGGCGCGAGAGCCGCGATGCGGGGCCCGACTGGCCCGCGGCGAGGAGCTGCCGCGCGAGCTCGTCCACGAGGTCGAACACCTCGGCCTCGCTCGCGGCGGTGGCCTGCACGCCGAGCGACTGCGCGCCGTCCCCGT
>DASUXZ010000062.1:0-20490 GCA_036377655.1 Gemmatimonadales bacterium
GGAAGAGCGACGGCTCCTCGTCCTGGACCAGCACGCGCTCGCGCCGGAGCCGGTCGAGCGCGGCCCGCGCGCCGGCGTAGACCCGGTCGTCGTGCGGATCGGTCTCGGGCGGCAGATCGATGTCGGAGCGCCCGACGTGAAGGAAGCTGTGCGGGTTCCCACGGGCGAGGGCGGCCGCTTCGTCGCGATTCACGACGTCGTACGGCACGGAGGCGACCTGCGCGGCGAGCTCGGGCACCGGGCGGACCGCCCGGAACGGGTTCAATCGCATTCCAGCTCTCTCGGGGCACCGGCGAAATGCCGGCGACGGGAGGCATCCTACTCTGAGGTGGGCCTCGGTGCAACGTCGGGAGGGAGAACGAGCCGGCCGGCGCCCCGGAAGGAGCCGCCGGCCGTGTCACCACTTGAGCGTCAGACGCCGAGAAGCCGGCGCTCCGGGCCCTCGTAGGCCGGGTCGCTCCAGCGACGGCGCTCCTCCCCGACCTGTGCGAAGTCCGCCTCCGTGGGGATGATGCCCGCCTCGTTCTCGAGCGCCCAGCTCGGCCCGAGGTCCGCGCCCGCGCTCCGCAGGATGCGCCGCGCATCCGATTCCCGTCCCTCGGCGTCCACCGTCACGAGCGTGCCGCCGCTCCGGAAGCCGGCGTCGAAGTGCTCGGCCTCCTCCTGCGAGGCGCCCGCGCCGATCAGCGCGCCGATGAGGCCCCCGGTGAGCGCGCCGACGCCGGCGCCCGTGAGCGTCGATGCGAGGATGCCCCCGACGACGATCGGCCCGAGGCCCGGAATCACGAGCGACCCGAGCAGCCCCACGAGCCCGCCGACGACGCCGCCGCTCACGGCGCCCGCCTTCGCGCCGTCGGCCGCGCCCGAGCCGGTTTCCTCGACGAGGCGCGCCTGAACGTCCCGGTCCTGCATGGCGATGCCGATCCGGTCGGCACCGAAGCCGGCCGACTGCAACGCCCGGATGGCGCGCACGGCATCATCGCTGTCGGAAAACATGCCGAAGACGCGGTTCCGCGAGACCGGGCTGTCGATGCGCCCGGCGTGATCGAGATCGAGCCGGTCGTTGTCATGTGCCATACCATTCCTCCTGTTATGGGCCTCGCTGCCACGACCCTCGCGTCGCAAGGTAGGGATGGCGCCCTCCGGGGGAGGTGAGCGCGCTCACGATCCCCTATCCTTCATCCATGGCACGACTCGACACGATCATCCGGCGCTTCCAGCAGGCCGACCGGGAAACCCGGCTCGAGACCCTCCTCGACTACTCGCGAAAGCTCCCGCCGCTCCCGGCCGAGTACGCGGCGGCGCGCGAGCGCGGCGAGCACCGGGTGCACGAATGCCAGACGCCTGTGTTCCTCTGGATCGAGACGCCGGAGGCAGCGGACGGCGCCGTGCGGATCCATGCGGACGTCCCGCGGGAATCGCCCACGGTGCGCGGATTCGTATCGCTCCTCATCCATGCGCTCGACGGCATGTCACGGGAGGAAGTCGCCCGCGTTCCTGCCGACCTCCTCGACCAGCTGCGCCTCGGCGAGACGATCGGGATGAACCGGACCCAGGGGCTTTCGGCGATCGTCGCGCGCGTGCGCCGTGCCGCAGCCACCTGAGCGCGACGCTTGCCGCCTCTTACGGCCGTGGGTAATCTCCTCTCGAACCTCTCCTCGACCCAAAGGCACCCCCCGTTGACCGATCCCGCCCCGCTCGGCGTGCTCGAGCTGACCAGCCGCGGCGCCGGCTTCCTGCGCCGCGCCGACACCGGCTATCTCCCGGCGCCGACCGACATCCACGTGCCCGAGCGCCTGATCCGGTCCGCGCGCCTGCGCGCCGGCGACGAGATCGCCGGCCGGTCCGCGCCGGGCGGCCGCGGCCGCAGCGCATCGCTCACGAGCGTGGACCTCGTCAACGGCCGCGATCCCGCCGCGCTCGGCCACCGGCCGGATTTCTCGCGGCTCGGCGCGGTGCACCCGAACGAAATGCTGCCGCTCGAGTGCGGCATCGTGCGCCGCGGCCAGCCCGATTTCACCAATCGGGTCATCGACCTCCTCTGCCCGTTCGGGAAGGGCCAGCGCGCGCTCATCGTCGCCCCGGCCAAGGCGGGAAAGACGACGGTCCTGCAGAACATCGCGGAAGGGATCAGCACCAATCACCCGCAGGCACGGCTCTTCCTCCTGCTCGTGGACGAGCGGCCCGAGGAAGTCTTCGAGATGGAAAGCGCGGGGTTCGGCGAGGTGATCGCGTCGAGCTTCGACCAGCCGGCGGCGAGCCACGTCGCGGTGGCGGAGCTCACGCTCGAGCGCGCGCGGCGGCGCGTCGAGCTCGGCGAGGACGTGGTCATCATGATGGACTCGCTCACCCGGCTCGCCCGCGCCTACAACACGGTGGAGCGCGGCACCGGCCGCACGCTGTCCGGCGGCCTCGACGCCAACTCGCTCGAGAAGCCGAAGCGCTTTCTCGGCAGCGCGCGGCGCATCGATCCGGCCCAGGGTGGCGGGTCGCTCACCATCATTGCGACGGCGCTCGTGGACACGGGCAGCAAGATGGACCAGGTCATCTTCGAGGAGTTCAAGGGCACGGGCAACAGCGAGCTCGTGCTGAGCCGCGAGCTCGCGGAGCGCCGGGTCTTTCCGGCGGTGGACCTGCTCGCCAGCGCGACGCGCCGCGAGGAGCTGCTCCTCTCGCCGGAGGCGCTCGAGGCGTCGCACCGCATCCGGGGGCGGATCGCGGGGATGACGCCGCTCAATGCGATGAACGACCTGCTCACCGACCTTCGCCGCTCCCGGACCAACGAGGAGCTGGTGCGGTCGCTCGCCGCCGCGAGGTAACGGCGTGTACCGCATCCGGCTGCCGTCGGGTCGCGAGGCGGAATTCACCTCGATCGAGGAGCTCGCCCTCGCGCTCCGGCGCGGCGACGTGAGCCGCGACGCGGAGATCTTTCACCGGCGCTCGAACTCATGGGTGCCGATCGGCCAGCACCCGCGGTTCCAGGGGCAGGCGGAGGAGGCCGAGCCTGAGGGCCCGGCCGACGGCCCGCCGAGGCCGACGCCGGTCGAGGATCCCGCCGGAGCGGAGGCAGGACCCCGCATCGAGCCGCTCCGGCCCGAGCCCCGCCGACCCGAGCCGCCACCGCGACCGGAGCCACCGCGACCGGAGCCGCCCCGACCGGAGCCACCGCGACCGGAACCTCCGCGACCGGAACCGGCACGCGTCGAGCCGCTTCCTCCCATCGCTCCGACTCCGTTTCCTGTCCGTCCGGCCGCGCCACCGCCGCCGGAGCCTCGGCACGCCCCTGCTGCGACACCGCGGCCCGCGCCCGCAGACGCGACGCGCGTCGTGCCGCCGGAGCCCGGCGCACGCCGGAGCGGCATGGGCTGGATCGCGAAGCTCTTCCGGTTCGTGCTCGTGCTGGCGGTCGGGGCAGCCGCGTTCCTCGGATGGCAGCGGTGGGGCGAGGATCTCGTGAACCGCCATGCGTCGAATCCCGGCTTCGCGCCGGCGCCGCCGCCGTCCACGCTCATCGAGACGCGGGCCGACCCGCCGGCCGGAACGGTGCCGGCGCCGGCGCGCCGTGCGGCCGCGCCCGTCCGGTCCGATCCGCGCGCGCCGGTCGCGGTGGACGAGCTCATCGCGCGCCATGCCGCCGCGATGGCCGCCTCGCGCGAGCAGCTCGCGGCCGAGATGGCGACGATCGGGTTCCCGTCGGTGTTCAGTGCGGCATCGTTCGCGAGCCCGCTCGGCGCCCGGTCGGCACGGCGCCGGATCGCTTCGGCGCTCAACGTGATCGGCCAGTTCCACCGCCGGAGCGTGATGCTCGATCAGGCGTACGGGGACACCGCGAGCTTCCAGGTGTCGCGGGCGGGGTGGAGCGCGGGGGATCGCGCCCGGTGGGACACGCGGCCCCCGCTGCGAGAGCCGTACGCATCGGCCGACCTCGCCGAGTCGCTGCTCGCCGACGCGGACAGCCTGCTCTCCATCCTCGGGAACGCCGCCGAATTCGAGCTGCGCGGGGACACGGTGTCCTTCGGCGATCCGGTCCGCGCGGCGGCGTACGAGGCCCAGCGATCGCGGCTCCTGGAACGCACAGGGCCGCCGGTCGACGATTTCGACCGGCGGCCCACTCTGTCCCTCGTGCGCCGGAGTCTCGATCCGGCGCGCCCACCACTGCCCGTTCCCCCGCCCTGACCCCGCGCGCGGCGCGGGGCATGGGCGCGAGAGCTAGCGGCCCTGCCGCTCCTTGCGCTTCCGGCGCTGGGCGGCCGCCGACTTGAGCTGGCGCGCGACGCTCGGCTTGGTGTAGTACCGCTTCTGGCGCAGCTCGCGGAGGATTCCCGAGCGCTGCATCTTGCGCTTGAAGGCCTTGATGGCCCACTCGATGCTGTCGTTCTCGGACAAACGGATTTCGATCATCGGCCCGCCCATCGTGGTGAGGTGGAACAGTGGGGCCGTCCCCGGGGGGACGGCCCTTTGTGCTCTGCCTGGTTCAGGCGCCCTTGCGGACGACGTTCTCCGCCGCCGGGCCCTTCTGGCCCTGGACGATGTCGAACTCCACGGACTCGCCCTCGGTGAGGGACTTGAAGCCCTGGCCCTGAATGGCCGAGTGATGCACGAAGCAGTCCTTCTGGCCGCCGTCGGGGGTAATGAAACCGAAACCCTTGGCGTCGTTGAACCACTTCACCTTGCCGGTGGTACGCATGCGGTACTCCTGAGAATTGTGTAGTCGGAGTCCGGTGATGCCGTACCTGCCGACGTTGCGCGGTGTTGCCCCCGCGCGGGCTCGGGCTCAACTGGAAAGGGGACCCGACGTACGCCAGGTCCCCTGTGAGTCCGCTGGTGTATCTCCGGAAAGGACTTCCGGAGCCGGATGAAAATGGCGGTTCGGCCCCGTTTTGTCAACCGGCATGCTCGCCAAGCCCCTGCTGCGGCGGAAGATCCACGAGCACCCGGGTGAGCTCCCCCCCGAACCGGACCCGCACCCGGACGACGAGCGCCAGGGACACGGCCGCGAGCCCGGCGACGAGGCCCCACCAGAGCCCGGTCGGCCCGAGCCCCTGCCAGAAGGCGAGCGCCAGGCTGATCGGAAGTCCCACGAGCCAGAAGCCGACGAGCCCGATGATCATCGGCACCCGCGTGTCCGCGACGCCCCGCAGCACGCCGGCGGACACGACCTGGAGCCCGTCGAATACCTGGAACACGCCGGCGAGCGGGATCAGGACCATCGCGAGGGCGAGCACTGCCCGATCGTCGGTGTAGACCGTTGCGAGGAGCCCGGGAGCGCCGAGGAAGACGAGCGCCGTGAGCGCCATGAACCCGACGCCGACCGCGAGCGCCGCAGCCACCGCCCGGCGCGCCTCGTCCGGCCGCCCCTCGCCCACCGCGCGCCCCACCAGGATGGTGCCCGCCGCCGACACGCCGAGCGGCACCATGAACGTGAGCGAGGCAAGGTTGAGCGCGATCTGGTGCGCCGCCACCGCCTCGGTCCCGAGCCGGCCCATCAGGAGCCCCACGACGCCGAACACGCTGAACTCGAGCTGCATGTGCACCCCGATCGGCGCGCCGATCGCGATCATGCGCCCGAGCGGACGGAGCGAGAGCGACTCGCGGAGCCAGGGGCGGAGCGTCGGCACGAGCTCGCGCCGGGCGAGCGCCAGGAGCAGGCCGAACATGAGCCACCGCGCGATCGTCGTGGCCCAGGCCGAGCCGTTGACGCCGAGCGCGGGAAAGCCGAGGTATCCATGGATGAGCACGGCGTTCATCGCCACGTTCGCCAGGTTGGCGATGGCCGTGACCCACACGATCGGCGCGAAGCGCTCCATCCCCTGGAGCGTCTGCCGGAAGACGATGAAGCCGTAGAAGGCGAAGACGCTCGGGATCTCCCGGACCACGTAGCCGGCCGCGATGGGCACGACCTCCGCCGGCTGCCCGAGCGCGGCGAGCACCGGCCCGGTCAGGGCCATCAGGAGCGATGCCGGGACCGTGAGCACCGCCGCGAGGACGATGCTCCGCTGGACGGCGCGGCGGACGGCAGGCTCGTCCCGCGCCCCGAGCGCCTGGGTCACGAGCGGGTCGATCGCCATGATGACGCCCATCCCGAAGACCGTCACGGCGAAGAACCAGACGTTGCCGAGCGCCGCCCCCGCGAGCGCGGCAGCGGAGATGGCGCCGACCATGATCGAGTCCACCACGCCCATGAGCATGAGCCCCACCTGCACCGTGACGACGGGTGCGGCGAGGACGACGAGCGCTCGAAGGTCGGCGCGGCGGGGCACGGTGAGAGGGGACATGAAGGGTGGGAAATGTAATTTCATGCGGCCATTCGCTGGCATGGATCTTGGACGGGGTTCGTCTCCCAGCGGAAAACCGCCCTGCCGGGTCGCGTGAAACGCGATCCGGGCCGGTTTCTGCAACACACCCGTATCCGAAGGGGCGCCCCGTGACTGCCGCAATCGAGCTCCAGCCAGAGGTCATCCCCCAGCGTCCGCCCCTCCGCCGCACCTGGCGCCCCGCCCGGCAGATCGCCGTCGATCTCGGAACCGCGAACACCCTGATCCTCGTGAAGGGCGAGGGCGTGGTGCTCGACGAGCCGTCGGTCGTCGCGGTGGACGCGGAGACCAACGCGATCCTCGGCGTGGGACTCGACGCGAAGCGGATGCTCGGACGCACCCCGGAGGGGATCCGCGCGGTCCGGCCGATGAAGGACGGCGTGATCGCCGACTTCACGATCGCGGAGCAGATGCTGCGCCGGTTCCTCCGCCGGGTGCTCGACCGCCACCTCGTGCGCGTCAAGCCGACGATCCTCGTCTGCGTCCCCTCGACGATCACCGAGGTCGAGCGGCGCGCGGTCCGCGATTCGGCCGATGCCGCCGGCGCAAAGCGCCTCTTCATGGTCTCGGAGCCGATGGCCGCGGCGATCGGCGCCGGGCTGCCGGTGGACTCCCCGACGGGGAGCATGATCGTGGACGTCGGCGGCGGGACGACCGACATCGCGGTCATCGCGCTCTCCGGGATCGTCTGCGACGCCTCGATCCGCACCGCGGGCGACGACCTCGATCAGGCGATCGTCCAGTTCATGCGGAAGACGTACAACGTGCTCATCGGGGAGCCGACCGCGGAACAGATCAAGACCCAGATCGGCACGGCGCTCCCGCTCGAGAACGAGCTCACGATGGCGGTGAAGGGCCGCGACCTCGTCTCGGGACTTCCGCGGACGGTCATCGTGGACTCGTCGGGCGTGCGCGACGCGCTCCAGGAGTCGCTGCAGAAGATCGTGAACGCGGTGCGGCGCGCGCTCGAGGTGACGCCGCCCGAGCTCGCGAGCGACATCCTCGATCACGGCATCATGCTCACCGGCGGCGGGGCCCGCATCCGGCGGCTCGGCGACCTCATCACCTACGAGACCGGCCTTCCGGTCCGGACCGACCCCGACCCGCTCACCTGCGTGGTCCGCGGCACCGGGCTCATCCTCGACGACCTCGACCGCTGGAAGAGCGTGCTCACCGTCTGAACGGCGTCGCAGGAAGCGGGAAGAGATGACGTCCATCGCAGCAGCGTATCGCGGCCCCGCATCGTGGCCGATCAGCCGTGTCGTCGATGCCGTCCGGATGCCGGGCGGGCGCCAGGTCCTCGCGGCCTGGGCGGCCCTCGCCGCCGCGGCGGTGGCGCTCGCGATCGTCGAGACCTACTCGTGGAACGGGCTCCTGCTCCCGGTCGGCAAGGCCGGCATCCCGCTCACGATCTACCCCCCGCTCGCGGTCACCCTCCTCATCGTCTTCTGGCTCGGCCCCGAGTGGGGCGTCATTCCGGCCTACACCGCGATGCTCGTGAGCGCCCTCAGCGCGGGGATGCCCACCGGCGCGGCGCTCCTCTTCGCGTGGTCCACGCCGGTCGAGCTCCTCATCATGTGGGGCTCGGTCCTCGTGCTCGACATGAATCCCGAGATGCCGTCGTGGCGCGACCTCGCGAAGTACGTGCTGGCGGCGCTCATCGCGGCGTGCGCCTCGTCGCTCGGCGGGCTCATCTGGATGGAGTACAACGGGCTCGACCTCGTCGCCTCGCAGCGGGGATGGCGCGCATGGGTGGCCGGCGACGTGCTCCAGATCCTCGCGGTCGCGCCGCTGCTCCGGTGGGTCGTGCCGCCGGCCCGCGCCTGGACCGACCGCCGGCTCAACTCGGCGCCGCGCCAGCTCCTTCGCCAGTCCACGAGCGTCGTCCTCGTCACCGGGATCGTGCTCATGATGGCGGCGCTCGTCTTCCAGGGGGCGTGGATGTCCTGGCACTCGCTCGACATCTCGCCGGCCGCGCGGACGGCGGACGGCGTGCTCCTCCTGCCGAGGCTCCGCGAGATCGCCCTCTTCCTGGCCCTGCTCGTCGGGCTCACGGTGGTCACGACGACCGGGTTCGCGGCGGCGCTCGCGCGGATCGGCGAGCGGGAGGGAGGCGCCGCGCGGCGCGATGCGCTCACCGGCTGCTACAACCGGCGGGCGTTCGAATCGCGCTTCGAGATGGCGGTCGAGCGGAGCCGCCGGAAGGAGCGGGGGCTCGGCCTCGTCGCGCTCGACGTGGATCACTTCAAGCGGGTGAACGACACCTGGGGCCACGAGGCGGGCGACGTGCTCCTGCGCCAGCTCGCGGTCCGGATTCAGGGCATGACCCGCGAGCACGACGCGCTCTTCCGCTGGGGAGGCGAGGAGTTCGTGCTCCTCCTCCCCGCCACGATGCCCGAGGAAGCCCTCGCGGTCGCCGAGCGGCTGCGGGCGTCCGTGGCCGCGCACCCGCTCGTCCGCGGGGACGGCTCACCGATCCAGGTCACCATCAGTCTCGGCGTCGCCGCCACGACGGCCTTTCCCGCGGATCCCGACGCGCTCCTCGCCACCGCCGACGCTGCCTGCTATCTGGCCAAGCGGAGGGGCCGCAATTGCGTGGGCGACGGCTCCGTCCTTTCCGCGGCGACGCTGGAGCATCCGGTCGCACCCTGACCCGGACGTAACGGCGCGCACCGACGGCGCGCGCGCTCCTCCTTATAATCCAGCCATGAAGCTCGATCCCTCGGCCATCCGGGAGCGCCTCCGGCGCTTCGCGGTGAGGCTCCGCGTGCCGGCGGCCGCCGGCGTCGGTGACCGCACCCGCGGGCTCCTCCGGCTCGCCCGGCGGCGCTGGTACGTGGCGGCCGCGGCCGCCATCGTCGGGCTCGCGGTCTTCGCGGTGGCGTATGCGGAGACGTGCGGGTTCGGCCGGTGCCCGGGCACCGAGTCCATCCGGAACTTCCAGCCGCCCGAGGGCAGCCGCGTGCTCGACCGGCGGGGCGTCCCGCTCGGGCGGCTCCAGTACGTGCGGCGCGTCAACGTCCCGCTCGACAGCGTTCCCGAGCTCGTGCGGGAGGCGTTCCTCGCCGTCGAGGACCGCCGGTTCTACGAGCACGACGGCGTGGACTGGCGCTCCGTCTTCCGCGCCGCCGCGCGGAACCTGCGCGAGCTCGGCGTCGCGGAAGGCTTCAGCACCATCACCATGCAGGTGGTGCGCAACGCCTTCATTCCCGAGCTCGCGGGCGAGCGGAGCATCCGCCGCAAGCTGATCGAGATCTCGCTCGCGAAGCGGCTCGAGCGAAGCCTCACGAAGGAGCAGATCCTCGAGCTCTACCTCAACGTCATCTACCTCGGCAACGGCGTGTACGGCGTCGAGGCGGCGAGCCGCGACCTCTTCGGGAAGAGCGTGGGCGAGCTTTCCCTGCCGGAGGCCGCGATGCTCGCCGCGCTCCCGAAGGGCCCGAGCTCGTACAACCCGCGCCGGAACCCCGAGCGCGCGCGCACGCGCCGGGACCTCGTGCTCGCGCTCATGGCACGCGAAGGGTTCATCACCGGCGAGGAGCTGGCCGCAGCGCGGGAGCGGCCGCTCCGCGTCGAGGAGCGCGGCTGGTTTCCCGAGGCCGACGCGACGCACGCGCTCGACCCGATCCGCGCCGCGGTGGATTCGGTCCTCGGCGACCGCGCCGACGCGCTCGGCGACGTCGTGGTCCACACGACGATCGACGCCCGCGCCCAGAAGGCGGCGGAGCAGGCGGTGCGGCGGCGGGCGGGCCTCATCGAGCGGCAGGCGGAGAGCGCGCGCGGCCGGAAGAAGGAAGAGGTCGAGGGGGCGATGGTCGCCCTCGACCCGGAGAGCGGCGCCATCCGCGCCGTCGTGAGCGGGAACAGCTACGAGCGGGGCGGCTTCAACCGTGCCTTCGCCGCGCGCCGGCAGCCGGGCTCCGCCTTCAAGCCGTTCGTGTACGCGGCCGCGCTTGCGTCCGGCCTCACGCCGGCCGATCCGCTCGAGGACCTCCCGGTCTCGATCGAGACCGAGACCGGCGAGATCTGGGAGCCCGCGAACGACGGCGGCAATTACGCCGGCCCGATCACGATGCGGCGGGCCCTCCTCCTGTCCGCCAACTCCGCGACGGTCCGGCTCGCGGAGGCGGTCGGCAGGCCGAAGATCATCGACCTCGCGCGCCAGGCGGGCATCGCGAGCCCCCTCGCCGACGTGCCGTCGCTCGCGCTCGGCTCGTCGGAGGTGACGCCGCTCGAGCTCGTCGCCGCGTACGCCGTCTTCGCGAACGGAGGTCACAGCGTGCGGCCGTACCTCATCGAGCGGATCGAGACGCCGAAGGGCGAGGTCGTCTGGGAAGCGGAGGCCGACACGGCGACCCGGCTCGTGCTGGACGAGGTCGAGGCGTTCCAGATGGCCTCGATGCTCCAGTCGGTCGTGGACAACGGCACTGCATTCGAGATCCGGCGGCTCGGCATACGGGGCCCGATCGCCGGGAAGACGGGAACGACGAACGACGGCAACGACGTGTGGTTCGTAGGGTTCACGCCGAGCGTCGTGGCGGGATTCTGGTTCGGGTACGACGTGCCGCAGCCGCTCGAATGGGGCGCGAGCGGCGGAAAGCTCGCGGCACCGGCGTGGGCCGAGTTCTATCGGGCGGGCTGGAAGGAGGAGTCGGGGTCGGGGTGGGTGCCGCCCGAGGGCGTCGTGGCGCGGACGATCGACGGGCAGACCGGAATGCTCGCCAACGAATACTGCCCGATCACGCACCGCGAATGGTTCCGCCGTGGCACCGAGCCCACGCGCGTGTGCGACGTGCACCATGGCTCGCTCTGGGACGCGATCGAGGACTTCGGGGGGCGGATCGGCTCCACCGTCAAGAAGATCTTCGGCTTCTGATCCTCAGGCCGCGCCGGGGAGCGCCGCGAGGTGCTCGTCGAACCACTCGACGGTCAGGCGCGCGACGGCCTCGAGCGCGCCGGGCCCGTCGAAGGCTCGCGTCTCGCCCGGGATGACGTCGAGCTGGACCACGCCGGGCGCGTTCCCCATCGCCGCGGCGTTGGCGCGCACGAGCGCCGGATCGCTCCCCCCGACGATGAGCAGCGCAGGAGCGCGCAGCCCGGCGAGCGGCCGGCCGACGAGATCGAGCCGCCCGCCGCGGGCCACCACCGCCCGCACGGCCGCCGGCCGCGCCACCGCAGCGAGCAGGACGGCCGCGGCCGCCGCATGGGCGGCGGTGCAGCCGATCGGCAGCGAGCGAAGGCGCCGGTCCTCGACCGCCCAGTCCACCGTGTGCGCGAGGCGTTCCGAAAGCAGCGCCAGGTCGAACTGCAGGTGCGCCGTCTCGGCGTCGAGCCGCTGCTCGGCGGCGTCGAGAAGGTCCACGAGCAGCGTCGCGAACCCGGCGCCGTGCAGGTGCTCCGCGATGTAGCGGGTCCGGGCGCTGTGCCGGCTGGCGCCGGCGCCGTGCGCCATGATCACCACGCCGGCGGGGCGTGCGGGGAGGAAGAGGTCGGCCTCGAGGTCCGCGCCGGCCGCCGGAATGGAGAATCCCGAGGCCAGGCCCCCCTGATAGCCACCCGACGTACGCAAGCTCATCGCCACTCCAGGCTGACCCGGTCAGATAAGCGAAAGAGCCAGCCCGACCGGAGCTGGCTCCATGCCTCGTGCATCAATAACCCCGAACGGCGCCGGAGTTTGTGCCGGACGTCACAGGGCGGTCCGCTACTTCGCGCGCTCCAGGTACTGGCCGCTCCGGGGATCGACGCGGACACGCTCCCCCTCGCCGAGGAACTCGGGCACCTGCACCGTCACGCCGTTGCTGAGCCGCGCCGGCTTGGTGCTCGCCGTCTTCGTGGCCCCGCGCATCGCCGGGGAGGTCTCGACGATGTCGAGCTCGATCACGTTGGGAAGCTCGATCGCGATCGGGCGCCCGTTGAGCCAGTCGGCCTGGAAGCGCATCTCCGGCTCGAGCCACGGCCCGGCATCCCCCACCGTTTCCTCGTCGAGGGTGTACTGGTCGTAGGTCTCGGCGTCCATCACGTGGAGGCCGTTCGCGTCCCGGTAGAGGACCTGGAGCTCCTTCGTGTCGAGCCGGGCGGTCTCGACGAAGTCCGTGGCGCTGAACCGGTGATCGAAGGTGTTCCCGGCGACGAGGTCCCGGAGCCGGACCTGAACGAAAGCCCGCAGGTTGCCCGGGGTCCGGTGCGTGAAATCCATGACACGGCACGGCTTGCCCTCGAACAGAATGACGTGCCCGCGCCGGATGTCTGTTGCCTTCATGCCCTGCCGCTCCCTTCGAGAATGAACGAATACCCCGGCTCGGGCCGGGGCGCGGTCAAGATAGGCACGGTGCCCCGCGCGCCGCTAGCTTGCAGCGAACCCCCAGGAGGCAGCGATGAGCGCAGGCACGGAGGAACACCGGGTCTCGGGCGAAGGACTGGTGCAGCGGGTCAAGGAGCTGGTGCGGGAGGGGAACGTCCGGCGCATCAAGGTCAAGAACGACGAGGGGCGGACGCTGCTCGAGATTCCGCTCACCATCGGAGTGGTCGGCGTCGCGCTCATCCCCGTGTGGGTGGCGCTCGGCGCGATCGCGGCGCTGGCGGCGGACTACACGCTGGAGATCGAACGGGGCGGCGGAGGAATGGTGAAAAGCGACAAGTGAGAGGTGAGCAGTGAGAGGTGAGAATCAACCTCCCCCTGCAACCCTCACCGCCTCAACTTCCCCAGCAGCCGGAGAATCTCGAAGTACAGCCAGATCAGCGTGACGACGAGCCCGAACGCCGCGAACCACTCGAGCTCCTCCGGCGCCTGGCCGATGCCCTGATCGATCAGGTCGAAGTCGAGGATCAGGTTGAGCGCCGCGAGGCCGACGACGAAGATGCTGAAGCCGATGCCGATGACGCCCCCCTCGTGCAGGAACGGGATCCGCACGCCGAACAACGAGAGCACGAACGCGATGATGTAGAAGACGAAGATCGCGAAGGTGCAGGAGATGACCGCGGTCCGGAACTTCTCGGTGGCCTTGATGACGCCGGTGCGGTAGGCCACGAGCATGACGACGAGGGTGGCCACCGTGAGGAGCGCGGCGGTCGCCGGCAGGCCGTGGTACTGCGCATCGTAGATCCGCGTGACGACGCCGAGCACGAGGCCCTGCACCGCCGCATAGAGCGGCCCGGTGATCGACGCGTACTCCGGCCGCATCGCCGTGCCGATGAGGAGCGCCACGCCGAACACGAAGCTGCCCGCGAGCAGCGGATACACGACGTCCGGCGTCATCCCCACCCCGGGCATTCCGGCCCAGACGTAGATCATCCCCGCGGCCGCGATGCCGAGCAGGAGGAAGGTCTTGCGGACGGTGCCGCCGAGCGTCATGGTGGCGCCCTCCGCCCGTACTTCACCGAACCCCCCGCGCCTCAGCACGGGGTTGTGCGACGTCGTCGCCATCGAATGCTCCGGTTGGAAAAGGGTCTGCCCTAGTATTCGCTTCGGTGCGGCGTTCGTCCAGCCCCACCGGGGCGCACCTCGTTCTGCGAGGATCGGTGGGAGATCCGTGGCCCGGACCCTGCCGCTCCCCGCCCCCGCGAATCGCGAGCTTCCCTTTCAAGCTGCTGCCGTCCAACCGCTTATCCCCGCCGTCGGTCGCTCCTGACGGCGCCGGCCGGCGGGGCACGAATCTTTCCCTGTTCGCGGAGGGAATTCTCCTCACTGTCGCGTGGCTTTACAGTCACGAAAAAGCACAGCGCCCAACTGACGAGCGTGGCACATGTATCGAATCGAGCTCAGCCCCGGCGAAGAAGCGCTCTTCCGGAACATCGACGAACTCGCGAAGGCGATCCACAGCGGCGTGATCGGCTCCCACGCCCGGATCTGGCACGGCGCTTCCGCGAAATGGCTCCCGATCGACTTCCACCCGCACTACAAGATCGCGAAGGAGCGCCCGGTGGCCGGGCCGGCAGCCCCGGCGCCGATCGTGGCCCCCGTCGAGCCGCGCCCGGCCGTGAGCCCATTCGCGCCCCCGGCCCAGACCGCGCCGACCGCACCGGCGCCCGCGGCGGCAACGGCCCCGGCGCCAGTGAAGGCGACCGCGCCCGCCCCGGCGCCCGTGAAGCCGGCCCCAAAGACTCGCGACCTCGACTTCATCGAGCTCGGCCCGGTGGCCACGGCGCCGGAGCCGCCTGCTCCGCTGTTCATCGAAGCCGGACCGGCATCTTCGGCGCCTCTCTTCATCGAGCCCCAGCACCAGGCGGCGACGCCGCGGCACATCGAGGCGCTCGTCGCGGTGGCCGAGCAGCACCCGGCCCCGGTCGTCGAGGCGCACGACGAAGTGCTCATCGATCTCGGGACGCCGCGCCGGCGCATCAACCCGCGGATCGCGGGAATCGCGGCAGGAGTCCTCCTCGCGGCGGCGGCCGGCGGCGCGCTCCTCGCGCGCGGCTCGGCGCCCGATGCAACCCCTGAGAACCAGGAGCTCGCGGTGGCCTCGACGTCCCTGGCCGCCACGCCGAAGCCCGGCTTCGAGATCATCCCGGCCGCGGCCTCGGACGATCCCGGGGTGAGCTTCCGCGGTAATCGTGCCGCAGAGCCGGTCCCGGAGCCGGCCGAAGAGAAGAAGGATTCTGCGGCTCCGGCCGCTCCCGCCGTTCCGGTGGCGCCGTCCCTCTCGCGGGCGTCCTTCAAGGCCGGGAGCGACATCACGGCCGGCATGCACGACGCGCAGGCCGAGCTCGAGGGCCGCCTCCGCGCGGCCGGGTTCACCAACCTCTTCGCGGGATCGCGCCTCACGGCCGGCACCGTGAGCACCACTCGCCTCGCCGTTGCCGGCGCCTCCGGCCTCGTCCGGAGTTACCGCGCGAACGCCTCGCTCGAGGAGACGCCCGCGGGCGCCCGCACCGCCGACGCGCTGCTCGCCGACGTGGACGCGGTGCTCGGCATCCTCGCCGGCCAGGAGGGCGGGTACGAGATCGCTGGCGGCACGATCACCTTCCGCGATTCGGCGAGCGCGCGCGAGTACGGTGCCCTCCGCCAGCGAATCGCGACGCGAATCGCGGCGAGCAGCGCCGCGGGCGCGCCGGTCGCGGAGAGCCTGGCCCGCGCGCTCGGGACGGCACGGCTGCCGGCGCTGGCCGAGTAACCCGCATCGCGGGAGGACGAGGGACGGGACGGGGCGGCCGCAAGTGGCCGCCCCGTCGCTTTTTCATGCCTGGCCGCGGATCTCCGACCAGTCGCAGCGTGACCCGGAGCACCGTCCCGAGAGGGTCCGGGATGTACTGTGAGGCCTTCCTGCGGGCATGCGATGGCCCGGGAGTCGGACCCCTGCTGAACGAGGAATTGTCATGACTGAAAGAATCGCACTACGCGGCCTCCTTGCCCTGCCCCTTGCGATCGGCATGGCGGCCTGCTCGACCACCCAGGTCGAAACTTCCCCGGAACCCACCGTCGTGACCACGCCGTCCGTGGACACGGTCGCCGTGGGCGTCCCGGCCGGCGCCAATGCGCCGACGCCGAACCGGCCGGCGGACACGGTCAATGTCAGCGTCCGTACCGACACCTCCGTCGCCGGCTACCAGGCGAGCGGCGCCGCCGCGATGACCCATTCCGTGGCGCTCGAAGGGCAGAACGGCTCGGGCTTCACCGGCAATGCGGTCTTCACCGATCTCGGCGGCGGCAAGACGCGGGTCGCGTTCACGCTCAACGCCCCCGCCAACACCGACGCCAATACCGATCACGACGTCCGGATCCTGACCGGCACCTGCACCGCGCCGGGCACCGAGGTGAGCAACCTCGACGACGCCCAGGGCAACGGGCAGGCGAGCGACAGTGAGGTCGAGGTCGGTCTCACGACGCTCATGAACGGCAGCCACATCATCGTGGCCGAGGAGACCGACGGCGACCGCATCGTGGCCTGCGCCGCGATTCCGAGCCGGATGTAGCTCGCCCGGCGCCGGCCAGTCCGGCACGGGACCCTCGAGGGGCGGCACCGGAGCGATCCGGCGCCGCCTTTCGCTTGTTCCCCCCTTGCGCACCACCCGCCCACGCCGTACCTATGAGTCGCTAAGTTGTTGCTGATCAACAACTTGTGTTGACAAATCGGTGGAAAACCACGGCAGCGCAGTGGAAAACCTGCCCGGATTCGTGGATAACCGCCGGCATCTTCCGGACTCCCATCCATGACGCACGCGATACATCCGCGCCGAGCCCAGGGGCTCGCGCTCTGGGGCGCCCGTCCCTCCTGGGTCGAGCCGATGCGCGCATCGCCGGTGCCGCCGCGCACGCTCCCGCAGGACTGGATCGTCGAGCCGCGGCTCGAGGGCCGGCGCTGCCTCGCATGGACGTCCGGTGGCGGGGTCACCCTGCGCGACCCGGCGGGCAACCCCCTCGACGGGCGGTATCCGGGCGTCGTATCGTGCCTTTCGGCCGCCGCACGCGGCGAGGCGATCTTCGACGGCGTGCTTACGAGCCGCGGGCTCGAGCTGTTCGACTGCGTCTTCTACGAGGGCGCCGCCCTTCAGTCACTGCCGCTCCTCGATCGCCGGTCGGTGCTCCGGGATGCGATCGGCGACACCGAGGGAGGCGTGCGCCTCGTCCCGTTCCGCGCCGTTGGCGCCGCGGCGGATGTGGCGCCGCGGTCCGGCCCCGGCGTCGTCGCCAAGCGCGCGGGGAGCCGGTACGCGCCGGGCCTGAGCCCGGAGTGGCTCGCCTTCGACTGCGCGCATTCGCAGGAGTTCGTCATCGGCGGCTACTCGGAGGGCGCGGCGCCGGGGGCTGCGCTCTCGCTCCTGATCGGGTATTACCAGGAGGGACGCCTCCGCTATGCCGGCCGGGTGAGCGGCGCGTACGATCCTTCGTCCCTCACCGCGATGGTCCCGACGCTCGCGCGCCTTCGGCGCCGGACCTCGCCGTTCGGCGGCGCGGTCCCGAGCTCCGGAGAGATCCGGTGGGTGTCGCCGGCGCTCGTCGCCCAGGTGGGGTTCGCGCACTGGACGCCGGCGGGACTTCCCCGGTCGCCCAGGTTCATCTGCCTGCGGCACGATCGCGAGCCCGACGAGGTGCGGCGCGACAGCCTGTCCTGACCCTCCGCAACAAATACCCCGCCGCCGCCGTATGGCGGGCGGGCCTCGGTCACTGGTACGTTTCTGGTCTCGCGGTACGTTTACCGTCTCGCAACCGGCAGCACCTTCCTCCTCCATCTGACGCCTCAGCGGGAGTACGCCTGTGGAACGTCGCGATTTCCTGCAGTACACCGGCCTCGCCGCGGGAGCCCTCGTGCTTCCGGTGCGCGGACGCGCCCTCACCGATCTCGACGGCGCGCTCACGCCGATCCCCACCGCGGACAAGAAGGCGCTCGCCGACGCGGCGCTCGAGGCGGCGCGGTCCGCCGGTGCCACGTATGCCGACGTCCGCCTCGGCCGCTACCTGAACCAGTCGCTCTTCTCGCGCGACGGGAAGATCCAGGGCGTGTCGAACAACGAGTCCTACGGTGCCGGCATCCGCGTCATCGCGAGCGGCACCTGGGGATTCGCCGCCACCAATGTCGTGACGCCGGAGGGCCTCGCGGCCGCGGCGCGCCAGGCGGTGGCGATCGCGCGCGCCAATGCCCGGCTCCAGACGGAGCCGGTGCAGCTCGCGCCGGTCCGCGGCACCGGGGAGGTCTCGTGGCGCACGCCGATCGAGAAGAACGCCTTCGAGGTGCCGATCGCCGAGAAGGCGGACCTCCTCGGCGCCGTCGCCGCCGCGGCGCTCAAGGCGGGCGCCAACTTCATCAACGCCGGCCTCCAGTTCCGCAACGAGCAGAAGTACTTCGCGTCCACCGACGGCAGCTACATCGACCAGGACATCCACCGGGTCGGGCCCTTCTTCAGCGCGACGGTCACCGACCGCGCCACCGGCAAGTTCGAGTCGCGCGGCGACCTGTCCGCGCCGATGGGCATGGGCTGGGAGTACCTCTCCGGCCGCCCGGCGGGGAAGCACGCCGGGCCAGGCACGCTCAAGTACGGCACGTTCTACGACATGGTCGAGGATGCCGCGATGGCGCCGGAGCAGGCGCGCGAGAAGCTCGCCGCGAAGTCGGTCACGGCCGGCAAGTACGACCTCGTGCTCGATCCCTCGCACCTCTGGCTCACGATCCACGAGTCGGTCGGCCATCCCCTCGAGCTCGACCGCGTCCTCGGCTACGAGGCGAACTACGCCGGGACGAGCTTCGCCACGCTCGACAAGTGGCGGAGCCGTGATTTCAAGTACGGCTCGCCGATCGTCAACTTCGTCGCGGACAAGACGCAGCCGCACTCGCTCGGCGCCGTCGGCTGGGACGACGAGGGGGTCAAGGGGAAGGAATGGATGCTGGTGAAGGACGGCGTCCTCGTCGACTACCAGAAGATCCGCGACCAGGCCCACGTGGTCGGCCAGCAGGAGTCGGACGGCTGCTGCTACGCGGACAGCTGGAACGAGATCCAGTTCCAGCGCATGCCGAACGTGTCCCTCCGGCCGGGCACGGCGCCGCTCACCCCCGAGCAGATGATCGCCGGCGTCGAGAAGGGGATCTACATCGTCGGCGACGCGTCGTACTCGATCGACCAGCAGCGCTACAACTTCCAGTTCAGCGGCAAGCTCTTCTACGAGATCGTGAACGGGAAGATCGCCGGCATGCTGCGCGACGTCGCGTACCAGTCGAACACGCAGGAGTTCTGGAATTCCTGCGCCGCGATCTGCGACCAGCGCGACTACCGCCTCGGCGGCTCGTTCAACGACGGGAAGGGACAGCCGTCGCAGTCGAGCTCGGTCTCGCACGGGTCGAGCACCACCCACATCACCGGCGTCAACGTGATCAACACCGCGAGGAAGATCTGATGATTCTCGACGAACGCCAGGCACGCGCGATCCTCGAGAAGGCGCTGCGGCTGAGCCAGGCCGAGGAGTGCACGGTCCGCCTGAACGGCGGCACGAGCGGCAACATCCGCTACGCCCGGAACACCGTGACCACGGCGGGCGGCAGCCAGAACACGAGCCTCAGCGTCTCTTCGAGCTTCGGGAAGCGCACCGGCAGCGCGTCGGTGAACGAGCTCGACGACGCCTCGATCGAGCGGACGGTCCGCCGCGCCGAGGAGCTCGCGCGGCTCGCGCCGGAAAATCCGGAGCAGATGCCGCTCGTCGGCCCGCAGACGTTCGCGCCGACCCCCGCGTACTTCGAGTCCACCGCGACCATCACGCCCGAGTTCCGGGCCGAGGTGGCCGCGGCCGGCATCCTGCCGGCGAAGGCGCGGGACTGCACCGCCGCCGGCTTCCTCTCGGACAGCGCCGGCTTCAGCGCGATGCTCAACTCGAAGGGGCTCTTCGCGTACCACCGGTCCACCGGCATCGACTTCTCGCTCACCGTCCGGTCGAACGACGGCACCGGCTCGGGCTACGTCACGCGCGACGCCAACGACGTCCGGAAGTTCGATGCGAAGGCGGCGAGCGCCATCGCCCTCGAGAAGGCGGTGGCGAGCCGCAGCCCGCGCGCCATCGAGCCCGGCAAGTACACCGTGATCCTCGAGCCCGAGGCGTCGGTCGAGCTGATCCAGAACATGATGGGCTTCGACGCGCGGAACGCCGAGGAGGGCCGGAGCTGGCTCGCCGCCGCCGGCGGGAAGACGCGGCTCGGCGAGAAGCTCATGGACGAGCGCGTGACGATCTACTCCGACCCGGCGCACCCCGAGGTGCCCGCGTCGCCCTGGACGGGCGAGGGGCTGCCGCGCAAGCGCACGATGTGGATCGAGAAGGGCGTGGTGAAGAACCTCTCGTATTCGCGGTACTGGGCGGAGAAGCAGGGGAAGGAGCCGCTCCCGGGACCGGCCAACATCATCATGGAGGGCGGCACCGATTCGCTCGAGGAGCTGATCCGCGGCACGCGCCGGGGCATCCTCCTCACGCGCACCTGGTACATCCGCACCGTGGACCCGCAGACGCTCCTCTATACCGGGCTCACGCGCGACGGGACGTTCTACATCGAGGACGGGCAGATCCGGCACGCGGTCAAGAATTTCCGGTTCAACGAGTCGCCGGTCATCATGCTCAACAACCTCGATGCCCTCGGCCGCCCCGAGCGGATCCGCGGCAACCTGATCCCGCCGATGCGTGTCCGGGACTTCACCTTCACGTCGCTGTCCGACGCAATCTGACGGCCGTCCCGCCCCGGGCGACGCCCGGGACGGGCAGCGCATC
>DASUXZ010000063.1:0-8954 GCA_036377655.1 Gemmatimonadales bacterium
AGCTTGCCGACAAGGGGAACGGGAACTACGCCTACGTCGACACCTTCCTGGAGGCGCGCAAGGTCTTCGGCACCGAGCTCACGGCCACGCTCTTCACGATCGCGCGCGACGTGAAGATCCAGGTCGAGTTCAATCCCGCGCGCGTCCGGGGCTACCGGCTCATCGGCTACGAGAACCGGCTTCTCGAGCGCGAGGACTTCAACGACGACGCGAAGGATGCGGGCGAGCTCGGCGCCGGGCACACGGTCACGGCGCTCTACGAGATCGTCCCGGCCGGCGTCGAGAGCGATGTGCTCTCCGGCAGCGTCGACCCGCTCCGGTACCAGGCGGAAGGGCGGCCGACGGCATCGCGCCACTCCGAGTGGCTCACGGTCAAGCTCCGCTACAAGCCGCTCGACGCCGACCGGAGCCGGCTCATGACGCGCGCCGTCGAGGATCGCGACGCGAGCCGCGAGCTCTCGGGGGACTTTGCGTTTGCGGCCGGCGTGGCGGCCTTCGGCATGGTGCTCAGGGAATCCGAGCACCGCGGCTCGGCGAGCTTCGGACAGGCGCTCGAGCTCGCGCGCCGCGGGCGCGGCGCCGACGAGCACGGCTATCGCGCCGAGTTCATCCGGCTCGTGGAGACCGCGCAGTCGCTCGGGATCGCGATGCGGGAGGAGCGCAGCCGGGGCGAGTGAGCCCCGGCGAGCCGTCACTCGTGGCGGATCGCCTCGATCGGGGAGAGTCGCGCGGCGCGGAGGGCGGGGTACGTCCCGAATGCCAGGCCCACCAGCACCGACACGAGCGCGGCGACCGCCACCGTTCCCCACGTGAAGCCCGCCTGGAGCTGCGCCTCCGAGGCGGAGCGGATCACGGCGGTGGCGCCGAACGCCCCGGCCAGGCCGAGCATCACGCCGAGGATGCTGCCGACGCCGCTGATCGCCACCGACTCGGAGAGGAACTGGAGCAGGATGTCCTGCTGCCGCGCGCCGATCGCCTTGCGGATCCCGATCTCGCGGGTCCGCTCGGTGACGGCCGCGAGCAGCACGTTCATGATGCCGATCCCGCCCACGATGAGCGAGATCCCGGCGAAGGCGCCCATCACCATCTTGAAGATCAGGATGCCCTGCCGCGCCTGGTCGAGCCGGAGCTGCGGCGCGCCGGCGCCGACCGAGGCCTCGTCCTTCCACGCACTGCCGAGCCGCGCCGCTGCCCAGCGCTCGACCTCCGCCTTCACCGAATCCACCGCTTCCACCCGTCCGACCCTCACGAGCAGCTGCGGCGCCCGGGGCGACGCGGGGGGAGCCATCACCGCCTGGGCGGCCGGGAACGGCACGACGGCGGTGTTGCCGCCGATCCCCTTCGTCTCCGGCGCCAGAACGCCCACGACCGCGAGCGCCCGGCCCTCGAGCCGGACCGAGTCGCCGACGCCGGCTCCCGCGGCCTGCGCGAGGGCGCTCGTGACCACCGCGACCGCGGCGCCGCTCATGTCCTCGGCCCGGAGGAACCGGCCGCCCTGCAGCACCGGGCGCAGCCGCTCCTCGACCCCCGGCGTCACCGCGATCACCACGGCGGCCCGCTCCGCACTGTCGGTCGCGACCCGCGCCGAGCCGGAGACCATCGCGCTCACCTGCGCGACAGGCCCGATCGCCGCCTGGAGCGATGACACGTCGTCCAGCCCGAACACCGGATAGCTCGCCCGGGGAATGCGGACGCCGTCGATCGTCTCCCCGGTGTTCGGGGTGACGAGGATCGTCTGGATATCCGTCGTCTCGGCGATCTGGCTCCGCGCGAACTCCTCGGCGCCGTCGCCGATCGCAAGGACCGACACGAGCGAGGCGACGCCGATGATCACGCCGAGCGTCGAGAGCACGCTCCGGAGCGGATTGGACCGGAGGCTCTCGAGGCCGATGTGAAACGACTGGATCAGGCTCCTGCTCGTCATTCGTCTCTCCCGGGAACGGCCCGCCGTACGTCGGGCCGGGTCGCGAGGTTTCAAAACGCGACGCAGTATATTCGTGGCGAAACGACCAGGGGATGGCATGGCGCTGCCGCAATCGCTGCGGACACTACTGACCGGGCTCATCGACTATGCCGGGCTCTTCCCGCCCGCGCGGCTCGAGATGCCCGAAGCCGTCGAGAATTTCGCGGCCTACCGTGCCGGCGCGCGGCGCTGGATGCTCGGCCGCTTCGTGGTGCCGGCGAGCCGGCTCGACGAGTTCGAGGGGGCCGCGGCCTCGCGGCTGCCGAAGACGCGCGATGCCGAGCCGTGGCCGATCGCGCTGCTCGGCGGTGACCCGGTGCACGATGCGGAGCTCATCTTCGCCTTCAACGAGCGGCACGCGAAGACCGCGGTGGGCCGCGCCGTGATCGATACGCTCGAGGTGAAGGCGGAGACGATGGACGAGCTCGAGCTGCGCGTCCGCTCGGCACCGCCCGATGTCACGGTCTACGTCGAGATCCCGGTCGCGCGCGACCCGACCGACCTCCTCTCCGCGATCGGCAATCTCGGCGCGCGCGCCAAGATCCGCACCGGCGGGATCACGCCGGACGCCTTTCCCGCGACCCGCGACGTGGCCCGCTTCATCCGGACCGCCGTGGACCTCGGCGTGC
Organism: Gemmatimonadales bacterium; assembly: GCA_036377655.1. Lineage (GTDB taxonomy): Bacteria > Gemmatimonadota > Gemmatimonadetes > Gemmatimonadales > GWC2-71-9 > CAMLLJ01. The sequence continues at coordinate 2,593 of DASUXZ010000063.1, forward strand.
CGTTCAAGGCCACCGCCGGCCTGCATCACCCCCTGCGCGGCTCGTACGCGCTCACGTACGAGGTCGGCGCCGAGACCGGGACGATGTTCGGCTACCTGAACGTGTTCCTGGCGGCATTGCTCGCGGCGGGTGGGCTGCAGATGGACGAGATCGAGCTGCTGCTCGAGGAAGGCGACCTTGCGCGCATCGCGTTCCGCGAGGACGGCATCGCGTGGGCGGGCCACTTCGCTCCGGTCGCCGACATCGAGCGGGCGCGGGCGCGCGTCGCGCTCTCGTTCGGATCGTGCTCCTTCACCGAACCGGCGGAGGATCTCGCCGCCCTGGGGTTCCCGCCATGAGCCGACCCATCGACGACACCCATGATCCGGCGCTCCGGAGCTGGATCACCTCCGCGAACGCCGCGGGGGCGGACTTCCCGGTCCAGAACCTCCCCTTCGGCATCTTCCGGCGCCGCGGGACGGCGGGACGGCCGCGCGTCGGCGTCGCGATCGGCGACCGGATCCTCGACGTGGTCGCCTGCCGGCGCGCGGCGTACCTGAGCGCCGTCGCCGAGCCGTGCGACGCGCCGAGCCTCAACCGGCTTCTCGCGGCGGGTCCCGAGGCCTGGGCGGCGCTCCGGCGGGAGCTGAGCCAGCTGCTCCGCGACGGGAGCTATCGCGCGCGCGAGATGCGGGAGCGGGAGGACGAGCTCCTCGTGCCGATGGCCGACGCGGAGCTCCTCCTGCCCGCGGAGGTGGGGGACTACACCGACTTCTACGCCTCGGTGCATCACGCGACCAACGTCGGGAGCATGTTCCGCCCCGACAACCCGCTCCTTCCGAACTACAAGCACGTCCCGATCGGGTATCATGGGCGGGCATCGTCGCTCGTGGTGAGCGGGACGCCGGTGCGGCGTCCGGAAGGGCAGTCGAAGGCGGCGGCCGCGGATGTGCCGTCGTTCGGGCCGTCGAGGATGCTCGACTACGAGCTCGAGGTCGGCGCGCTGGTCGGGCCCGGAAACCGCCTCGGGACGGCGATCCCGATCGCGGAAGCGGAGTCGCACCTCTTCGGCGTGGTGCTCGTCAACGACTGGTCGGCCCGCGACATCCAGGGCTGGGAGTACCAGCCGCTCGGGCCGTTCCTCGCGAAGAATTTCGCGACGAGCGTCTCGCCGTGGGTGGTGACGCTCGACGCGCTCGCGCCGTTCCGCGTCCCCGCCGCGGAACGGCCGGCCGGTGACCCGGCGCCGCTGCCGTACCTCTCCGATCCCGCGAACGCCGCGCATGGCGGCATCGCGATCTCGCTCGAGGTCTGGATCGCGACGGCGGGGATGCGCGAGCGCGGCGAGGCGCCGGCGCTCCTGTCGCGCGGCAGCTTCGCGACCATGTACTGGACCCTCGCGCAGATGCTCGCGCACCATGCGAGCAATGGATGCAATCTCCGCCCGGGCGACCTCATCGCGAGCGGCACGGTGAGCGGCCCCGGACGGGACGAGCGTGGCTGCCTGCTCGAGCTGACCTGGCGCGGCGCCGAGCCGCTCTCGCTCCCGGGCGGCGAGTCGCGGACGTTCCTCGAGGACGGCGACGAGGTGATCCTCCGCGGCTACTGCGAGCGTGACGGGAGGGTCCGGATCGGGCTCGGCGAGTGCCGGGGGATGGTGACGGGCCCGGGCTGAACCGCTACCCCTCCCGGAGCGGGTGGAACGCGGACCAGATCCCTGCGTAGGGTGTAATCATGTGCTCGATGAACCGCTCGACCGCGAGCGGAAAGGGAAACCGGTTCCGGAATTCGGACGACGTGATGCCGAGCATGGTCCGGAGGTGCCGCCCGAAGCTCTGGGGCGAGGAGTAGTCGAGCCGGTAGGCGACGTCGGCCACGCTCAGTCCGCCGCTCTCGAAGAGGTGCGCGGCGTGGAGGAGCCGGACGGCGGCAAGGTAGTTCTTGGGGCTCGGAAGCCCGGCCCGGGAGAAGCGGGACATGAGGGTGCTGGGCCGCACGTGGAGCTGGATGGCGAGCCGGCGGACGGTCGGCGTCTCGGGCGCGAGCCGGACCAGTCCCTCGAGAAAGAGGCGTGCGTCCGGCGGTGCGCCGGCCACGGCCGCGAGGATGGGACCCTGGATGCGCGACGCCGCCCGCGTGGCCGGCCGGCCGACGACGTCCCGCAGGTGCGTCCATCCCGCCGGGTGTGAGACGTCCACTACCTGGCGGACCCCGGAAGCGCCGAAGCGGAGGAGCATCTCCGAGGCGTGCGGGTCCTGGTGGGACAGGAGGGCCACGGTGGGAATGCCCGGGAAGTCGCGCACGAGCGAGCCGACCGCATCGACCTGCTCGGCGGCACACCGATGGACCGAAACGAGCACGGCATCCACCGTCCGCTCCCGTACCACGCGGGCCGCCTCCGGCACCGTATCCCGGTGCACCATGGCGAATACGCCGCTGCCCGCCGCGTCCACCCGCTGGCGCTCGCCCGGCGTGAGCACGGTGGCCACCGTCAGGGTATCTCTCGCATACATCGCTGTCCGGTCCTCGAATCGGGGCGGACAGGATAGGCCGGGTCGCTCAACAGCCGCTCAACGGATCGGTGGTGCTCCGGCGCAACCTTCCCCCGGCCGAAGGCATCCAATCAAGGGGCCCCTCGTCGCTGCGAACCACCTGGAGCTGATCGCGTGACCGAAATCGCACCCGACCTCCCCCGCCGGCTGCAGACGGCGCTCGGACCCCAGTACGACCTGGGAGACGAGATCGGTCGCGGCGGCATGGGCGTGGTGTACCGGGCGACCGACACCGCACTCGAACGCGCGGTCGCGGTCAAGGTGATCCACCCCGAGCTCGCCTCGCACGAAGGTCTTGCCCGCCGCTTCCTCGCCGAAGCCCGCACCATTGCGCGGCTCCGGCATCCGAACATCGTCACGGTCCATGCTGCCGGAACCGGCGAGAACCTCCTGTACTACGTGATGGACGACGTGCCGGGCGAGACCCTCCGAGATCGCCTGGCTCGCGAGCGCCGGCTCGAGCCTGCCGAAGCGGCGCGCATCACCGCCGACCTGGCGGCTGCGCTCGACGCGGCGGGGCATGCCGGGGTCGTGCACCGCGACATCAAACCCGAGAATGTCCTTCTCGATACGCGGACGGGCCGGGCCATGCTCGTGGACTTCGGGATCGCCCGCGCGATCGCGTCCGACCCGAACGTCGTGTCGATCACGGGCGCAGGAGTAGCCGTCGGTACTCCCATCTACATGAGCCCCGAGCAGGCGGCGGGAGAAGAAGTCGATACCCGGAGCGACATCTACTCGCTCGGGCTCGTCGCCTATGAGATGCTCACCGGCGCCCCGCCCTTCGAGGGCTCCAACCGCGTCGTCGTCTCGAAGCACATCGGCGAGCGGCCCGTGCCGGTCCGGCGGCATCGGCCCGAGGTGCCGGCCGGGTTCGCGGCCGCCGTCATGCACGCGCTCGAGAAGGCGCCGGCAGACCGGTGGCAGACCGGAGAGCAGTTCCGCCGCGCCGTTCTCGGCGAGGCGGCGACGCCCGCCCGCCGGCGGCGGCGGATCCTCGCCGCCCTCACCGGCGTCGCGGCGGTGGCCGTGGCGGCGCTCGCACTCGCCCAGAAGGACGACGGCCCCCCGCCCGGGGTCGATCCGCGCCACTCGATCCTCGTGCTCCCGTTCGACAACCTGCGGGACGATCCCGCGGCGGAGTGGCTGCGGGACGGCAGCGTGAGCATGCTGGCGCTCAACCTCTCGCAGTGGGAGGATCTCCACGTCATCGGCAACGAGCGGATGCACGACCTCCTCCGCCGGGTCGGCGTGGACCACGGCGAAGACATCGGACTCGAAGCCGCGCGACGGCTCGCGCGGGATGCCGGCGTCTGGACGGTGGTGCTCGGCGAGTTCGACCAGGTGGGCGATTCGCTCCACGTCGTCGCCCACGTCTTCGACGTCGCCACCGGGCGGCGCCTCGAGAGCGCGCGCGTCACCGCGCCGCGCGGCGAGGGCGTCCGGTCCGCGTACGACGACCTGGCCGTGCGGCTCCTCGACCTGTCCGGCGCGCCGGACGACATCCGCACCGGCATCGCGCAGGCGACGACGTCCTCGCTCGAGGCCTTCCGCGCGTATCTCGCGGGCGTCGATGCGCTCAACGCCTGGGACCTCGCCACCGCCGAGCGCGCGCTGCGCCGCGCCACGGAGATCGACACCACCTTCGGGCTCGCCTACTACAAGTACGCCCTCACCCGGGGCTGGCTCGCGGGCGCCGACGACTCGGTGAGCACGCGCGCGATGATCCGCGCGACGGCGCACGCCGGCCGGCTGCCACTGCACGAGCGGACCGTGATCGGGGCGTACCGCTCGTTCATCGAAGGGGAATACGGTGAGGCACGCCGGCTCTACGGGGAGCTCATCGCGCGCGACAGCAGCGACACCGACGCCTGGTACGGCCTCGGCGAGGCGTGGTTCCACGACGACTCCGGGCACCGCCCGGACAACCTCACCGAGTCGCTCCGCGCCTTCCAGCATACGCTCGGGCTCGACCGGGAGTACGCGCTCGCGTACGACCACATCGAGTACATGCTGGCCGAAGCGTCGCGGCCCGGCGCGTACCTGGCGCTCGTCGCCGCCGACTCCTTCGCGGCGAGCCGCGACGCCAGGGGGCGCCCCCTGCTCGACAGCGCCGGGCGGATCGCCGCCGCGAACCGGGCCCAGGCGGCGGTCGTGACGCTCGCGCGCGGATGGGTCGCCACGCAGCCGACGGCGCCCCGCGCGAACGGCGCCCTCGTCGATGCCTACATCGCGGCAGAGCTGTACGACGACGCCCTCGCCGAGGTCGCGCGGTTCCGGGAGCTCGCACCGACGCACCCCGAGCTGCCCTTCGTCGAGGCCCGCGTGCACTTCGCGGCGGGAGACGTGGAGCGCGCCGCCGGGATCCTGCGCGCGGCGCTCGATTCGACCGCGCCCGAGGATTTCCGCTCGGTCGAGGGCACGCCGACGGTGCTCGGCGATCTCGGCGCCGCCGTCAACGTCTTCGCGTACCAGGGCGACCTCGCGAACGCCGAGCGTGCGATCGAGCTCGCCGACCGCGTGCGGCAGACGGTGTATCCCGCCGTCGTGTCGATGTCCGGCGGCGACCACTGGGGCAGGACGGCGCTGAGCCAGCTCTACGCCGCGACGGGCGCGCCGCCGGCGTCGATGCGCCGCGTCTGGCAGAGCGCCGCCGAGGCGGCACGGACCGCGCCACCCGAGCGGAGAAAGCCGCTCGTGGCGAGCGGGGCGGCGGCGGCGGTCGGGCTCTTCACCGGGGTGGCGGGAGACACGAGCGCGCTCGTCGAGCTCCGCGCCCTCACCGGCGAGCCGCCTGCGCGCGAGGTCGAGGCGCTCCTGGCGCTTCACCGGGAGGACTCGGCCGCGGCACGGCGGGCGCTCGCGGCACCCGACACGACGAAGCGGAAGACGCCCTACGTGACGTACCATCGCCCGCTCGCCGCCCGCGCGTACTACCTGCTCGGCGATTACCAGACGGCGCTCGATCTCCTCTCGAGCTTCGAGCCCGACGTCGCGGCGACACGCGGCTTCGACCCGCGGTGGGGCATGGTGGGCCAGGTGCGGTTGCTGCGTGCCGCGGTGCACGCCAAGCTCGGCCACGTGCGCGAAGCGCGGGAGGAGTATCGCCGCGTCCTTGCCCAATGGAGCGAGGCGGACCCGGCACTCGAGCCGTACCTGCGGGAGGCGAGGATCGGGCTCGCGGCGCTCGGGGAAGCGGTGTCCTGACCCGTCGGGCGGGGCGGCCCGTCTGGTTCGACCGGGATCCACCGGCTAGATTCAAGGACAGGGTCGGACGCGATGGTCGCGGGCGCCTTCTGGCGTCCGAGGAAAGTCCGAGCTCCACCGGGTAGACTGCCAGGTAACGCCTGGGCGCCGCGAGGCGACGGACAGGGCCACAGAAAACAGACCGCCCGTCGGGCAACCGCCGGGTAAGGGTGAAACGGTGGGGTAAGAGCCCACCGCGCCGCTGGCAACAGCGGTGGCACGGCAACCCCCAGTCGGAGCAAGGCCAAATAAGCGGCGAGGTGTGACCCACACCGTGCAGCATCAGCCGCGGGTAGGCTGCTCGAGGTGGCCGGCAACGGCCATCCCAGACAGATGACCATCCCAGGCGCGCGAGCGCCGGGAACAGAACTCGGCTTACGGCTCGACCAGCGGCGGCCCTCCGGACCTGCGTCGGAGGGCCGCCCCGCTTCGACCCCGACGACGGACCCGATGCACGCACGACGACTCGCCGCGTTACTCACCTTCGCCACCCTCCTGGGCGCCGCTCGGTCCGAGCGGGCGCAGCTCACCAGCCGGTTCCGGGTGGACCAGACCCTGATTCAGGACATCGACGCCACGGCCGCC
>DASUXZ010000064.1:0-4697 GCA_036377655.1 Gemmatimonadales bacterium
ACGCCCGACGGGCGCGCGATTCCCGACCGCGACCTCGTCCTGTCGCTCACGCCCGAGAAGGCGGAGGCGCTCGCCGAGCGGTTCAACCGGGTGCGCGACATGCTCGGCGGCGGGACCGGGAGCGGAAAGCCCCGCTACAACGGCGTCCTCAAGGTGTCGGTGAGCGACGAGGAGGCGGGACGGGCGGTGATCGAGCCGGTCCTCGCCAACCTGGCCCGCCGGTATCATTTCGACGGGGCGACGACCGCAGAGGGGCGCCCGACCGAGCTCTTCTACCTGGTACGCGTCAAGCGGAAGGTCGCCGACGACATCGTCGGCGCGATCCTCGGCGGGGGCGGCGACGTCGTGCGCGGAGCGGAGCTCGAAGTGGCGCGGAAGGACGATGCAGCGAGGCCGTGAGCGCGTTCTCGCCATGCTCCTCGCCGCCGGCGCGCTCGCCTGCGGCCCGGACCGCCTCGCGCGCGTCGAGGAGGAAGCGGCGGGAAGGGTGGAGGCAATGCGCGAGCGGCTGAACGAAGCGCGCACCGAGGGCCGGATGGACATGCCGATCGCCCGCTGGGAGCTTCCCGGCGGGCTCGACGAGGTGTCCGGGCTCGCGGTCACGCCGGACGGTCGCCTCTTCGCGCACGGCGACGAGACCGCCGAGCTGTACGAGATCGACTACCACCGCGGCATCGTGGTCAAGCGATTCTCGCTCGGACCCGAGGAGGTGGACGGCGACTTCGAGGCGCTCGCCATCCGCGACTCGACGTTCCTCCTCCTCACGAGCCGGGGCCGGATCTACGAATTCACCGAAGGCCGGAACGGTGAGCGGGTCCGGTACTCGACGTCCGAGCCGCCGCTCGGCCGCGACTGCCGGGAGTTCGAGGGGATGGCCTTCGACGGCGAGGACCTCGTCTTCGCCTGCAAGCAGGCACGGAAGGCATTCGGCGACGCCCTCCTCCTCTTCCGCTGGCGGCCGGGCACGCGTGCAGTCGAGCACATCGTCGTTCCGATGGATTCCGTGCGCGCGCGCGTGCCGGCGTGGGAGGGCTTCGGCGCGGCGGACATGACGCGGCGGGCCGACACGGGCACCTGGCTCCTCGTCGCCGGGCCCGAGGTTGGCTATCTCGAGGTATCTCCCGATGGCGCCGTCCTCGGGGCGCGCGCGCTTCCCGGCGGCCACACGCAGCCGGAGGGGATCGCGTGGACGCCGGAAGGTTTCCTCCTGATTGCGGACGAGGCCGGCGGAGGCCCGGCGGCGATCACCATCTATCCCGGAGCGCTGCAGTGAAGCGGAGACTCGCCGCCGCCACCCTCCTCGTCCTTGCGACCGCCTGCAGCCGCGTGATCCGCGAGCCGGAGGCGCCGGCCGCGGCGGCCGACCCGGCGGCGATCGAGACCTCGCTCTTCCTGATCGGCGACGCCGGGGAGCCGCACAGCGACGGCGAGCCCGTGCTCGCGGCGCTCGAGCGCCAGGTCACCGAGGCGCCGGCCCGGAAGGCCATCATCTACCTCGGGGACAACATCTATCCGACCGGGCTTCCGGACACCGGAGCCGCAGGCCGCGAGACGGCCGAGCGGCAGCTGCTCATGCAGATCGAAGTCGGCGTCCGCACGCAGACACCGACGATCTTCATTCCCGGGAACCACGACTGGGACTACATGGGGCCCGGCGGATGGGAGGCGATCCGCCGGCAGGCAGCCTTCATCGACATCTACGGCGCCCCATACGTCACGATGCTCCCGTACGGCGGCTGTCCCGGTCCCGAAGTGGTGGACGTGAGCGACAGGCTCCGCCTCGTCCTGCTCGACACGCAATGGTGGCTCCACGATTTCGAGAAGCCGACGGACTCGACGGACGGGTGCCGGGAGTTCACGCGGCCCGACGTCATTCGCGCGCTCGATTCGGCGCTCGCGCAGGCGGAGGACCGGCACGTCGTCGTCGCCGGCCATCATCCGCTCCGCACCGGCGGGATCCACGGGGGCCACCTCGGGCTCCTTCCGCACCTCTTTCCGCTCCGGACGCTCATCGACGACGCCTGGGTCCCGCTCCCCATCATCGGGTCCTACTACGCCTTCAACCGGAAGCAGGGCTCCTCGAACCAGGACGTGAACGGGCCGGAGAACGTGCGCATGCGCCGGGCCCTCGACTGGGTCCTGGCCCGGCGGAAGCCGCTCGTCTACGTCTCGGGCCACGAGCACGATCTCGAAGTCCTCCGCGGCCACTCCGCGCGGCACCTCCTCGTGAGCGGCAGCGGGATCTACGGGCACGTCACCGAGGTGCACCAGACCCACGCCACGCGCTTCGCGGCCGCGCTCAGCGGGTACATGCGGCTCGACGTCCTCCGCGACGGTCGCGTCCGGCTCGGCGTCATCACCGTCGCGGCCGACAGCTCCACCTCCGAACCCTTTTCCGCCTTTCTCGAATAGAGGATCCCGACGATGCGACGCCCCCTGCGACTCCTGACCGTTGCCGTCCCGCTGGCGCTCGCCGATTCCGCGGCCGCCCAGCAGCTCGAGCTGGAGCGGCCGCCGCGCGTGGGCACCGACACCGTCGTGACCGCGGCCGACAGCTCGCACGGCGCCGGGCCGATGCACCGCTTCTTCTTCGGCTCGGGCTACCGCGATCTCTGGGTCAAGCCGATCCGGGTGCCGGTCCTCGACCTCGACGCCTTCCACGGCGGCCTCGAGGCCACGGAATCCGGCGGTGGCCAGCAGACGAAGTCGCTCCGGCTCGAGAACGACGAAGGGTGGGAGTGGACCTTCCGCTCGGTGCAGAAGGACGTCACGTCGATCCTCCCGGAAGGGCTCCGGAAGTCGTTCTTCGCCGGGATCGTCAACGACCAGGTGAGCCATGCGCATCCCGGCGGCGCACTCATCGTCCCGCCGCTCGCCGCCGCCATCGGCGTGCTGCACGCACAGCCCCAGCTCGCGATCATGCCGGACGACCCCGCTCTCGGCGAGTTCCGCGAGACTTACGCCGGCATGCTCGGCCTCATCGAGGAATTCATGGACGACCTGCCCGACGGCAAGGCGGGTTTCGCCGGGTCCGACGACATCGTCAACAGCCTGGACCTCCTCGAGGAGCTGCGCGAGGACCCCGAAGTGCGCATCGACGCGCATTCGTTCCTCAAGGCGCGCCTCCTCGACTTCCTCATCAACGACTGGGACCGCCACAAGGACCAGTTCCGGTGGGCCAAGCTCGAGCGCGACGGCCGCGAGTGGTGGATGCCGATTCCGCGGGACCGGGACAACGCGCTCTTCCATTTCGACGGCTTCTTCCCCTTCCTCGCACGCTTCGCGGCGCCGAAGCTCCTCTCGTTCGGCCCGACGATCTCGCTCAAGGGGCTTACGTTCAACAGCCGCGAGCTCGACCCCGCAGTCCTCGCCCCGCTCGACAGCGCGGCGTGGGACTCGGTGGCCCGCTTCGTCGTCGAGCACCTTCCCGACAGCCTGATCCGTGCCGCGGAGGCCAAGCTCCCGCCCGAGTACCGCTTCGAGCGGGAGGAGCGCGTCACCGGGCGGCTCATTGCGCGACGTAGCCGGCTGCATGCCACTGCGATGGAGTACTACGCGAAGCTGGCCCAGGTCGTGGACGTGCACGGGACCGATGAGCCCGAGCGGGCCGTGATCGAGCACGGCGGGGATGGATCGGTGACCGTCTCGCTGTTCGACGGGCGCGACGAGCCCGAGATCGAAGGCGCCTTCTTCCAGCGCCGGTTCGTGCCCGGCCAGACGAAGGAAGTCCGCGTGTACCTGCATGGCGGCGACGACCGCCTCGAGATCGGCGGCACGCCGCAGCACCGGATCGTCCTCCGCGTGATCGGTGGCAACGGACAGAATGCGGCGGCCGGCGCCGGAGAGCTCGCCCGACTGTACGACTTCCCGTCGCCGCCGGAGGAGATCACCTACGGCCCCGACACGCTCTTCGACCGGCGCCCGTGGCGGGTCGATGGCACCGATACCCTGCCCCCGCTTCCCGACCGCGGCGGCGGCATGGCACCCGTCCTGGACCTGCGCTATTACAGCGACCTCGGGCTCGTCACGAGCATCGGGAGCCGGATGACCCGCTACGCGTTCCGCACCTGGCCGTACGCGCGGCTCACGACGCTCGAGCTCGACCACGCCTGGGGTCCGAACGACACGCGCTTCCGGATCGGCATGGACCTCCGCCGCGAAGGGGGCGGGCTGCATCCCACGTTCCGCGGGCTTGCCTCGGGACTCGAGGTCAATCGCTGGTACGGGCCCGGCAACGAAACCGAGCGCACCGCCGAGGGCAAGGCGAATCATCTCGAGCACGGCCGCTACGACGCCGAGCTGCTCGCCGCGACCGACCTGCTCGGCGGCGCCTTCGAGATCGGCCCGGCGGTGGTCTACGCGCGCACCGATCCCGCCCAGCGGGCGTTCGGCGGCGCCGCGCCGTACGGCGCCGGCGACTTCGGCCTCGTCGGGGGGCGCGCGCGCTGGCGGATCGACACCCGCGGCGAAGGCGACGACGCCCCGTCGGGCCTGCTCTTCTCCGTCGAAGGCAGCGCCTATCCCGCCGCATGGGACGCGGAGGACGGGTTCGGGTCGGTCGGCGCCGAGGCGCGGACCTACCTGTCGGCCGATATTCCGTTCGACCCCGTGCTTGCGTTCCGGGCGGGCGGTCGCAAGGTGTTCGGGACCTACCCCTTCTTCGAGTCGGCGTTTCTGGGCGGCGTATCCACCCTGCG
>DASUXZ010000065.1:0-6697 GCA_036377655.1 Gemmatimonadales bacterium
CCGCCCGACCGCCCGACCGCCCGACCGGCTGAGCGCCATGCGCGTAGGCATCGGCTACGACTCGCATCGCTTCACCGACGCTCGCCCGCTCAAGCTGGGGGGCGTGCGCATTCCCGGCGCGCGCGGGCTCGAGGGCCACTCGGACGCCGATGCGGTCGCGCACGCCTTGACGGATGCCATCCTCGGCGCCGCCGCGGCGGGCAACATCGGGCAGCTCTTCCCGGACAGCGATCCGCAGTGGCGGGACGCGGACTCCATGGAGCTGCTGCGCACCGCGCATGAGCTGGTCAGGGGGCGCGGCCATTCGCTGGTCCAGGCGGATCTGACCGTCATCACCGAGGCGCCGCGCCTCGGACCCCACCTTCAGGCGATGGCCGCCTCGCTCGCGGGCAAGCTGGGCCTCTCCGCCGGCGCCATCAGCGTCAAGGCCAAGACCAACGAAGGGATGGGCTTCATCGGCCGCGGCGAGGGGATCGCCGTCGTTGCAGTCGCCCTGCTGGAGGCCGGCTGATCGAATCGCTCGTCGACTGGCTCGCCACGCTCCCGCCCGCGGCGGTCTACGTCGTCCTCGCCCTCCTCGCCGCCGTCGAGAACATCGTGCCCCCCGTCCCGGCCGACACGGCTGTCGCGCTCGGCGCGTTCCTCACGCATCGCGGCGTCACCACGCTCCCGGCCGTCTTCGCCGTCACCTGGGCGGCGAACATGCTCGGCGCCGCCGGCGTGTACTTCGCGGCGCGGCGCTACGGGCGCCGCTTCTTCGCGACGCCGGCGGGGCGGCGGCTGCTCGCGCCCGGCGCCATCGCCGTGATCGAGCGCGAGTACCTGCGCTTCGGGATCTTCGGGATCTTCCTCGGACGAGTGCTCCCCGGGATCCGCGCCGTGGTGGCCCCGTTCGCGGGACTCGTCAACCTCTCCGCGCCGCGCGCGCTCATTCCCATGGGGATCGCCTCGGCGATCTGGTACGGGGGCGTCGCGCTCCTCGGCGCGGCGATCGGCTCGCAGTGGGCGCAGATCGAGCGCATGCTCGGGAGTCTCAACCGCACGCTCGGCCTCGTCGCGCTCGCCGTCGCCGCGGTCATCGTCGTCGTGGTGATCGTCCGCCGCCGCCGGACGGCGCGGAAGCCGCTCTGGGGGGCCCTCTCGCGCGCCTTCCGCGAGCCGGCGGCAGCCGCGCAGGACCCGGAGGAAGCGGCGCGCGAGGCGATGCGCTCCGCTGCGCTCGTCCTGCTCGAGCTCGCGTATACGGAAGAGGGGCTGACGCCGGCGGAGCGGGTCGAGGTCGAAGCGCACCTCCGGATGCGCTGGGGCCTCACGCCGCCACCGGCGAGCGCGGTCACGGCGAGCGAGCATCCCGAGCGCGAGGAGCTGCCCGGCTACCGGCGGCGCATCGTCGAGCATTTTGCGCACGAACGTCGGCTCGCCCTCGTCGAGCGCCTCTGGCAGGTCGCCTTCGCCGAGGGTCCCGGCACGGCCGCGGGTGACCGGCTGCTCTCCGGGGCGGCGGAGCTCCTCGGGCTCACCGCCGCGGACGTGGCGGACGTGGAGCGCCGAGTGCGGAGCGGCGGAGGATGATCGCGGAGCTCCGCGAGCGGATCGAATCGGCGTTCCGCTTGCAGCTCTTCCGGGATTATCTCGCGCTCGAGGCAGGAAGCAGCGAGAACACGATCGCCGCCTACCTGCGCGATCTCCGCCGCCTCGGCGAGTTCGCGCTGTCGAAAGGCGTCGGCGATCCCGCAGCCATGACCCGGCATCACCTCCGCGACTTCGTCTACCTCCAGAAGGACCTCGGCCTCAGCCCGTCGTCCATCCGGCGGAGCACCTCGGCGATCCGCACCTACTTCGGGTTCCTCGTCGGGGAAGGGATCGTCTCCACGGACCCGAGCGATCGCCTCGAGAGCCCCACGCGCTGGCGCACGCTCCCCGAAACCCTCTCCGTGTCCGAGGTCGAAGCGCTGCTCGCGGCCCCCGGCGCCGAGGACCATCGGCTCGCCTGGCGCGATCGGGCCCTGCTCGAGCTCGGCTACGGCGCGGGCCTCAGGGTCTCGGAGCTGTGCAGCATGGCGCTCACCGACTTCCTTGCGGGCGAGCAGCTCGTGCGGATCTTCGGAAAGGGAAGCAAGGAGCGGCTCGTGCCCCTCGGCCGGAGCGTCATCGGGGTGGTGTCGGTCTACCTGCACCAGCTCCGCCCCGAGCTCGATCGGGGCGCGAGCCGCGGGCGACTGCTCCTCAACGCGCGCGGCGAGCCCCTCTCACGGGTGGGCGCGTGGGGGATCGTGCGCCGGGCCGCGGAGACCGCCGGCATAGCGAAGCCGGTGACGCCCCACACGCTCCGGCACAGCTTTGCGACCCACCTCCTCGAGGGCGGCGCCGACCTTCGCGCGGTACAGGAGATGCTCGGCCACGCCGACCTGTCCACGACGCAGATCTACACGCACGTCGATCGCGAATACCTCCGCTCGGTGCACAAGCAGTTCCACCCCCGGGGCTGACGTGGACCTCCGCTCTGGCTGCCCTTTCTGGGTGCTGCAGGCGGGCGAGCAGGCCGCATGGCCGGATCTCGAGGGGGACGCGCGTGCCGAAGTGGTCGTGATCGGTGGCGGGATCACCGGCGCGCTCGCGGCCTGGCGCCTCGCGCGCGAGGGGTTCGACACGCTCCTCCTCGACCGCCGAGAAGCGGGGCTCGGGAGCACGGCGGCCTCGACCGCGCTCCTGCAGTACGAGCTGGACACGCCGCTCAGCGAGCTGCGCGACCTGGTCGGCAGGGAGGCCGCCGACCGCGCGTATCGTCGTTGCGTCGGGGCCTTCGACGAGCTCGAGGAGGTACTCGACCTCCTGGGGGAGCGCGCCGGTTATGCGCGCCGCCAGAGCCTCTATCTCGCCACGGAATCCTCCGAGCTCGCCGCCCTGCGGCGCGAGTACGAGGCGCGCGCCGGCCTCGGCATCGAAGTCGAGCTGCTCGACCGGCGCGACCTCCTGCAGCGCTTCGGCATCGACCGGCCCGGCGCCATCCTCTCCGCGCTCGGCGGGGAGCTCGACGCCTACACCCTCACCCTCCGGCTGCTCGAGAGTGCGGCCGCACACGGGGCACGCATCCGCACGGGTGAGCGATCGGAAGTCGTCGCGGTCGAGGCAGGAGCCGAGCTCGTGCTGCGTACGGCTGGGCACGCGACGCTGCGCGCCCGCAGCCTGGTGTTCGCCACCGGCTACGAATTTGCGCCCGCGCTTCCCGCACCGAAGGTAAACCTCGCCAGCACCTACGCCCTCGCGACCGCACCGACGGGTCGCGACCCGCCGTGGCCCGGGCGCGCGATCATCTGGGAAACCGCGCGCCCCTATCTCTACTTCCGCACGCTGGCCGACGGGCGCATCATCGTCGGCGGCGCCGACGAGCCCGTCGCGGACCCCGCCCGGCGCGACGCGCGCATCGAGGACAAGGCGCGAGCGCTCATCGCGTCGGCGCGACGGGTCTTTCCGGAGCTCGAGCTCACCGCGGACTGTGCGTGGGCGGGCGTCTTTGCCGGAACGCCGGATGGCATGCCGTACATCGGCCGGGTGCCGGGCCTGCCCGGCGCGTTCGCGTCGCTCGCGTACGGAGGCAACGGCATCACCTTCGGCGTCCTCGCCTCGGGCATCCTGCTCGACCTCTGCCGCGGCACGCCGCATCCCGACGCCGAGCTGTTCGGGCTCGACCGGCCGGTTCCCTAGATCGCCGACTCGATGCCGGCCTGCGGCGGATCCAGCCGCTCGAAGACGCCGCCGAGCCAGAGGGACAGGAGCCACGCCTCGAGGGCCAGCGTCGCGGATGCGGCAGCAGCGGCGGGCACGACGGCCCAGGGGCCCTCGCCCGCCATGGCCCAGGCGACGGCCGCGATGCAGAGGGGGACGATCAGCGTGAGCAGCAGGGCGATCGTGTAGGCGACCGCCGTGAGGAGGTTCTGCCCGAGCGTGTCGACGCCGCCGCGGCCGGAGCCCGGCGTGACCCAGGCGGGAAAGATGAGCGCGGCACCGTTGAAGAGCATGAGCCCGACGTAATTGACGAACGGCAGCACGACGACGCCGGCGACGAGCAGGGCCGCGTGCGCCGGCTCGCCCAGCGCCCACGCCGGCTCGCGCCAGAGCGCGATGACCGCGACCGCCGACATCGCGAGCTGCAGCAGCGTGACGATGATCGCGGAGCCGGCGCTTTCCGCGCGGACGACGGAGCCGCCGTCGAGCGGGTAGCTCCGGAGGAGGTCGAGCCGCGCGAGGTCGGAGCGAAGGTCGTTCCGCACCCACTGGGGGCCGATGGTGACGAGGAGGCCGGCCCACATGAGAAGGAGCGTCCCGACCGTCGCCGCGAAGCGTGGCGCGGCCTCGCGCGCGGCGACGGCGCCGAGGATGCTCACGCAGAGCGCAAATCCGAGGACCCGCGCTCGCCGGCGCCGGAGGATCATCGCGACGTTCTTCCACACGATCGCGCCGGCCGGCGGACCGCCCGGCCGGAGTGGCAGCACTGGCGCGGAATAGCCGCCTGCGCGGGCAGCGCCGCCGGTGCGGCGCTCGGCGAGCTCGCGCATCCGGGCGAACGATGCGGCGGCCGCCGACTCCTCGAACGCCGCCTCCGAGCGGATCACCCAGAGGTAATGCAGCAGGAGGAGCACGAGCGCGGGCCCGATGGCGCGCCACCATGCCGCGGGCGACTCGGCATAGAGCGGCGCCATGAGCGCCCGGAACGGCACGAGCACGATCGCGGGGAGCGGCAGCTCGGCGATCGCCGCGATCGCGGGCGCCACGTCGTCGAACCCGCCGATCGTGCCGAGCACGGGGGCCGCCTGGATCGCCGCGCCGAGCACGAGCACCGCGGCGGCCATGACCACGATCGCGGAGACGAGGCTGTTGCGGAGACCGTACCAGCCGTGGTCGCCGAGCGAGGTCCGGACGAGCGTCGCGCCGAGCCGGTGCATCTGCAGGGTGCTGAGCGCGCACCAGACCCCGACCGCTCGCATCCCGAGCGGAAGCCCGACGCGTCCCGCGTCGAGCAGGACGGTCCAGATGGCGGTGTTGAGCAGGATGAGGAGCTGGGCGCGGAGGAGCTTGTAGTTGATGAGCGTGCGCCGCGCGAGCGGGGCGGGGAAGAGGAACGTCACCTCCGCGGTGCGGAAGGTGAGCGCCCTCCGGTCGTGCGCATACAGCCAGGACCACGCCACCACGAAGAGCACGCCCGACGCGACGAGGACTTCGATCACGGCGGTCGGGAAGTTCGCGAAGCTCGGCTGGCGCCGCGGATTTCCGAGAAGCAGCGCGAGGTACCCGAGGCCGGCGAGGAGCGCGAAGGCGTAGCGGGGGCTCCGCACGCGCCGCAGCTGCCGGAGGAACCGGTTCCGGACGCTCCGGATGACGAGGAAGCCGAGCGCCCGGGCGCTCATTCGCCGCCGTCGCCCACGAGCGCGATGAAGACGTCCTCGAGCGACCGCCCCGCGAGCTCGGGCCGCGCGGCCGTGATCGTGGCGATCGTTCCCTCCGCGACGACGCTTCCCCGCCGGAGGACCAGCACGCGGGTGCAGACTTCTTCCACGAGGTGGAGGAGGTGCGAACTCAAAATCACGGCGGCCCCCTCGTTGGCCCGCCGCATGATCGTCGCCTTCATGCGGCGGATGCCGAGGGGGTCGAGGCCGGTGAGCGGCTCGTCGAGGATCAGCGCGGTGGGCTCGTGCAGGAGCCCGCAGGCGATCGCGAGCTTCTGCTTCATCCCCCGCGAGAGCTCGCTCGGGAAGGCTTTCGGCCGCTCCGCGAGCTCGAGCTCCTGGAGCAGCCGGGCGCCCTTCGCCGCTGCGTCGGGGACGCCGTAGAGCCGGCCCACGAAGGCCAGGTGCTCCTCCACGGTGAGGTGATCGAACAGGTGCGGCTCGTCGGGAATGAACGCGAGGTGCCGCTTGGCGGCGACCGGGTCCCGCGCGAGGTCGAACCCGGCGATGCGGACCGTGCCCGCCGTCGGCACCAGGATACCGGCGAGGCTCCGGAGGGTCGTGGTCTTCCCTGCGCCGTTCGGCCCCACGAGGCCGAGGACCTCGCCGGGCCCGAGCGCAAAGGAGAGGTCCCGGACGGCGGCCACGCTGCCGTAAAGCTTGGTGAGGGAGGCGACTTCGATCACGGGCGTCCGGGGCGCGGGAACGGGCTCGCAGGGCGGCGAGATGGAACTTACACCCCTCCGGGAGGGGGGAGTGAAACCTGGCCGGGCTCCATTACGTTTCTAGTTGAGACATCCGGAGTCCGGACCTGAATGGGGGCGGTCACATGCGTGGCTACTGGCTGAAAATCGCACTCGGGGCCGCGGCGATCTTCGTCGTGGGCATGTTCTTCGTGCGGCTGTTCGACATGGGGCGGTCGCACGTCGAGGAGATCGCCGAGGGGACCGGGCCGATCACCTTCCCGCTCGCATTCGTGCCCTTCGACCTCGACGGCGTTCGTCTCGGGACCCTGCGCCGGGTGACGGTCTTCCGGGATTCGGTCCAGCAGCCCACCTCCATCGAGCTCACGATCTCGGTCAACGACACCGCCTCGATCGGGCGCCTCGGCGCCTGCGTGCTTGCCATCAGCGAGCCCAACGCGAAGGGGAACTACGAGCCCCACCGGTACCGGTGCCTCGCGGCGGCGGACACCGCCGGGCTCGACCTGGTGCCGTTCGGGGAGCTGTCCTTCCGGGATCACGACGGGGAGC
>DASUXZ010000066.1:0-9211 GCA_036377655.1 Gemmatimonadales bacterium
TCGGCGGCTGGGGCCTCTCGCTGACTCAGGTCGCCGCTATTCGAGGCGACATGGGTCGCGCGCGAGCACTCGCCGACTCGGCGCGCGTCGCGCTGGAACAGAGGACGGCATCGGCGCCGGACGACGCGCAGTCGCACTCCCTCCTCGGAGTCGCGCTCGCCTACCTCGGGCGGCGGACCGAAGCGATCCGCGCAGGCGAGCGAGGCCGTGATCTTCTCCCCATCAGCCGTGACGGGGAGGATGGTCCCTACCAGCAGCATCAGCTCGCCCGCATCTACATACTCGTCGGCGAGCCCGACCGGGCGCTCGACCAGCTGGAGCCGCTGCTGAAGCTGCCGTACTTCCTCTCGCCGGGCTGGCTCCGGATCGATCCGACGTTCGCGCCACTCCGGGGGAACCCTCGATTCGAGCGATTGGCGCGGGATCCGGACTGAGCGGCGAACACGGCGGCGCGCCGCCGACTGGCCGAACCGGCCGGCCCCATCCATCATAGTGCAATGGACCGGACCCTCGAGCTCGACCTCCTCCAGACCCTGACCCTCGCCGCCGTCGTCTACTTCGGCGGCATTCTTCTGCGACGGCGGGTCGAGTGGCTCGACCGGCTCAACATCCCCGCGGCCGTGATCGGCGGCCTGCTCTTCACCCTCCTCGTCCTCGGCGGGCGGCAGGCCGGCTACGGGCTCACGCTCGACACGAGCGCGCAGTCCCTCCTGAGCGTCGCGTTCTTCACGTCGATCGGCATGAGCGCGAGCCTCGCGCTCCTCCGCGCGGGCGGGATCCAGGTCGGCGTCTTTCTCCTCCTCGCCACGGCCTTCTGCTTCGTCCAGAACTTCCTCGGCATGGGGATCGCCCGCGCGTTCGGCGAGCATCCCCTGCTCGGCGTCATGGCCGGCTCGGTGACGCTCGTCGGGGGCCCCGCCACGGGCATGGCCTTCGCTCCGGTATTCGAGGAGGCGGGACTCGCGGGCGCGGCACCCCTCGCGCTCGCGGCGGCGACGATCGGGATCGTCTTCGGCGGGCTGACCGGCGGGCCGGCGGGAACGTGGCTCGTGCGGCGGCACCGGCTGCGCTCGGAGGGCGCGCCGCCCGGGGAGATGGCGGCGGAGCTCGACGCGCGGCCGGAGACGATCGTCGTGGAGGTCGAGCAGGAGGACACGGCGCTCGTCCGCAACATGATCGTCCTCGCCGTGGCGATGGGGATCGGCAGCGTCGTGAGCCCGCTCATCGGGTCCCTCGGCGTGACGCTCCCGGCCTACATCGGCGCGATGATGGTGGCCGCGGTCCTCCGGAACATCGACGACGCGACGGGCTTCTTCCGGATCGACCAGCGGGCGATGGAGTTCGTGGGCAACCTGGCGCTCAACATCTTCCTCACCGTTGCCCTCATGACGCTGCAGCCGTGGCAGCTCGCCGGCGTGGCGGCGCCGCTGCTCGTCATCCTCGCCGCCCAGGTGCTCGTGGTGCTCGCCTTCGCGGTGACGCTCTCGTGGGTGATCATGGGGAAGGACTACGACTCGGCGGTGATGTCGAGCGGCTTCGTCGGCTTCGTGCTCGGGACGACGGCCAACGCCGTCGCCAACATGCGCGCGCTCGTGGCGCGGTTCGGGCCCGCTCCACGGGCATTCCTCGTGGTGCCGCTCGTCGGCGCGTTCTTCATCGACTTCACGAACGCGATCATCATCACCTTCTTCGTCAACTGGCTCCGCTGACGCGCCTGCCGGCAGGCGACGGGGCGCGAGGGACCCGGCGAGCCGGCCTCAGGGCGCCGGCGGGTCCTTCGGGCGCGTCCGGGTGACGGCGCTCATGATGCCGAGGCCGAGGAGGATGAGACAGGCGATCATCACGTAGAGCAGCGGCACCCCGGCCGTGACGAGCGCCCACGCCACGCCGGCAATGACCAGGATGAAACCGAGAAAGTAGAGTCCGAAGGACATGAGACCTCACTCGCTGGGTGTCGCAGGTCGGCCTGCTTCCGATCGACGCCTCCAGTATCGCCGGCGACAGCTTCGCGCTCGGTGACCGTCGCCACCTTCCGACCGTCGCCACGCCCACCCCTTCCGATCCGACCGCGCCCCGCCAGTCCACGTCCCCTCGCCCGGGCCGGATGCAGGAGCGTGTGATTCCCGGCACGGTATCACGCCTCGTTTCCCGGCATCTTCGGTTCGCGTAAGTCCATACAGGACATGGACTTATGTGGATAATCGTGTGGATGGGCTGTGGATGAGCTGTGGAGAACGGCGGGATCGCGTGGATCGGGGGTCAGCCCGCGGTAAGAGGTGCCGCGCACGTGATTTCTGACCGCAGGTCCTCCACATAAATGCCAACACTGAACGGGGAGGCCCGATGGCCCGCCGAGCGATCTGGAGTGGAGCGATCTCGTTCGGGATGGTCAACATCCCGGTGAAGCTCTTCAGCGCCACCAGTGCCAGGGACGTCTCCTTCAACCTCATCCACGCCACGTGCGGGACGCGGGTCCAGCAGAAGCGGTGGTGTCCCACCGACGAGGTCGAGGTGCCGTGGGAGGAGATCGTCCGCGGCTACGAGTACGCCAAGGGGAAGTACGTGACGCTCACCGACGAGGACTTCGAGCAGCTCCCCCTGCCGAGCCGCCACACGATCGACATCTCCGCCTTCGTCGCCTCGAAGGAGATCGATCCGGTCTACTACGAGAAGAGCTATTACCTCGAGCCCGACGCGCGGAACGAGAAGGCATACGCCCTGCTCCTCAAGGCGCTCGACGAGAAGAACCTCACCGGCATCGCCACGATCACGATGCGCAAGAAGGAGCAGCTCTGCTCGATCCGGAGCCAGGAGGGGACGCTGATGCTCGAGACCCTCTACTACCCGGACGAGGTGCAGCTCGAGCCGGAGGTGGATCTCACGAAGGTGAAGATCGACAACCGCGAGCTCGAGATGGCGTTCGCGCTCATCGACCTCCTGAAGAAGCCCTTCGAGCCGGAGGAGTACCGCGACCATTACCGCGAGGCGCTCGGCGAGCTCATCGAGGCCAAGCTCGAAGGAAAGGAAGTGGTGACGTCCCCGCCGGTCCGCGACTCGAAGGTGATCGACCTCGCCGACGCCCTCGCCCGGAGCGTCGCCGCCGCGCGGAAGGGCGCCGGCGCCGCCGCGAAGCCGCGCCGGCGTGCTGCGCCGCCACGTCGCGCGCGCAAGGGCGGCACCACGAGAAAGGCCGGCTGAGGGTGAACCGCCGGCCGGCCGCCCGGGGCCGCGCCCGCGAGAGCGCCGTCACGAGCGAGGTGCTCGAACAGCTCGCCGCCCCGGCCGACCACATGATCCTGTCCGTGGGCGGCGCCACGCTCTCGCTCACGAACCTCGGGAAGCCGCTCTGGCCCGCTGGCGCCGGCCGCGCCGCCCTCACGAAGCGCGACCTGCTCCGCTACTACGCGCGCATCGCGCCGCACCTCCTCGAGCACGTGCGCGGGCGCCCCGTCTTCGTGACGCGCTTTCCGGAGGGCATCGGCGGCCAGAGCTTCTACCAGAAGGTCTGGGAGCGCCGCCCGGATTTCGTGAAGACGGTGCGCATCTGGTCGAGCGACCGCGGCGCCTCGCGCGATTACCTCACGGTCGAGAACCTCCCGACGCTCCTCTGGCTCGGGCAGCAGGCGGCGCTCGAGCTGCACGTCTGGTTCTCGCGGACCGGCGCCCCGCCCGACGGCAGGCGCCTCGGCGTCGACTACGGCGAGTCGGAGGCGACGCTCGAGCGCTCGCGGCTCAACTATCCCGACTTCCTCGTCTTCGACCTCGATTCCTACGTCTATTCCGGCAAGGAAGCGAAGGGCGCGGAGCCCGAGCTCCACCGCCGGGGGTTCAACCGGGTGCGGGAGCTCGCGCACGAGGTGCGGACCATCGCCGAGAGTGTCGGGCTCACCGTCTTCGTGAAGACGTCGGGCCGCACGGGCCTGCACCTCTATGCGCCGATCGTCCGCCGCTTTACGTTCGACGAGGCCCGCGCCATGGCGGAGACGATCGGCTGGTTCCTCTCCGCGCGCCGGCCGAAGGACGTGACGCTCGAATGGGCGGTGGACAAGCGCACCGGCAAGGTGTTCTTCGACTACAACCAGAACGTGCGCGGCAAGTCGCTCGCAGCGGCGTTCTCGCCCCGGCGCCACCCGCAGGCGACGGTCTCGATGCCCCTCTCCTGGGAGGAGCTCGACCAGGTGTACCCGACCGACTTCACCATCCTCACCGCCGCCGAGCACGTGGCGGCCCGGGGCGATCCGTGGGCGGGGATCCTCGACGCCAAGGCCGACCTCGATGCGCTCCTCGAGGCCTCGGCCGCCGCTCGCGCCGGGTGACGCCGGTGGCCAGGGTGCCCGCCGCCTGGATGGAGCCGATGCTCGCGACGCTCGTGGAGCCGAAGGCACTGCCGGCCGGGTGGGTCTATGAGCCGAAGCTCGACGGGGTCCGCTGCATCGCCGTGCGCGCCGCGAAGGCGGTGCAGCTCTTCTCGCGCAACCGGAAGCCGCTCGAGTCCGCCTATCCCGAGATCGCCGATGCGCTGCTCGCGGCCGTGCGCGTGCCGGCCGTCCTCGACGGCGAGGTCGTCGCGATCGACCCCGCCACCGGCGTCTCGAGCTTCTCCCTCCTCCAGCAGCGGATGCAGCTGCGCGATTCGACGCGGGCCCGGCGGACCGGCGTGGCGGTCGAGTACTGGCTCTTCGACTGCCTCATGCTCGGGGGCAGGGACCTGCGGAAGCTCCCCCTGACAGAGCGCCGGGCCGCGCTCGAGGAGGCGGTGACGCCGGGTGGGCCGATCCGCATCACCCCGTCGTTCGACGGCGGATTCGAGCAGCTCTACCGGACCGCGTGCCGCCACGGCGCCGAAGGGCTCATCGGAAAGCGGGCCGCGAGCCGGTACACGGGCGGCCGCTCGCGCGACTGGGTCAAGCTCAAGTGCGTGAACACCCAGGAGTTCGTGATCGGCGGATGGACCGATCCGGCCGGCTCGCGCGAGGCGTTCGGCGCGCTCCTCGTCGGCTACTTCGACGA
Organism: Gemmatimonadales bacterium; assembly: GCA_036377655.1. Lineage (GTDB taxonomy): Bacteria > Gemmatimonadota > Gemmatimonadetes > Gemmatimonadales > GWC2-71-9 > CAMLLJ01. The sequence continues at coordinate 5,011 of DASUXZ010000066.1, forward strand.
GGAGGGCCTGCTCCACTACGCGGGAAAGGTGGGGACGGGGTTCGACACGCTCACCCTCCGCTCGCTCGGCGCGGCGCTGGCGCGGCGGGAGCGGCGGACGTCTCCCTTCACCGGCGGAGCCCCGCCCCGTGAGCGAGGGGCCCACTGGGCCTCCCCCTCGCTCGTGGCGCAGATCGGCTTCGCGGAATGGACCCACGACGACCGCCTGCGCCACCCGCGCTTCCTCGGCCTCCGCGACGACAAGGCGCCGCGCGAGGTGCGCCGCGCCGGGTGATTGCGCTCACCGCAGTGGCCGGTACTTCGCCGTAAGCTGAGGGCTCTGAACCGGCCGGACCGCATCACACCGCACCAGATGGGAGAACCGACATGAGCCTCGACTCATTGCACGACTTGTTCGTCGAAGAGCTGAAGGACCTGCACAGCGCCGAACGGCAGATCATCCGCGCGCTTCCGCGCATGGCAAAGGCGGCCGAGTCGCCGGAGCTCCGGATGGCGTTCGAGCGGCATCTCGCGGAGACGGAAAAGCAGCTCGAGCGACTCGATCGCATCTTCGCGGAGCTCGAGAAGAAGGGCACCGGAAAGAAGTGCGTCGGGATGGAAGGCCTGATCGAGGAAGGGAAGGAGATGATGCAGGAGGAGGCCGAGCCCGCCGTCATGGACGCCGCGCTCATCGCCGCCGCCCAGCGCGTCGAGCATTACGAGATCGCGGCGTACGGCTGCGTGCGCAATTATGCACAGTTGCTCGGGTACACGCAGGCCGCGAAGCTGCTCCAGCAGACGCTCGACGAGGAGGAGGCCACCGACAAGAAGTTGTCCGAGCTCGCGGAAGGCGGCATCAACGAAGCCGCCGTCGCAGCCGGGGCCGCCGCCGAGGAGTAGCTTTCGGGGGGCGGATCGAGGCGGGTGCCGCGGGCGCGTGGTGCCCGCCTTCTTCCTGCCCGAAACCCGCCATCCCATCCCTTCGTCCGTGGGGTTGGTCCGCACCCAACGGAGATGCCCCCATGTCCTGCCTGCTGCTCGCCGTCCTGGCCACCGGCGTCCTGCCGGCGCCGGCCCCGGACGGCGCCCTGCTGCTCGTCGCCAACAAGCGGGAGCACACCCTGTCCATCATCGAGGTCGAGACCGGACGGCTGCTCGGGACGGTGCCGACCGGCGTCGGCCCGCACGAGGTGGCCGTCTCGTCCGACGGTCGGCGCGCCGTCGTCGCCAACTACGGCGACCAGGCGCCCGGCAACAGCCTCACGATCGTGGACCTCGCCACGCGGACGGTGGCGCGCACGATCGACCTCGGCGAGTACCGCCGTCCCCATGGCGTCGTCGTCCTCCCGGGCGACTCGCTCGCTGCCGTGACCGTGGAGGCGAGCCGGGCGGTGCTCGTCGTCCGGCTCGACGGCGGGATCAGGCACGTGATTCCCACCAATGCGCGGGGATCGCACATGGTCGCGGTGACGGCCGACGGCCGGCGCGGCTACACGGCGAACGTGCCCGACGGCACGATCACCGAGCTCGACCTCGTCGCGGGAACGACCTTGCGCTCGCTGCCCGTCGCGAGCGTGACGGAGGGGGTGGCCGTGACGCCCGATGGCCGCGAGGTCTGGGTCGGCAGCAACGACCGGCACACGGTGACGGTGGTGGACACGCGGAGCTGGAAGGCGGTGGACACGCTCATGGCGCCGGGACTTCCCTACCGGATCGCCATTGCGCCGGACGGGAAGACCGCCGTCGTCCCCGGGCCGATGGGAGGCGTGGTCCGCCTGTTCGACGTGGCGACGCGCGAGGAGCGGGCCGCCGTGGATTTCGGGATCGGCGGCGAGAGCCAGGAGCCGGTCGGATCGACGATCACCCGCGACGGCGCGTACGCGTTCGTGGCGCTGCAGGGCACGAACGAGGCGGCGATGGTGGACCTGGCGACGGGCCGGGAGCTCCGCCGCTTCGCCACCGGCGACGGGCCGGACGGGATCGCGGTCTACTGGCCGCGACGCTGAATGCGGTGGAGCCCGGTGTAGCTTCCGTCGCATGGGAGCACCCGAGCGCGACTGCTTCGTCGTGACCCACCCGGGGGTCGAGCGGCTCACCGCCGGCGAGCTCGAGGCGATCGGGATCGCGCCCGGCGAGCTCGAGCCCGGCGGCGTGTCGTTCAGGGGAAGCGACGAGGCGCTGTACTCGGCGAACCTCCGGCTCCGCACCGCATCGCGCGTCCTCATCCGCATCGGCGGCTTCCGCGCCCGCACCTTTCCCGAGCTCGAGCGCCACGCGCTCCGTCTCCCGTGGAGCGACGTTCTGCCCCGCGGATCGGCGATCCGCTTTGCCGTCACGAGCCGCAAGTCGAAGCTCTATCATCAGGGTGGCATCGCGGAGCGGCTCGCCCGCGCGGCGGATCACGTGGCCGGGGACGTCCGCACCGATGCCGACGAATCGGCGCAGCTCATCGTCGTGCGGGCGGTCCGGGACGAATTCACCGTGAGCGCCGACAGCTCGGGGGAGCTGCTGCACCGCCGCGGCTATCGCCAGGCGACGGCGAAAGCGCCCCTCCGCGAGACACTCGCCGCGGCGATGCTGCTCGCCGCGGGCTGGGACGGGGGCAGGTCGCTGCTCGATCCCTTCGCCGGCTCCGGCACGATCCCGATCGAAGCGGCGCTCATCGCGCGGCGCATCGCGCCCGGGCTCCGGCGCACCTTCGCCCTCGAGCGGTGGCCCGCCTTCGACGCGGCGCGGTGGAGGGAGGTGAAGGACCGGGCGACTGCGGAGGTCCTCGATCGTGCCACCGTTCCGATCGTCGGTTCCGACCGGGACGAGGGTGCGGTCGCCGCGGCCGCCGCCAACGCCGTGCGCGCGGGCGTCGGCGCGGATGTGGACTTCCGCCGCGTATCGCTCAGCGCGGCGACGCGGCCCGGAGATGCCGGTCTCCTGGTCACGAACCCGCCCTACGGCGTCCGCATCGGCGATCGCGCGCGGCTCCGTGACCTCTACGCCCAGCTCGGGAACGTGGCGCGCGGGGCATTCACCGGGTGGGACGTGGTGCTGCTCTCGGCCCATCCCGTCCTCGAGGCGGCAACCCGCTTACCGTTCGAGCAGCTCCTTGCGACCTCCAATGGCGGGGTGCCGGTGCGGGTCCTCCGCGCCCGGGTGTCCGCCTCCTGATCGGGCTTCCGTTCCGCCACCGTGCGCCTGGGGTGGCTCGCGGAGCCCAACGGCTCGGCTTCGGTCCCGATTTCCGGGGGTGTCAAATTTCTAGTTAGGGAAAATCCTAGGCGACAGGAGGTCGTCCGGGTGTTATAGTGGCGTCTCGGCACCGCCACCCCCGGAGATCTGCTCGTGACGCACGCCGTCAGGCGCGACCTGCGCGTCCTCATTGCCCAGGGCGCCACCACTTCCCGCCGGGACTGGACGCGGGACGAGGTGGAGCTGTACGCCAAGAGCCTGATCGTCGCCTTCACCGGGACCTGGCAGTTCAGCCGCCTCACGCTCGCCACCCATCTCTACCGCGACGTCCGCTGGGACCAGGCGGACATCGGAGAGTACCGCCTCGCGCTCGAGGAGTTGTTCGGCGTGGAGCTCGCGGCCATCTCGTTCTTCTGCGCCCGCACCGTGTCCGACGTGTGCGACCTCGTGCTCCGGGCGCTGCTCAGGGAGGGCCATGCGCTGGCCGGCCCTCCGGCGGCCTGACGGACCTTACGAGGCGCACCGCCTCGCCTTATCCTCCGGACGTCTTCCTTCCCTTCATCGCAGAGGTGATCCATGGCGGGTGCCGGGCGGCACGAAATCTCCCGCGCAAAGGCGCGCGAGTACATCCAGGGCTGGCGCGCCGGGCGGAAGGGCGGGGTGCACGGGGGGTACATGGACCGGGACGTGCTCGACAAGATGCTGGCGCAGCCGGGGTGTGCGGGGGTGCGGTACTATAATGCGCGGCATCCGGACGGCTATGATACGATCGTTCTCGTCGGCGTCGATGGGGACGGACAGGACCTCTGGTCGGGAACGATTGCGGAAGAGCTCCGACCGTGCCCGCCGATGTGCTCCACGGAGGAGGCTTGAGCGAAAAGCTCTTCCTTGCCCTCGCCTATGTCGCGGGGATCACCTTCGTCATCCCGGTGGCCGCGGCCGCTCATTGCCGGGTGAGGTCCGGGCCGCTCAGGGTCATCGCGGTGTATTGCTCGGTTGCCATCGCCCAGTCGTTCTGCATTTTCTTCCTGGCGTCGCG